>JBLIML010000009.1:0-47226 GCA_047638675.1 Planctomycetota bacterium | reverse complement strand
ATTGGGTACTGCGGGTGTTTCCACATTCACCTCATTAAAATAGCCGAGACGCTGCATGCGGATCTTACCCCTTTCAACTTTTGGCGTGGAGATCCAGCCACTTTCCTGTTGTCGTAATTCACGCCTGATAACTTCATCTCGTGTACGTGTGTTACCAGAAAAATTTACGCGTCGCACATAAACACGTTTTCCCGGATCAACAAAAAAAGTGATGGAGACAGTTTTATCATCTTCATTTATATCCGGGATCGAATTGACATTAGTAAACGCATAACCTTCACCACCCAGTACATCTGTCAGAAAAGTACTGCTGTTAGTCACATCTCGACGAGAAAACAAGCTCCCATCCCGGACGACGATATACTTGAACAAATCTTCCTCTGGCAAAATAAGTTCTCCTGCCAGTTTGACACCCGAGATTGTATATTGATCACCTTCGGCAATATTAATGGTGATGTAGATATCTTTTTTATCGGGAGTAATCGATACCTGCGTGGATTCAATGTTAAAATTTACATAACCGCTATTCAGATAATACGAGCGGAGAGTTTCAAGATCTGCGGATAATTTTTGTCTGGAATACTGATCAGTCTTGGTGAAAAAAGACAGTAAGGTTTTGGATGTTAACTCAAATTCCTTTAAAAGCTTCTTCTCTTTGAAGGTCTTGTTTCCAATAATATTAATCTTCTTGATTTTGGCAGCCTTGCCTTCAGATACTTCAATGGAAACCGCGACACGATTATTATCCAGAGATTTCACAGTGGACTTGATTCTGACGCCGTACTTACCGGCAGAGAAATATTGACGTTGAAGTTCGCGTTCAAGTTTATCCAATTGCGACTGTTCAAAAACCCTGCCTTCAGCAAACCCAACTTCCTTTAAACCATCCAGGAGGTCATCTGTTTTAATGTCCTTATTGCCTTCAATCAATATACTGCCAATCGCTGGTCGCTCTTTGACAACCACAACCAGAATATTGCCATCACGTTCAAGCCTTACATCATCAAAAAAACCGGTTTTAAATAATGAACGTACAGCTTCAATGGAAATTTGGTCGTTGAAGGTGTCACCTACTTCGATGGGCATGTAGTTGAACACGGTGCCAGGCGTCAGCCGTTGCAAGCCTTCTACTCTTATGTCATCAATGACAAATTCCTGGGCGGGATAGGCGCCGGAACAAAAAAACGAGAACAAAAACAGGTAAAGTAATCTATAAAAATTCTTGGATATCTTCATGAATTTAATGCTTTTATTTAATTTATTAATATAAATATATCATTCAATCTATGCACAGCTGTGCTACCAGACATTCAAATAAACCGCGAGCTTATGAGATGCCATTCATTATATCCACAGTGCCACAATCTGCCCCTCAACATCATTACATCGACTCAATGCACCAGGCAAATTATACCACGGTAATTAACCCATCAGGCGCATCACATCATTATAAAGGGCAATGCTCATCAAGCCGAGCAATAAGATCAAACCGAATTGTTGACCCGCTACCTGGAAAGATTCTGTGAGCGGACTGCCTTTGATCATCTCAATCAGGTAAAACAACAAATGACCGCCATCCAGCAATGGCACGGGCAACAAATTCAAGACGCCAAGACTAACACTAATGATTGCCATAAAACCAAGAAAAGCTGCAATTCCAAGATTGGCCGTTTTACCTGCATATTGAGCAATACTGACAGGTCCACTTAAATTCTTAACAGAGGCTTCTCCCATGATCATTTTACCAAGAATACGCAGGGTCAACATGGACATCTCACCCGTCTTTTGCACAGCTCTGAAAAAAGCAGGAATCAACGAATACGATTCAACTGCCAGATAGGATGTATCCTCCAGATAACTTTTTTCCACGCCTGCACCTATCTTGCCCACTTTCTTATCACCCTCCACAACAGACAGCGGTACAATCCTTATTAACCTCGATTCTCCGCTACGCATAAGCTCAACCTGTAAAACTTTCTGAGGGTTCGTCCGTATAATCTCCACCCACGCCATCCAGTCCTTAATTGGTGCATCATCGACTCTCATAATTTCATCGCCAACTTGCATGCCTGCTTGTTCAGCGGCACCGTCGGCAATGATTTCACCAATAATGGCAGGAACGATTGGTCGTTTAGGAAACAGACCTATTGCCTTAAATAGTTGACCTGATGCCATTTCGTCAATCGAAATCCGTGCCAGATCCAGGGAAATTTGTACTTCACTGGTTTGACCTCTGCGCACAGTAAATTCGACTTCTCTGGCATTGACGATATTTGCCACGGTCGTATCAATGACGGCTGACCAGGTAGGCGTTTTTTTGCCATCTACACCGATTATCTCGTCGCCAGTTCTAAAGCCGGACTCAGCCGCTATTGACGTCGAGTTTATTTCTCCGATTAGAGGTTTTAAATCGTTCACTCCCACCACATACATAAGCCAGTAGGCTGCGATTGCGAAGATAAAATTGAACAGGGGCCCTGCAATCACAATCATGATGCGCTGTGAAAGCGACTTATTATTAAATGCGCGATGTTTATCCTTTTCTGAGACCGTCCCTTCCCGCTCATCGAGCATCTTCACATAACCGCCAAGAGGGAGGGCGGCAATGACGAATTCACTCTGGTCCTCTCCAAAATTACGCTTCCATAATGGTCGACCGAAGCCGATGGAAAATCGCAATATTTTTACGTCACATAAACGCGCGACCCAGTAATGACCAAATTCGTGAAAGGTGATCAAAATACCCAGTACAACGATGAACGCCAGGATAGATTGGATGACGTCAATCATGCCGCAATCTCCTGTACTGCCGAGAGTGCATATTCCCTGGCTTGACTATCCGCGGCAAGAACACACTGTAAGGACACGATTTTGGCAACCGTCATAGTAGTCAAGGCGGATTCAACTATTTTTGCAATATCTGTAAAACGAACATGACCTGCCAGAAATTCTGCCACTGCAATTTCGTTGGCAGCATTAAGTATCGCTGTTGCTGTACCGCCTAATTGCATGGCTTCGCTAGCTAAACGCAAACAAGGGAAACGATCCAGGTCGGGTTCCTCAAAATCCAGGCGTGCAATATCAAAAAGATTCAGTGAGCTAACACCCGATTTCATTCGTTCGGGCCACGCTAATCCATGCGCTATTGGCGTGCGCATATCAGGATTACCTAGCTGCGCTAAAACTGAGCCATCGGCATATTCCACCAGGGAATGAATGACACTCTGGGGATGTAAAACTACCTGTATATGATCCGGGGTAGTATTAAATAACCAGCAGGCCTCAATCAATTCCAGCCCCTTGTTCATCATGGTTGCCGAATCTACGGATATTTTTCTGCCCATTACCCAATTGGGGTGGGCGCAGGCCTGATCTGGCGTAACATTATGAAGCTCATCAAGGGATTTGGTCCTGAAAGGCCCACCGGAGGCCGTAAGGAGGATGCGTTCAACGCCGGTTTCAGCTAGACCTTCAGCGAAATTGAGCGGCATACATTGAAATATAGCGTTATGTTCGCTATCAATAGGTAATAGTTCTGCGCCAGACTCACGTACCGCATCCATAAATAGTTGCCCCGATAAAACCAGTGACTCCTTATTTGCCAGCAATATCCGTTTACCCGCTTTTGCCGCCGCTAGCGTAGGTAACAAGCCCGCTGCACCGACAATGGCCGCCATGACGTAATCGCTGTCTTTATGACTGGCAACTTGCAGCAGGCCTGGTTGTCCACCCAGAACATTGACCTCTGGTGCTGCGGATTTTAATTTGGCACGTAAAATCTCAGCACTATCCTCATCAGCCATGACTGCATAAGCCGGTTGCCACCGAATACATTGATCCAGCATTTTCTCAAGGCCTGTGTTGGCCGTCAGGGCAAAGACTTTGTACTTGTCACTATGTTGAGATATCACATCAAGGGTATTCACACCGATGCTGCCGGTAGAACCAAGAATCGTAACGCTAATCATATTGATTTTTCCCAAAGCCAAAGCGCAGCACAAAACACGGGTAAAGCGGCCGTCAGAGAATCTATACGATCCAATATGCCACCATGACCTGGCAGTATGGTGCCACTGTCTTTCACATTACCAAGACGTTTCATCAAACTCTCCAATAAATCTCCTAATATGGAGGCGAGTACGGTAAACAGACTTATTGTGATGAATATCAATACATCAGTCCCCTGCATTCCCTGGTAAATCGCATAGACCAGACCCATTCCTGCGGCCGCTACCAGCGCTCCGAAAACACCCTCCCAACTCTTACCGGGACTCACACGATTGCAAAGCTTGTTCTTACCCCAGCGACGCCCACTGAAATAGGCGGCAATATCAGCACTCCAGATCAATACCAATAAGAATAGGACTGATTTTACCCCATCCGGTTCATCCGCACGCAACACTATTAGACTGAGCCACGGTGGCACCAGAACCAGTATTCCCATAATAATGGCCGGGATGGGTAAGCTAAAATCCGATTCTTCAAATTTTTGATAACGTAAAACCAGGCCAAATGCAACTAGCCACCAAACCAGAGCAAAGGTGATCAGCCATACCGAGACTAAATCCGTTTTAAACTCATACACGGCACCAAGCAATAACAATATAAATACAGTATATCCAGCTCTCGATAAGGTTTGCGAATAGCCGGATACACCAGCCCATTCCCACGCTGCCAGAGCAATAACTGCGGCCATAACCAGGGCGAACCAGAACGTGTCAAGATAAAGTACAAAGAGTAGAAATGCAGGAGCCAGGATAACTGCCGTAATAATGCGTAGATTAAGCATGCCTGGCTTGCTTTAACTGCTCAGAAGTTTGACCAAATCTACGTTGTCTTTTCTCGTACCACTCACAAGCTTCAGCCAGTTTCTCGGGCGAAAAATCAGGCCAATATATATCAGTGAAATATAATTCTGTATAAGCCAATTGCCAAAGTAAAAAATTGCTAATCCTCTGTTCTCCACCCGTACGAATAAATAGATCCGGCTCAGGTAACTCAGCCAGCGACAAGGACTGCTGAATCATTGCCTCATCTACGTCGCCTATATCTATTTCGTTCCTGTCAATACGTGATAACAAGGATTTAAAGGCATTGGTAATATCCCATCGACCACCATAATTGGCAGCCATACGTAAATTAAGACTGATATTATTTTCTGTGAGGGATTCAGCTGCAGCGATGGAATCTTGCAGTTTTTCGGGGAAACGGCTGAGATCGCCTATGAATTGAATGTTCACTCCGTTCGTATGAAGCTCAGCAACCTGCTCTTCCAAAGCCGTAATAAATAATTCCATTAGTAAACCTACTTCCTGAACTGGCCTCCTCCAATTTTCGCTGCTAAAGGCGTAAACAGTTAAGACCTGAATCTCTTCTGATCTACAGTACTCGACAATTTTGCGTAGTGTTTTTATACCAGCCTTGTGACCAGCGGCGCGAGGCAGTCCTTTATTATTCGCCCAACGACCATTGCCATCCATGATGATAGCAATATGATGTGGTTTATTACTATTTTTGGACTTATCCATTTTTTACCTGGCAGAGCCTAAGTACAATCTGTATCGGCGATTGTAAACCGCGCTATAAGTTTCACCACTCCAGGCATATTCAGCTGCATCTGGATAATTCAGAATCCGTCATTCTCATCGCGAAGGTATGCTAAATTTCCATTAACTCCTTTTCCTTAACTTCCAGCATTTTTTCTATTTCAGCAATATGTTGGTCGGTTAACTTCTGCACTTCAGTTTCCGCCCGTCTTTCATCGTCTTCTGTGATCGTTTTATCCTTTACCATTGGTTTGAGATTGCCATTAGCATCTCGTCGAATATTTCGCACAGAAATACGGGCTTTTTCTGCTTCACCGCGCACGATTTTAGTTAGATCTTTACGCCGTTCTTCAGTCAACGCCGGGAGAGGCACGCGAATAAGTTCTCCTGTAGTGACGGGATTAAGCCCTAAACCAGAATTTTGAATTGCTTTTTCAAGTTCAGGTACCATACTTTTGTCCCAGGCCGTAATACTCAAGGTACGAGCATCCATAATATTGACGTTGGCTGCCTGGTTAATGGGAACAGTGTTACCGTAGTAGTTAACCTTTACTTGCTCAAGAAGACCAGGATGAGCACGACCTGTACGGATTTTTGATAACTCATGCCCGAAGGTGTCCAGGCTTTTTTTCATACGTTGATCGGCGTCATCAATAATATCTTTACTCATATTTACTCACCTGTTTATTGTGTTACCAGGGTTCCCTCATTCTGCCCCAGGGCGGCTCGCATTAAGGCGCCTTTATTCATCATATCCAAAACTCTTAGTGGCATATTATTTTCACGACACAAAACTACAGCGGTGGTATCCATCACACCGAGCTTACGTTCAATCACTTCATCATACTTAAGACTTTCATAACGTGTTGCCGATTTGTCCAATACGGGATCAGCGGAATATACGCCATCGACTTTAGTGGCTTTTATCAACAATTCTGCATTGATTTCCACAGCACGTAAACTGGCTGCAGAGTCCGTCGTAAAAAAAGGATTACCTGTGCCAGCCGCAAATATCACTACACGTCCCTTTTCCAGATGTCTGATGGCTCGTCGACGTATGTAATCTTCACATACTTCATTAATCACAATGGCCGACATGACTCTGGCAAACATACCCAATTGCTCTAACGCATCCTGCAAAGCCAATGAATTCATCACAGTTCCCAGCATACCCATATGATCGGCGGTTACGCGATCAATACCTGCAGCGGCCAATCCGGATCCGCGAAAAAAATTACCTGCGCCGAGCACAACAGCAATCTCTGCACCAGCGCGATCCAGATCCTGTATTTCAGATGCTATCTGCTTAATAACTTTCGGGTCGATACCAAAACCGGTATCACCCATTAGCGCCTCTCCGCTAAGCTTCAACAGTATGCGCTTGAATTTCAATCCTTCTTTGCTTTTGGCAGACAATTGATTCTCTCTAAATAACTGAATTATTTCTCGGCGGCTTGAGCCTGCGCCATTACTTCTTCGGCGAAATTCTCAACTTTCTTCTCAATTCCCTCACCAACTTCGTAGCAGACAAAACTATTGACGGATGCTTGCTTACTCGACAACAATTTTTCTATGCTTTGGTCAGGATCCTTGATAAATCCCTGTCCTAATAAGGTCACTTCCTTGACAAATTTTTGCATTTTACCGCTTACCATTTTCTCGATTATTTCTGCCGGCTTACCACTTTCCTCAGCTTGCGAAACAAAAATGGCTTTTTCCTTGTCCAGCAAATCTTGAGAGAGGTCATTCTCGCTAATACAGGCAGGACGGCTCGCCGCGATATGCATGGCCAGATCCCGAGACAACTCAACATCGCCGCCCGAGATATCAACTAACACCCCTATACGGCCACCATGTACGTAGCTACCAAGATAGTCACCCGAACAGTTGATCGCGGCAAAACGACGGACATTGATATTTTCGCCTATTTTACTAATCAGGGTCTGACGAGCTTCTTCTATGCTTTGACCGTCGGAATTTATACTTAACAAGGCATCAAGATCTGAGGGTTGATGCTGTAAAACGGCCTCAGCCACAGAATTGGCGAAAGCCAGAAAGTTTCCATCCTTGGCAACGAAGTCAGTTTCAGAGTTTACTTCTACCATTGCAGCGCTATTATTTTCTCCCTGTTGAATAAGAATCACGCCCTCCGCAGCAATACGCCCGGCTTTTTTTGCGGCCTTGGCCATGCCGGATTTACGCATATTTTCAATCGCCATCTCAATGTCGCCCTCAGTCTCCTGTAAGGCCTTTTTACAATCCATCATTCCGGAACCTGTTCTTTCACGGAGTTCTTTAACCAATGCCGCTGTTATTTGCATTTTTTTCCTTCCTTACTCAGAATCTACTTTCTTGGCGGTGGCTTTTTTCTTGGTAACTTTTTTCTTCGCCACCTTTTTCTTGCTCGCAGATTTTGTTTCTTCTGCAGCTACATCGGCAGCCTTATCCCCTGATTCGAGCGGAGCCGCACTTATAGCCTCTATAACAGGCACTTCTTCCGCTTTTTCAATTTTTCCCGCAGTAAGTGCCTCTATTTTTTCCGCTATGACCGCAGCATTTTCATTGGCTTCGGGTGTTGGTTCAGCTGTTTCTTCAGCAGCTTGTTCAGTAGGTGGAGCTTCCGTCACTACTGCTTTTTTCCTGGTGGCTTTCTTTTTGATTTTGTGAGCTTTGCTATCGACTACTGGAGCGCCAGATTCATCGAGCTCGACAAAATCATCTCCTGCCCCTGCCCCTGCGCCAGCGCCACCCAAATGCGCTATGGTTTGGCGGCCATCTAAAATCGCGTCGGCAATACCCTTTGCATACAAACGAATTGATCGAATAGCGTCATCATTTCCTGGGATTATATAATCCACGCCTTTTGGACTGTTATTACTGTCAACTACACCAATAACGGTAATACCTAAAATACTGGCCTCCTTGATAGCAATGTCTTCGTAGCCTACATCTATGACAAACATGGCATCAGGTAAAATCGGCATATCCTTAATACCAGACAAATTTGTCTCAAGCTTCTCCAGCTCACGTCGATATCGCAAGGCTTCCTTCTTACTCATTCTATCGATGCTTCCATCGGCTTCCATGACCTCAAGTTCCTTGTAACGTTTGATGGATTGCCTTACTGTCTTATAGTTCGTAAGTAAACCACCCAACCAGCGCTTATTGACAAAAGGCATGTCACAACGTTGAGCCTCCTCTTTCATGATCTGCTGCGCCGAGCGTTTTGTCCCGACGAAAAGTACCCTGCCTTTGCTTGATGCCAATTTTCCAACGTAATTGAGCGCCTCGTTGTACAGGGGCAGAGTCTGTTCAAGATTGATAATATGGATTTTGTTTCGATGGCCAAAAAGATAAGGAGCCATTTGAGGGTTCCAATAGCGGGTCTGATGTCCAAAATGGACGCCCGCCTCCAGCATTTCACGCATGGTGACTGATGACATGTAATTTCTCCGTTAGGGTTAAGCATCCGTACACCTCGCAAACTAACCAGAACCGAAAAATTCTGGCACCCAAGTACGCGATTTTTGTATACGTCTGTAGTTAATAATAGCCATTCGATGGTAATGTATCGTCTGGCCGTTTAGATTGCGCTTTAACGCGGGCGCTTTATACCATATATGTTGCGCCACAACAAATCTTTCTTTAATAAATCAATCAATTATCGGATATAAAGATGACAGTTACGATAAAAACCCCGGACGAAATCGAGAAGATGCGCACCGCCGGCAAATTGGCAGCGGAAGTTCTATTGATGATAGAGCCCCATGTGACTGCAGGTGTCAGCACCGATGAACTGGATAAAATTTGCCATAATTACATTGTCGATACGCAGAATGCTATTCCTGCACCCCTGAATTACAAAGGTTTTCCTCGTTCAATATGCACTTCTGTCAATCATGTTGTATGTCATGGCATTCCAGGTGACAAAAAACTTAAAAATGGCGACATTATTAACATCGATATTACCGTTATCAAAGAGGGTTATCATGGTGATACTAGCAAGATGTTTTTTGTAGGCGAACCCTCTATTCGCGCTAATCGACTTGTAGATATTACCTATCAGTGCATGAGCCTGGGCATCAAGATGATCAAACCCGGTGTGCAACTAGGCGATATAGGTCATGCGATTCAACATCACGCGGAATCGAACAACTATTCCGTTGTCCGTGAATACTGCGGACACGGCATTGGCAAGGTATTTCACGAAGAACCACAGGTACTGCACTATGGACAAAACGGCACAGGCATGGTCCTGGAGCAAGGTATGACTTTTACTGTTGAACCTATGATTAATCTTGGCAAGCGTCACGTAAAACTACTGCCGGACGAGTGGACAGTTGTCACTAAAGATCGCGCCCTGTCTGCACAATGGGAACATACAGTGCTGGTTACAGAAGATGGCTATGAAGTGTTAACGCGACGACCTGACGAAATATTTTAGTCAAGATGTTGTGGCGGGAAGACATTTGCGATCGTCAACTTTTAAATATTGAGGAGTTTGGTAAGGCTTTAGATAAATCAGATTCGACTCTCCAGTTGTACAAACAAGCCTTGTTAACAGGCAGCGAATACCTCAATAAGCAGTTTGAGTCAGGCGAGTCAGTAAAGGATATCCTCTATCGCCGTGCCTGGTTAATTGATCAATTATTGATCTCTATTTGGCGACGCAAAATCAGCTCTGAAAATATTTCCCTCATCGCAGTTGGCGGCTATGGACGTGGTGAATTACATCCTTGCTCCGATATTGACCTAATGATCCTCACGTCTCCCCGAATTGATAAGACTCTGAAGCGAGAAATTGAAAAACTCATTACCTTTTTCTGGGATATCGGTCTGGAAGTAGGACATAGCGTTCGTAATATCAAAGAATGTGTCAAGACCGCGAAGTCTGATATCTCTGTAGCCACAAACTTGATGGAGGCACGTCTGGTTGTCGGTTCAGAACGCTTATTCGATGAAATGCGAAGACTTACTGGACCAAAAAAAATATGGCCTTCAAGAAAATTTTTCCAGGCCAAATGGTCAGAACAAATTGCGCGATATCAGAAGTTTGATGGTACTGAGCACAAACTGGAACCAAACATTAAAGAAGGTCCAGGTGGATTGCGAGACATACAGGTTGTCGATTGGGTAGCTAAACGTCATTTTTCCGCCTCACGCCTGAGTGAATTAGTAAAACACAATTTCCTCACCAAAGACGAATACAACATTTTAGCGGCGGGGCGTGATTTTCTATGGCGTGTCCGATTTATCCTGCATACGCAAACCGGTCGTCATGAAGATCGTTTGCTATTTGATCATCAGCGAAATGTTGCTAAAGCCTTCGGTTTTGAAACAAAGGACAACAGTGGCGTGGAACAATTCATGAAAGTCTACCATCGCACTGTGCGAGAACTTGGCAGGCTCAATGAAATGTTATTGCAACACTTTCAGGAAGCAATCATTTACGCTAAACGAAGAGAAAAAATTAAACCTATAAACAAGCGTTTTCAAATTCGTAACGATTTTATTGAAGCTTGTAATAGCCGCGTGTTCATTAGATGGCCATCAGCCTTACTTGAATTATTTTTGTTGATTCAACAAAATGAGAACATAAAAGGCGTACGCGCCAGCACTATTCGTCTGGTGAGAGAATCTATCCATCTGATTGATGAAAACTACCGCAATGATTTGCGCAATCAAAGTCTTTTCCTGGAAATCATGCGTCAACCTCGACATGTAGGTCATGAGCTCAGACGAATGCATAGATACGGCGTACTTTCTGCCTACCTCCCGGAGTTTTCAGAAATAGAAGGATTAATGCAATTTGATCTCTTCCACGTCTACACGGTTGACGAACACATCTTGTTTGTGGTGAGAAACATGCGATTATTTGAACAGGAGAGCACATCGGAAACGTTTCCACTATGCAAACAAGTATTGAAAGAAATCCCAAAACAGGAATTACTCTATCTTGCTGGTATGTTTCATGACATTGCCAAGGGACGTGGTGGAAGTCATGCTGATTTAGGTGCAGATGACGCGCTAAGGTTTTGTCGAAATCACAAACTCCCTGAGTTTGACAGTCGCCTGGTTGCCTGGCTGGTGCGTTCTCATTTATTTATGGCAAAAACGGCTCAACGCAAAGACATAAACGATCCTGATGTAATTAACGATTTTGCATTGATTGTTGGTGACGTCATGCATCTGAATTACCTGTATTTACTCACCGTCGCAGACATCTCCGGTACCAATCCCTTACTTTGGAACAGCTGGAAAGATGCCCTCATTGCGGATCTCTATGACAAAACAAAACTCGCCTTAAGAAGGGGACTGGAGAATCCCATAGATAAAACCGAGCGCATTTCAGAGACAAAAAAGGCATCACTTGACCTGATTGAAAGTCATTCGGGACTTAGAAATGATCCGAAAAAACTGTGGGATTCTTTGGGCGAGGATTATTTTATCCGCTACTCACCGGATGAAATTGCCTGGCACACCGAAGCTATTACGAAAGCCTCTCCTGTTAATGCACTACTAATAGCAATACGTGAAAAAACTTTTCGCGGCGGTTCCGAAATATTTATCTACACAGAAGATCGTAAAAAGTTATTTTCACGCACTACTCACACCCTTGATAACCTGGGTTTGAATGTAGTCGACGCAAGAATTATCACATCATCCAGTAATTATACATTGGACACGTTTATCGTTCTGGAAAAGACAGGTGAGATTATCAAGGGCAAGGAACGTGTTAAAGAAATTAGAACTGCACTCACTCAACAATTATCAGCTCTTGATAAGCCTATAAAAGAACTATCACGAGTGCGTTCTCGAAAATTAAAACATTTCCCCATTTCCACACGTGTGTTTTTCACCAATGATGAAAAAAATTCCCGCACCATTATGGAAGTAACCACCACTGACAGGCCCGGCATCCTGTCGAGCATAGGTATGGCCATGGAGTATTGTGGAGTAACTCTGCAAGGTGCCAAAATTGCTACTTACGGCGAGCGCGTTGAAGATATCTTTTTCATCACCGATGAAGACAATAAAATGGTAACGGATGAAATTAAAATCGATTGCCTTCGAAATACTATTATTGACTCTCTCACCAATGGTTAAGTCTGAGTATTGACTACATTATCATCCACCAAGGCGCCAAAAACTGAAAGTGAATTACTGGAAAGCGCTTCCGGCATGACAGGGAAATCACTCTTGCAAATTGCAGGCGATCTTGGCTTGCAAGTACCTGACAACCAAAAAAAGGCGAAAGGTTGGACGGGTGAATTGATAGAGCTATTTCTGGGCGCTACCGCATCATCTCTACCGGAACCTGACTTTCAGTACATAGGTGTGGAATTAAAAACTTTGCCTCTCGACGAACATCAGAAACCCAAAGAATCAACTTATGTCTGTACAGTCCCCCTAAGCGGTAATGTTGGTAGCACATGGGAAGACTCTATCGTTAAATTAAAACTAAACCGCGTCCTATGGGTTCCAATTGAAGCGCAGGCGACAATTCCTTTATCTCAACGGCGAATCGGTCAATCTTTCATCTGGAGTCCCAATCCACAACAGGAGCACGCTTTGCGTACAGATTGGCAAGAACTCATGGACATGGTCAGTATGGGCGAACTGGATAAAATTAGCGCCAGACAGGGTAAATACCTGCAGATACGTCCGAAGGCAGCTAATGCCCGTGCCCTTTCACGGACAACCACGGAAACCGGGGAGCCTGGTGTTAGTCTACCCAGGGGATTTTATCTGAGACCCCTTTTCACCAAAATGTTAATTAATAATCAAAGTCCATAGTGATTCAGCTACTTCGCTAATAAATGAAGTTTTATTAGGCTAAATAGCTCTGAGGTATTTTCGGGTGAAAAATCACCATAGTCTTAATGCCGTTGACCCTGAACCGTCAGACTAAATTCCTCTCTTTCTGATTTATCAAAATCCGAAGCCAACACACGAACAAATAAATTTGAGACGAAATATATCTATGTTAATTTTTTTCATATCACAAAACCCCTAAAAACACTGTATCTTATCCTTTGTTTGCTGCTTTGTGATTTTGGGTCTAAATTATTTTGATCAACAGATAATCATTAGTATTATTCACACATGTCTCCAATAAACCGCAAAATTTGCATTGCCCCGATGATGACGCATACGGATCGTCATTTTCGTTATTTCCTTCGTTTGATCTCATCCCGCGTAATGCTTTATACCGAAATGCTGACAACGGGTGCGCTTATTCATGGAGACAAAGATCATTTTCTGGCTTTTAACAAGGAAGAGCATCCCCTGGCATTGCAATTGGGTGGGAGTGACCCCTTACAGTTGAAGCAGTGTGCCATCATGGCAGAAGATGCTGCCTACGATGAAGTTAATCTAAATGTTGGTTGTCCTAGCGATCGAGTGCAATCAGGCCAGTTTGGCGCTTGTTTGATGGCGAACCCTTCCCTGGTTGCCGAATGTATTCACAGCATGCAATCGGGTGTAAGCATCCCCATTACTCTAAAAACACGTATTGGCATCGACCATCAAGACAGCTATGAAGAGCTGGTTGAATTTATCCAGATAGTGAGTGACGCCGGCTGTAAGTCTTTCTTTATTCACGCACGTAAGGCATGGCTAAGTGGACTTAGCCCGCGACAAAACCGGGAAATACCACCTCTCAAGTATGATGTAGTCTATGCAATTAAAAAGGATTTCCCTGAACTGGAAATTGTTATTAACGGCGGTATTTTGACAATTGAGCAGTGCAGGGAACATTTACAGCATGTTGATGGAGTCATGATTGGACGAGCTGTGTGTAATAATCCTTATCTTCTCTCTGAGATCGATCAGGCTTTCTTCAATCCTGAGACTCCTGCTATTTCTCGACACGAAATACTGCAGCAATATATCGAATATATTGAATCACAACTTTCAAAGGATATATATCTTAGCCACATGTCACGTCATATTCTTGGACTTTTTCAAGGACAGCAAGGCGCGCGCTCTTACAGGCGACTCTTAAGCGAAGAAGCATACAAACCAGGCGCTGGAATACAAGTTATCAAAAATGCCATGCAACTGGTTGAAGCCGCTTGATCGATGAATGTGCCAGGCACATTGCCAGTTCTAATTTATGATGGTGATTGCGACATATGTCTTGAATGGGTTCAGTATTGGGAAAAATTAACTGAGAAGAAAATAATCTATCGTGCCTATCAGGATGTGTATACAGAATATCCTGATATTTCTTTGAATGATTTTAAAAAATCTATCCAATTTGTTGAGCACGACAACACTATTCGCAGCGGTGCAGATGCTGCTTTTTCAATATACAAAAAGGTGCCTGGCATGGCACTTCTTCACTGGCTTTACAGCAGACTGTCGGTTTTTGCGCTTTTCAGCGAACTAAGCTACAACTTTTTCTCCCAACATCGAGAACTTTTGAGTTTTTTTACTCACCTTTTTTGGGGTAAAGATCGCGAACCTGCCCGCTATACATTAACCAGTCAGCTTTTCCTGCGATTATTAGGAAGTATTTATCTCGCCGCTTTTCTGTCCTTCGGCACGCAAATTGTCGGATTAATTGGCTCAGAGGGAGTACTGCCTCTGGAACAATATCTGCCATTATTAAAACAATATTTGGGATCCAGTGTCTATTGGCGTACCCCTATGGTGTTCTGGATTTACCTGAGTGACACCGTGTTGCAAGTGAGTTGTGTCATCGGCGCGCTATTATCCGGCCTGCTGATGATTGGTATTTTTCAACGCTCAGCCTTAATTCTCCTCTATCTTCTCTACCTTTCATTATTTTATGCGGGTCAAACATTTATGACTTTCCAATGGGACCTGCTATTACTTGAGGTGGGGTTCCTTGCGATATTCTTACCAGGCGGCTCTAAATTGCTTGTATGGCTTTATCGATGGCTTTTGTTTCGCTTTATGTTTCTCGGTGGAGTCGTCAAAATAATTAGCCGCGACCCCACATGGGATAACTTAACGGCCCTCAATTATCATTTTGAAACTCAACCTCTGCCCACTATTTTTGCATGGTATGCCCATCATCTGCCAGAAGCCCTGTTAACGGCTGGCGTAGCCTTGACTCTGGTTATTGAATTAATTTTGCCGTTTTTAATTTTTGCGCCACGTCGATTTAGAATGACGGCGGGATTTTGTTTTATTGTTTTCCAATCTCTAATTATGCTCACTGGCAATTACAATTTTTTTAACCTCCTTACCATCGCGATTTGTCTTTTTTTATTTGACGACGCTGCCATAAGTTCCATTTTGCCCGCCTGGTCAATATCCAGGCTAGCTAATCAAAAACATCGTGGTCACTCTCGATTATTTTCATATGCCGTTATCCCAGTCTCCTTTGTTCTACTATTTTCCAGTGTTGAGCAAATGACGTCTATCATCGATGGTAAACGTGAACAATCGCAATCTTCTATCAGCAAATTTATTTCCCCCTGGCATATTGTTCACAATTATGGTCCATTTGCGGTTATGACAACCGTTCGTCACGAAATTGTGATCGAAGGTAGCATTGATGGCGTTACATGGCAGGAATATCATTTCAGATACAAACCGGGAGATGTTTCACACTATCCAGTCTGGGCCACGCCTCACCAACCAAGACTGGACTGGCAAATGTGGTTTGCGGCCTTAAGCCAGCCCGAACATACACCCTGGTTTCGCAATTTACTTTATCGCTTATTGGTAAATAGTGCCTCTGTCACCGATCTATTTACGCTAAACCCATTTCCTGATAGCCCGCCGACGCTGGTACGGGCGCGTTACTATGAATATCATTTTTCCAACCCATCTGAAAAGAAATCCACGGGAGATTGGTGGGATCGTAAATTGCTGACTGATTACTACCCTCCAATTCAATTATCATCTCAAAAATCCGTGAATTGATTGTGGCCAGAAATAAAAAAGGTACAATATTGATATGAATATTATGAAGAATAATTATTTATTTATTCTCGTTTTTTTATTCTCAAAAAGTACATTTAGTGAACCGGCCGGTATTAAACATATTGTATTGTGCTGGCTTAAGAATGCAGAAAACCCCGCCAGTCTCAGTGCGGTAATTGAAGCGTCAAAACAACTTAAATCCATTCCGATGGTCTCTGATGTCGTTGTTGGACGAGCCCTTTCCAGCAACCGGGATATCGTTGATGACAGCTTCGATGTTGGTCTGGTTATAAATTTTCATAACTCACACGATCTCGAACAGTATTTGATACATGCAGATCATGTTCGTAGAGTAAAAGATGTTCTGGCACCACAATGCCAACGTCTTCAGGTTTATGATATTGCTTATTAGATAAAACCAATGGGATTACCCTGGTTTTGGGAACCTTTGATATAGACAATGAGTCTGTAATTCAGGATATTATATTTCTCAGTTATAAGTTACCGTTGTATATGATGAAAAGCTTGGATTTTCGATAAAGCTATGTGATCATCGCCAGCATTTTATAAAACTACTATTTAAGGAAACAAAAATGAAATCGATCTGGATCGCCGTATTCCTCCTCGCTAACATCTTGACGGGAGTAGTCAACGCGGAAAAGCAACCAACAACAGAAAACGAAAAATTTAGTTATGCCGTTGGCGTACAAATCGCACAGGATATTTCCAGACAGAATTTTCAGCTGGATCTGGATTCTTTTGTACAGGCAATGAGAGATATCATAAGCTCAACACCTCTGAAAGTGAGTGTAGAAGATATGAAACAGGCCTTACTCAGCTATCGAGATAAAGAACAAAAAAAGCAGGACACAGCCGGCAACGTAAATAAGATTGAAGGTGAGAAGTTTCTTGCCGCGAATAAAACTAAAGAAGGCGTTGTTAGTGTCCCCGGCGGCTTGCAATACAAGATTATTACAAAAGGCGAAGGTCCAAAACCCACATCCGACAGTAGCGTTCTTGTCCATTATCGGGGTACTTTGCTAAATGGTAAAGAATTTGATAGTTCCTATACTCGAGGAGAGCCCATTTCATTGAATTTGAAAAATGTCATCCAGGCATGGCAAATAGCGCTGCCGATGATGCAAACTGGCGCTAAGTGGCAACTTTACGTACCTTCTAATCTTGCCTATGGGCCACAGGCTGCAGGTCCAGACATCGGTCCCAATTCCACACTTATCTTTGATATAGAATTAATATCAATTAATTAGCGTTAAATTGGGCTCGCTGGATAGGCATATTAAAAACTTGGGTATTCCAGACTTTCGGCGTCTGTGTTTTTATTACTGTAAATGTTTATTCAGCACTGGAAAGCACATCAGACCAGTCCGCCATTTACGTTAAGCACTTCTCCAGTTATGTACGCTGCTTCATCCGAGGCAAGGAAAACCGCGGCTTTCGCAACGTCCTCTGCCAGGCCGAAACGTTGTAGAGGGATTTCTCTGATTCGTGCCTGATAGTAATCAGTCTTCATGGTGTCATCAGCAAAAGCAGTCTGTATCCAGCCGGGAGCCAACACGTTCACCCTTACCTTGGGTGCGCAAGTCCTTGCCAATGATTTGCTGAATCCCAGTACACCCGCTTTGACTGCCGCAAACATCTCCGGGTTACGACCAGCAAAGCCATGAATAGCCAGATCCCAGGACATATTAATAATGACACCCTCTCCTCTCCTCTGCATTAAAGGCAGCACTGACCAGCAACAGTTCATGGTACCCAGCAAATCTACGGCTATTAATTTTTGCAATTTATGCTGATCGTCTTCTTCAGCGTTATGACCTGTGAGAATATCCGCACCAGCGTTGTTTACCCAAATATCAATATCCCCTAATACCGCTTGCGACTCCTGAAGTAACTTGTCTACCCCTGCTTGCGTGGATATGTCAGCTTGAATCGCATAGGCACTTCCTCCCTGCTCCCGGATTTGTCTCACAAGCTCTTCAGCAGCCTGTTTTGATACCATGTAATTAACAATAACGTGTGCGCCTTGTTTGGCAAATGAACTGGCGATACTACGACCAATGCCGCTACTGGCACCGGTAACGACGGCTGTTTTATCTTTGAGTCGAGACATAAGCTTTTCCAAATACTCTTTGAAATGATAGTTTACACAAATTGAAATCGAATAGTCTTATGAACCCTGATATTTCTGTCATTATTCCTAACCACAATAGAGCCCACATCATTTCCCGGGCCATTGATTCTGTCTTGCTGCAATCCCTGCCAGCAAAGGAAATTATTGTGGTTGATGATGGCTCCAGTGACCACAGCAAAGAGTTTATAAAGACAAACTATGAGAATATTCGGCTTCTTACGCAGGAACATAAAGGTGTTAGTGCTGCTCGCAACCATGGTATTCGAGAAGCCAAAGGTGATTGGATTGCACTGCTAGACAGCGATGATCAATGGTTGCCAGAAAAACTGGAATTGCAATACAGGGCAATAATGAATAACGAGGAATACAAAATAGTTCACTGCAATGAAACGTGGATACGTAACGGGAAAGCACTCAAACAAATGAAAAAACATCGCAAGCATGGTGGTTACATATTTCATCAATGCCTGCCACTATGTGCTATATCCCCTTCGTCAGTTATGATTCATCGAGATGTTATTAGTGACGTCGGTTTTTTTAATGAACTCCTTCCTGTTTGTGAAGATTATGACATGTGGTTACGAATATGTTGTCGCTATCCCGTACTGTTACTGGAACAGGCATTGATAGTTAAATTTGGAGGTCATAGCGATCAACTATCTAAACAATACTGGGGTATGGACAGATATCGTATCCAGGCGCTTGCAAATATTTTGAATACAGACTATTTAAAAACAGATGAACGTGAAGCTGCTATAAAAATGTTATTGAAAAAGATTTCCATCTATCTCGATGGTGCGAGAAAACATGCCAACGATCAGTATGTGGACGAATTCGAATCTTTACAACAACATTATCTGAATTTCCCTGTTGCCGGTAATAAATATGTCGAACAAATCTAAAACTTTAATAACATGATTCACTTTATTTGCGCATTAAAATGTGAGGCTTTACCGTTAATCCAGCACTACGATCTAAAGTATCACGCTGACTCTGATTTATTTAATGTCTATGCGAACGAACCGAAACATATTTCTTTAACAATAACAGGTATCGGTAAGCTGGCAAGCGCAGCTGGCACTATTTACACCTATACCTTACTGGATGCTAATTTCAGCGATATCTGGCTGAATGTGGGAATTGCTGGTCATTGTAGTTTCACAATTGGTGATGTTTATCTGGCTAATCGCATTGAAGACGCTGGTAGCGGCCAGGTATGGTATCCGCAAATTGTTATTGACAAAAATATTCCAACAGCAAACCTACTCACTCTGGATCGGCCATCGACCAAATACGACCTGTCTATCTTTGATATGGAGGCAAGTGGTTTTATATCTGTGGCTTGCCGTTTCGCTACAGCTGAACTTATTCATAGTGTAAAAATCATTTCTGATAATAAAGAAAATCCAGCTGGAAAGTTTAATCCAGACATGGTGTCGAAACTTATCGACATGAAAAAAGAGGAAATTCAAGCGCTGGCAATGCGGCTGGAGGATATGTCTGTCGAACTTAAGTCAGATATTGATATCTCTGATGAATTCAGGCAATTTTCAGTAGAATGGCATTTTTCAAAATACCAACAGCTTAGGTTGAAACAATTAATCTTTCGCTGGCACTTGTTAATGCCTGAGTCATCGGCTTTTATGTGTGCCAAAAAACATTGTGCGAATTCAACGGCTGTTTTGGAAACATTACAAGATGAAATGGACGCCGCTGATTTTTTTCTAGAGAGACGAGACGCAGATGTTTGATACTATTTATATAGAGGAATCTGTATTACACAACTCGCGAACTATAGATCTATTAAAACGATTTCCCAACGCAAGCAAAATCACCTGTCAACGTTACTCAGAAATATTTAATCGAAAAGCCCAAAGCTTTCGCCTTCAGAAGAAAAAACCAGCACTCATCCTGGCAAAAAAATTCAATAACTTTGTTTTACCTACACCTGCAGGCTACGGTATAGGTGCGAAGCATAATTTTTATTTCTCTCATATGTTAAATTGCATATATGATTGTCGCTATTGCTTCTTGCAGGGGATGTACCGTTCAGCTCATTACGTTATTTTTGTCAACTACGATGACTTTGAATCCGCGATTAGAAACAAAATGGATTCTGCGGATGGCGAGAACATACATTTCTTTTCTGGTTATGACTGCGACAGTCTCGCCTTCGAACCGGTTACTCGTTTCGTAGAATACTTTTTGCCCCTATTTAGTGAATATCCAAATGCATTCCTGGAATTGCGTACGAAGAGCACTCAAATACGAAATTTACTTAATATAAAACCTTTGCCTAATTGTGTGGTTGCCTTCAGTTTGACCCCAGGTGACATCGCAGAGGTCCTGGAGCACAAAACGCCATCTGTCGATCGACGCATCAAAGCCATGTGTCGTCTTCAAGCTCAAGGCTGGTCTATTGGTCTACGTTTTGATCCACTAATATACCAATCCAATTTCGAAGAATCCTACGAACGTCTGTTCAAAGAAGTGTTTACTAAACTGGATCTTTCTCTCATTCATTCAGTCAGTCTAGGCAGCTTCCGACTACCTAAAAGTTATTTTAAAACCCTCTCTCGTATGTATCCTGATGAAAGGCTATTTGCCTCTCCCTTAATTGAGACAAATGGGATGATTTCCTACAAACAATCATTGCAGGATGAACTGACGCTTTATTGTACTGACGCTATTTTGCAGTATGTGTCGAGAAGCAAATTCTTCCCTTGTGACAGTTCCAATATAGTTATGTAAGCTCTTGAGATATTGCTACTGCGAATATTCGACATGCTAGCGCCATTTACTTTGTATGATTTAATTATCAATCTCATTCAGGGTGTCGACAAACATCTTATGTACAAAATCACTCTTCTCCCTGTAGTCAATGATGAAACGGGTCGCAGCATCAGTAGATTGATAATTCATTGCTCTGACCAGAGCATTACCGTCGTTTAATATTTTTGCGAATGAGTTCACAGATTTTAAGTCAAACAAACGTAAACAGGCTTCTATATTCTTAAAAAAATCATAGGCAATCAATAATTGTGTAGCATCCTCTGTAGATACAAACTTGTGCACCGCCAAAAGCTTCAGTACTTCGCGTGTGCTCATAATCTGCAAATCAGGACATTCATACCCATGTTTTAATTGCAGGAAATGCGTGAGAAAATCAATATCCATGATGCCGCCCCGGCCACGCTTGATGTCATATTTTCCCTTCCTGCTACCAAGCTCATCTTCTACGCGTTTCCGCATTAGTAGAATTTCCATCGACAAAGTCGAATCATAGGATTCTCTGTAAATCTGTTTTCGAATTTGTTGCATGGCGTGCTGGCCCTGATCATGGTGATCAACAATCGGGCGGCACCGTGTCATCATCTGACGTTCCCATATTTCACGTTTGCCTTGATGGTATGCCTGAAACGAATTTACAGATGTCACCAATGAACCAGAGGTCCCATGAGGACGTAGCCTCATATCAATATCGTAAAGCACACCCGAGGCGCTTAGCAGAGACATATTACGCAATAAATAGCGTACTTTGTCTGAAAAAAATGTTCGAAACTCCTCTGTACTGTCCTCATATAAAAAGATCAGATCCAGATCAGAACCATAATTCATTTCATATCCGGCAATCCTGCCCATTCCGAGCACAGCGATCTGACAGTCCGCTCGTTGCAGGTCGAGTCCCGCAATTTGCATTGCTACCGTCAAAGTCGCGGTAGCTAGACGAGTCAGGTTTGATTCATTCTCATCCAGATTGTCCTGTGCTGATAATCGTCTCAATAAAATTTGTAGCATCGCCTGGTTTTTAAGACTACGAAGCCATTCGAACTGGTGTTCCTGATCCTCCGCCTGTGTTGCTTGTGATAAAAACCGCGACAATGTCTCCTCGTCAAATTTTTCCAGATCTGGCGTATCGATAAGCTGAGCCGATTTACGGCCTCGATAGAAAATAAAGCGTGTGAAATACCAACTGGCACCAAAAATCGCGATTAAGGCTCCTATGTTCTCTGGTATTTCTCCCCATTTTTCCTGATCGCAAATTTGTAGCCAACGATCCAGACTCGCTTCAGCAGTTTGCTTATGCCAGGCTGAGTTTAGCGCCGTTTGTATAAGATTATTTCGATCCATTTTTTAGGTCGACTGTTTCGGTAATACTCTTTCGAAATACTTTTTTGCGATAGATTGATTAACAAATAGTTCATTTTCAAAATTATCAAGAATTTCCTCATTTGAATCCCCGTCAATACGCAGGGATCGGGCCAATTTTAAACGTTCTTTTTGTGAATCTGGCAGATCATGTGTTTGCTTCTCGTCAATCATCTGCAAACGATTTTCCAACCTGCGTAAGAAAAGATAACTATTCACCAATTCTTTTTCCTCTTCAGCAGTCAACATTCCTGACGACGTCAAGCCAGCAAGCACCTCAATAGTGTTAGTCTTTTGCAGTTCCTCATGCTCTGCGGCATTAACCATTTGTAACATTTGGGCGAAAAACTCTATATCTCGTATGCCTCCTTCTCCAACTTTAATATTCCAATGTCCTCTACGTTTCCTTGCCCTACTCATATCACGCTTGATTTGTACAAATCTATCCAGATCATCCGTACCTAGTGATCGCATAAAAATATAGGGTTTGAGCCTGAGTCTCAACTCCTTACCAATTGCCTCTGAACCGGCAATGACCCTGCTTCGCAACCATGCAAAGCGTTCCCAAGGCTCGGCACTAGCTTCATAATAATGTTCAGTGGCATCAAGAGCCATGCATAAGGGGCCGCTACTACCCCAGGGGCGCAGTTTTAGATCAACTCGATAGAGGAATCCTTCTTCTGTTCTTTCTTCAATAGCGTGACTTATTGCGCGGATACTATTTATGAGTAAGGTTTGAACTTCATGGATATCCATATCTGTCTCTTCGATATTGGCACTGACGAAAACCAGATCAACATCAGAGCTGTAATTGAGCTCGGAGGCACCTAATTTCCCCAGCGCGAAGACCGTCATTAATTGACAAACTTTTACGTAGTCATTTGGTGCGAGTGCCAGCCGAAGTGAGTGCTGAATAATCGCTTCAGCGAGTCTACTCAATCCATTCAATACTTCAGCGTATTCGTACTCATAGGACACATCCATCCAGGTAAGTTTGAACAACGCTCGGTATTTGAACAATCGTAAGGAATCAAAATCCCTTATTTCGTCCATCTCATCTTCAACTATTGAAAACTTTTCCCCCAACAATCTTATCGTCTCCGGGTGTCGGCAAATAAAATGAAACAAAAAATTGGAACTCCCAATGATTGTTATCAGATCTTTAAGCAACGGTGCAGACAGGGACTCAATGGATAGGCGGATTGAATCATCTTCGCAAAGCCGTTGCAGCCGCAAAGCCGTAATTTCAGGATCGGGGGAAGTTTCCAACAGATGCCTATAGTCATTTATCATATTGTGCAATTGATGTAGTCAGTTTCTATGTATCCCAACATGTCCGCTCTTTCAAGTTCGAATGCTACAATTTTTAAGGTCTCGAAAAATGAATGGCTTCACTAGAAGCCCTTACGTGCGTTGTCCCTGGCATAAAGTTATGTCGCAGGAAAAACACATTGATTTCCAGTATTTGTTAAGCAAATACGTCGATATGTCTCTTTACCGTTATATCTCTACAATCGATCCCGCCCGCTCTGGCAGAAAGGTCTGGATCGCGCTGTTTTGACGAACCGTGATCCAGCGGCTTTATTCCCAACCCTGCAGCGTAATGGCTATGGGCAGGCACAGCTGCAATGCTATATAATAACACCCTCACAATTTAACTACATTAGATTGCCATGACCACGCAGATTGATTTTGAACAGGCCCGTTTCAATATGATCGAACAACAGATTCGTACCTGGGAGGTATTGGATCAAAATGTGCTCAATTTACTCCAGGAGATTCACCGCGAAGACTTCGTTCCGGACGAATATCGACAGCTGGCACTGGCTGACCTCAATATCCCATTGGCAAACGGCCAGGTTATGATGACGCCTAAACTGGAAGCACGACTACTACAAGCTCTGGCTATACTGAAGAGCGACAATGTTCTGGAAATTGGTACTGGTTCTGCTTATTTAACCGCGCTACTTGCGAGAAGTGCCAACCACGTGGACAGTGTTGATATATTCTCAAACTTTGGCACGGACGCACTAAGCAAACTTGAGCGCTATGAAATCAATAATGTTGATCTTCATACTGGTGATGCCCTCTCCGAGTGGCGAAGTGACAAACAACACGACGTAATTGTCGTTACCGGGTCGCTCCCTAAGATAATTCCGGCCCTGCAGGAACAATTAAGAAATGGCGGTCGACTGTTTGCGATAGTAGGCGAATCGCCAGTTATGGAAGCCAGACTTGTTACCCGAATCGATGCTGAGAAGTATGCAGACGAAGCATTATTCGAAACCGATTTGCCACCGTTAATTGGCATCGAAAAATCATCATTATTCCAGTTTTAATTTTATGTCCATTAGAAATCTTCCGCCAGAACAGGTCCAACAATTACTCAATGATGGGCACGACTTAATACTTATTGATGTCAGAGAAAAATGGGAATTCGAAATTTGTCACATCGACCCGTCCATCAACATCCCAATGGGCGATATACCGGCTCTGGCCCAAGATCTTGATGGTGATGCACAAACGGTTCTTATTTGTCACCATGGCGCACGCAGTATGCAGGTAGCAAATTTTTTAGAAAACACGGGATTCGTAAATTTGATCAACCTCGCAGGTGGAATTAACGCCTGGGCAAATAATATAGACCCCAACATGCAACAGTATTAATCTACTAATTTTAAGGAAAAAAATAATTCGCTATGAATATGTTCTTCTCAAACAGGCTTTTCATCATCAATTGTGCACTGACTGCCTTGTGTGCTGCTTCTCTACAAGTGGGAGCCACCAACCTTGAAGATGTCTATAACATCGCCGAGACGAGTGATCCCCAGTTTAAACAGGTCGCGGCGGCAACAAGAGCGATCCTTGAGCGCCGTCCCCAGGCTCTGGCCGGTTTTATGCCCACCGCGAATTTCAGTGCCGGTACCACTGGCAATGACCAGAATCTGAATTCTGCAGGTATTGGCACCACAGGCAAAACCACTTTTAATAGTCATAACTACAGCCTTGACGTTTCTCAGCCCCTGTTTCGACTCGATCGTTTTATTGCGCTAAAACAGGCCGATAGTATTATAAAACAGGCTGATGCCGAGCTTTCCTCGGCACAGCAGGATTTGATGATACGCGTCTCCGAGGCTTATTTTGATGTACTTGCAGCACAGGATAGTTACGAATTCGCTCAAGCTGAAAAAAAATCACTTAGTAAACAACTTGATCAGGCAAAACAACGTTTTGAAGTCGGACTTACCGCTATTACGGATGTTCAGGAAGCGCAAGCCGGCTTTGATCTTGCTGTATCACAGGAAATAGTTGCAGAAAACGAGATTGATAATACAAGTGAGGGACTCCGTGCGATTACAGGTGAATACACGGCAAACCTCCATGGTGTCAGTGACGACATGCCGCTGGTTAACCCGCAACCTGAAATTATTGATACATGGACCGACACGGCGTTGGAACAAAACCTGGATGTCTTATCGGCGCACTTTGCTGTTGACACCGCCAGAGAAGAAATAAGACGCCAGAAAGCCGGCCATCTACCCACTGTAGATTTGGTTGCTCGCCATGGTTTTGATAAAAGCGGCGGTCGCTTTGGCTCATTCTCCAGCCGCGCCTCATCGATTGGAGTGCAACTAAATGTACCATTGTTCCAGGGAGGTTTTGTTAACTCAAAAACAAGAGAAGCCCAGCAACGATTGGACGAACAATTTCAACGTCTGGAACAGGCTCGTAGACAAGCGCAGCGTTTGACTCGTCAAGCTTATCTTGGTGTGATATCAGGCATCAGTCAGGTAAAAGCATTGAAGCAGGCGGTCGTTTCCAGTGAAACGGCACTTCTGTCTACTCAGGCCGGATTTGAGGTAGGCACGCGAACTGCAGTTGATGTGGTGGCCTCGGAGCGAACGACATTTCAAGCCCGACGAAATTATTCCAGATCAAGATACGATTACATACTCAATACACTGAGGCTAAAAAGAGCGGCCGGCGTGCTTTCAACCTCTGATCTTTCGCAATTAAGTCAGTGGCTGAAATAGAAAGCCTGTAGATCTAACTCTTTTACTTGCAGCGCATTCAAGTATTAATCATAATTTTTAGCTGTATCTTCAAAATAATTTTCAAGATATAAGCAAATCAATTTTAAGGACCCATCTATGAAAAACGTCAATGCAGCTGCACTGTGTGACCATGCTCGCTCGGCCTTGCTGGTGATCGATGTACAAACGCATCTTACCGCAATCATGCCAGCGAAAGTGCTTGCCCGTTTGCAACGAAATATGGGCTTATTACTTAAGGCATCGAGTCTGCTGTCTATTCCCGTATTTGCTACAGAACAGTATCCGGCAGGTTTGGGTAATCTCGAAAAGGATATCGTCAAATTACTGCCTGATGATGTCAGAAGATACGAAAAAACGAGTTTTTCCTGCACTGGTGCTGATAATTTTAGCGCCGACCTGGAACAGTGTGGCAGAAAACAGATTATGCTCGCGGGCATGGAAGCCCATATTTGTGTTATGCAAACAGCTATAGAGCTTCTCGCAGATGATTATCAAGTTTACGTGGTTGTTGACGCCATTTGCTCTCGACATCGCGAAAGTTATGAAATTGCACTTACGCGTCTGCGTTCCTTAGGTGTAACAATTATTGACACCGAATCAGTATTGTTTGAGTGGCTGCGCGATTCAAAAAACGAACACTTCAAAGCCTTACAAAGCCTTTTACGATAATAGGTATCAATCACAAATAGAACATAGAGAAGAAAACTGAATAAGGCAGCCAGAAATTTCCTCACCCATGAGGAAACTGATGACATCTAAACTCAGGTAACTAATATCACCTTTCTTTTTTTAAATGCTGCATGTCTATTCTTTCTATCACCCTTCAATTGCACTTGTGTACTTTTGAATAGTGGAAATGAGGATCGCTTTTTTTACAGGCTTACTCAAATGAGCATTGCATCCTGCTTCCAGACATCTGTCTATTTCTTCTTTAAAGGCATGTGCCGTCAGTGAGATGATAGCTGTCGAGGCTTTGCTATTTTGCGCCTCCCATGCTCGAATTGAACGTGTAGCCGTATGACCATCCATAATTGGCATTTGCACATCCATTAATACAATGTCGTAATCGTCCATACAAAATTTATCCACGGCGATCTGACCATTTTCTGCCTCGTCTATGTGGTATGGCAATTTTTTTAGATATGCTTTGATTAGCAAACGGTTGTCTGGGTTATCATCTACAAGCAATATTTTTAATGGTTTTATCTCATTGTTTTCTATCTTTGCTCGTGCGTTTATATCGTTAGTAATAGCATTTTTAGATTGGGTAGAGCCAACCTGATTAATAAGTTCAGCACGTTTTATTGGTTTGACCAGATAGGCATCAATGCCAGCCTCTTTGATACGAGACATATTGTGATTCAAATCTGAGGCACCCAACATTAAAATCAATTTCGCACTTGTACCTCGAGATTTCAATTTCTCAATAAACTGAAATCCATCAATATCCGGCATTTTATAATCAACCAGAATAGTAGTTGGTGTAAGCTCCCTGGATTTGCCTAATGATGTTAATGCGAATTCAGCGTTTACGGCTTCATAAACTGTTGCTCCATTTGCGCGCAAAATCACTTTCAGGATTTCTCGACAAACAGCATTATCATCGACGATAAGCACATTAGTATCACTAAGCGTTGTCTGAACTTCTGCTGTAGAGTGCGTGGCATCTGTGTCGACATCCAGTTTCGCGGTGAAGAAAAATGTACTTCCTTCTCCCTCATCACTTTCTACCCAGATTTTACCCTTCATCATTTCTGAGAGACTTCTTGATATAGTCAAACCTAAACCAGTGCCACCGTATTTACGCGTTGTCGATGAATCCGCTTGCGTGAAGCTTGCAAAAATTGCTTCAAGCTTATCAGCAGCAATACCAATACCGCTGTCACTCACGGAAAATTGAAGTATGTCGTCGTTCTTGTTATCTGAATCGGCACAAACACGTACGACGACTTCTCCTCGCTCCGTGAACTTCAGCGCATTGCTAATCAGGTTAAGTAAGATCTGCCGTAGTCTGGCCGGGTCACCGATACGCTGTGTTTTTATGTCTTCGTCAACATAACAAAGCAATTCCACGTTGTTACTTGCCGCTTTTAACGCATATATCTCAACGGACTCTTCCACAGTCTCACGTAAATCAAAAGATACATTCTCCAAAACAAGTTGCTTCGCTTCTATCTTGGATAGATCCAGAATGTCGTTTACCAAACTGAGTAAGGTATCTCCTGCCTTTCTGAAAACGCTTATATAATTTTTCTGCTCGTTGTTAAGGGGCGTCTCTTCCAGCAAGCCTGACATGCCAATAATAGCATTCAATGGTGTTCTTATCTCATGACTCATACTGGCCAAAAATTCAGATTTAACTCTTGATGCTTCTAGCGCCTGATCTCTGGTAGTGGCAAGCTCCTTAGTTTGCTCGTGTACCTGCCTTTCGATGACAATATTTCTTTCTTTCAATTCCTTGGACTGTTGATCTTTTGCTCTTACAAGCGCGATGATAAGTAATGTTATACCTAGCCCTATTAAAAGGGCGTTAAAGACAAGCTCTTTATCAACTTCCTCCCAGCCTAATTCCTTGTTGACTGTTAATTTGATTGAGTAAGAAGGAAACTGGGTCAAGCCCTCTTCTTTAAGAGATGCCACACTCCAGCCAGAGGTCTCTTCGATTGAGGATCTGTGATATAGCAATTGGCGTGCGCTAAAACTCGATGCATTACTATACAAGGTCAAAGCGAGATCAATATCTGTTGCGGAATTACCGAACAATTTTACCGTATTGACCAGAACTGCGACAAGTGCTGGACTTTCATGCACATCCAAACCCTCAATATTTGTGACATTGATATTTCTGAAATCCAGTTTTTTGAATATCCAGTATTTTTTGCCATCGATTTCATTACCACTTTCAGCCAGGGTTAAGACGTCACCGCTAGCAAGCGTCGTTTTCAACACGTCCTTATACTTACCGTCGTATAGATCTATATCTTCCTGAATCCTGGATCCATCGCGCATCAACTGGAAATTAACGCGATCTTCTTTTTTATCCGCGTCTGGTGACATACCAGCATTACTCAATTCAGGATAGTATATTGCGCCCTCAATGAAATCATGCTGTTGTAATAACGTTTGCGTAAATACGGCGAACTGTTGCCCATTAAGATCTGGATTCGCCATATGCAAGGCGGTAAAACTGTTGGTAATATTATGCGCGGTACGCACATTTCTGGAGATTGACTCTCTTAATGAAAAAGATTCAAGGGTGAATTCCTTTTTATTGCGATCCAGTGCATTATTCCAGGTAATTGATAAAAGCGTAATGCTAAATGCCAATCCGAGCGTTATGGTGACGAAATAAGCAAACCAGCGCCCCTTCTGTTCCTCCTGAAGAGAAGTCATATTACTCCTTCCTCTTATCTATTCGAATACGACATCAATACGCTGCAGATAATCTGCCATATCATTTACAAGCCCTTCAATCTGACCAAGATCTTTGTCTTTTGCTGCAGATTCTATGCTTGCACCAATTTCCGACAAACCATCAAAGCCGTATCCACCACCTACGCCCTTCAGGCTGTGTCCTATCGATTGAAGTTTAGCTGTGTCTCCTGTCGACAACGCTTCACGCAAAAACTGCACGTCTTTGTTTCTGTTCTCCAAAAAACCGGGGATCAGTTCTTCCAGATCTTCATCAACGTTTACGATTATTTTTTCCTTACTCATTACATTTACCTCTTACAAATATCACTCGGTTATTAAATCTTCCTTATCTGTCCTAAAATCCACAGGGTTAATATTATGCTGGTTTAACAATTTATAAAATTCTGTGCGATTACGTCCCGCAATTCTGGCGGCATTTGCAACCTGTCCCTGACTAACACGCAAAACACTAATTAAATAATTTCTCTCAAATTCCTGTTTTGCATCTTTCAGGGTCTGTAGTGGTGCAGGTTGATTTTGTAAAGCCTTCTGCACCAGACTAAGCGGTATGGTCTCGGTCTTAGTGAGTGTTACGCATAATTCCACCACATTAATCAGTTGCCTGATATTGCCTTGCCAGGCACCAGTCATCAGATAATCCATAGCATCAGGCGCAAAATGTTTTGCCTTATCATTATTTTGCACAGCTCGTTTTTGCAAAAAATGTGTTGCTAACAGGGGGATGTCTTCTCTCCGCTCAGACAAGGAGGGCATTTCAATCGGAAGCACTTTTAATCGGTAGTAAAGGTCCTCTCTGAATTCACCTTCTTTCACCGCTAGATCGAGATCCTGGTGAGTTGCAGAAATTATTCTCACATCAACCGGATACGATCTTGTTGATCCAACTGGCCTCACCTCGAAATCCTGTAACACGCGCAATAGTTTCACCTGCAAAGATATTGGCATATCACCTATTTCATCGAGGAATAAAGTGCCATTATTGGCCGCTTGAAACAAACCATCATGTTTTGCACTGGCGCCGGTAAATGCGCCCTTCTCGTGACCGAATAGTTCTGATTCCAGCAGTTGCTCTGGTACTGCACCGCAATTCACCGCTATAAATGGGTGACTTCGGCGATTGCTGAACTCATGTATGGCTTTGGCGATAACTTCTTTGCCTGTACCTGTTGCACCACTGATAAAAACAGTAACATTACTGTCCCCCACGAGTTCGGCCAGGTCAACAATCTCCGCCATTGCTTTGCTGCGGTATATTATGTCGTCACCTTGTTTGGGTCGAACTTGTTCAGCACGCGTATCAGAAGAAAGACGCAATGCCCGTTTGACCTGATCAAATAATTCTTCCTTATTTATCGGTTTGGTGAGAAACGCCGAAGATCCTAAATGTGTAGCCTTGACGGCATCCGGTATTTTCGCCTGACCACTCAACATGATAACGGGAAGCAGTGGATTATCTCTGTGAATTATAGATAACAACTCCATGCCACTCATCCCACCCATGAATAAATCTGTGATCACCAGATTCGGGTTCGTCGTATGTAGCTGGCCCAAAGCATCTTCTCCGGAGGAACACGTAAGTACTTCAAATCCCTCATTGCCTAGCCAGGTTCTCAATAAGGCCAGGATGTCATCATCATCATCAACAACCAGAATTCGATATTTTGCGTCTGCTTTTTTAGGCATAAAATTTTGAACCGTAATATCTATTCTACGGTAACAGATTTAGCAAGATTACGTGGCTGGTCAACATCCGCACCTTTCAAAACTGCTACATGATAGGAAAACAATTGCAGCGGTACCGTATAAACAATAGGAGCAATAAGTTCATTTACAGGTGTCATTCTTATCACATGCAAGCCCTCGCTCTCATCCAGGTTCGCGTCTGAATCGATAAAAACGTACAACTGACCTCCCCTCGCCCTCACTTCCTGTAAATTGGATTTTAGTTTTTCCAGCAGTTCATTGTTGGGTGCCACCGCAATGACTGGCATATCGTTATCAACAAGTGCCAGGGGCCCGTGTTTTAATTCTCCAGCGGGATAGGCCTCCGCATGAATATAGGAAATCTCCTTGAGCTTCAAAGCCCCTTCCATTGCCACCGGCAGCATAGTACCCCGTCCCAGATACAGCGTATGATTTTTATCATTAAAATTTTCTGCTAAATTTTTAATTATATTATCTAATTCTAGCACTTGATTTATTAGACCGGGGAGACTCTCGAGGAGGAAGGTTAATTCTTTTTGACGCTTGCGGCTCATCCCACGTCTACGGGCCAGTAGTATAACTAACATAAACAATGCAGTTAACTGCGTGGTAAATGCTTTCGTAGAGGCCACCCCGATTTCAGCTCCGGCCCTGGTCAGGAAGACTAAATCAGATTCTCGCGTCAACGAACTTTCCGGCACATTACAAATGGCCAAAGTCCCACAGTAATTCAAGGTTTTTGCAAGTTGCAAAGCCGCCAGCGTATCCGCTGTCTCACCTGATTGTGAGATTGTTGCGAATAGCGTACCTGGCGCGACAACAGATTTTCGATATCGATATTCGCTGGCAACCTCCACTGTACAATGCACCCCGGCGATTTCCTCCAGCCAATATCGAGCAACCAGCCCGGCATGATAGCTCGTGCCACAGGCAACTATGTGGACAGCCTCAGTTTGATCCAACACCGCTTCCGCTGTCATACCGAATGCTGACTCAATTACCTGCCCATCCATCAAACGACCTTCCAGAGTGTCTGCAATGGCCAAAGGCTGAGTATAAATTTCTTTCAGCATGAAATGCTTGTAGCCAGATTTATCAGCGGCATCCGCTGACAATTCGGAAGTGGTCACCGCTCGCTCGACTTGCTCACCCCTTAAATTAAAAATCCGCAGAGAATCCCGGCGAACATCGGCAATATCACCTTCTTCCAGAATGATAAATTGTTGGGTGACTGGAAGAAGAGCAAACTTGTCTGAAGCAATAAAGTATTCGCCTAGTCCGACGCCGATCACTAGGGGGCCTCCACGCCTGGCTGCAATCAGGCGTTCTGGTTCGGCTTCGCTAATCACTCCCAGAGCATAAGCACCTTCCAACTGCTCAATGGTGTCTTGCACTGCGCGTAGGAGATCCTTGCCTTTTGTTAAATGCCTGTGTACCTGGTTAACAACGACTTCGGTGTCTGTTTCAGAAAAAAACTCATATCCATCGCGGCTTTGCTCCTCCCTTAAAGATTCGTGGTTCTCAATTATCCCATTATGTACCAACGCGACTTCGCCTCGGCAAATATGAGGGTGCGCATTGTTGACGCTTGGCTTACCGTGCGTTGCCCATCGCGTGTGGGCAATACCCGTCCCACCGCGCAAGGGTTTCTCTTCGAGCGATTTGACAAGATTCTCTACTTTTCCTAAAACACGCACACGTTCAAGTTTTGAAGTGTTACTCAAGATGGCAATGCCTGCTGAATCATAACCTCTGTATTCCAGTCGCTTCAGCCCTTCTATTAGAATTGGACTGACATCCCTTTGGGCCACAGCACCAACGATTCCACACATAATTACTCTCTCGCTTTAGATGATTGTGGAGTTAACGAAAAATTGTGAGACAACGAACCGAATGAGCACGGAGTAAATAAATTAGCATACGTTCGACAGACTCCTAAATAACATTGATTCAATGCCACAAATAAACTTTTGAATGGTATAGCAATTATGCCTTCAATTAGCCCACTGATCATGCTTTTCACTGCATTTGGACTGGTAATTTTTACTCGAGCAATATCCTGAAAGTGATTTTGTATGTTTTATGAAAGTGGTCGGGGCGAGAGGATTCGAACCTCCGACCCCTGCAACCCCATTGCAGTGCGCTACCAGGCTGCGCCACGCCCCGACATTTTATCTATAAACAGAAGTCACTATTAGAAAAGAATACAAGAATAACACCCTGGAGAAGTAATATGCGAATTGATACATCGAAGCCGAGTGAGCCTGCCGCCTACGCAAAGTCTAATCGAGCAGCGCGCGCTTATCGCCGTAAGATATCCAGCACTTCTTCTAATTCAGATCTGAGTTGACGAATTATTTGCTGACTCTGATTAGAATCATCTCGCGCCTCATCTCCGGACAATCGCTGCCGGGCGCCGCCGATGGTAAAACCTTGCTCATACAACAAACTCCGAATCTGTCGAATAAGAATGACATCGTGACGCTGATAATAGCGGCGATTTCCTCGACGCTTTAAAGGCTTTAACTGCGGAAATTCCTGCTCCCAATAACGCAACACGTGTGGTTTCACCGCACAAAGATCACTTACCTCACCAATCGTGAAGTAGCGCTTGCCGGGGATGGCAGGTAATTCGCTATTATTGGACGCTTCCAGCATACGCTTCTACTCTAGCTTTTAGTTTTTGGCCAGGACGAAAAGTGACAACGCGACGCGCACTTATCGGGATTTCCTCACCTGTTTTCGGGTTTCTACCAGGACGCTGGTTTTTGTCTCTTAGATCAAAATTTCCAAAACCTGATAACTTCACCTGATTTCCGGATTCCAGCGCTGATCGAATTTCTTCAAAAAACATTTCTACAATTTCCTTGGCTTCACGTTTGTTGAGACCAAGTTCCTCATAGAGTTTTTCAGCCATATCGGCTTTTGTTAGTGCCGCCATATTATTCTCTTAGTGTCGCACCAAATTCTGAAAAGAGAGCATTTAGGATCCTGACCATCACACTCTCAACCTCCTCTTCTGTAAGAGTGCTAGAAGATTTCTGAAAGGTCAAGCCCAAAGCAAGACTTTTTTTCTCTAGATCAATACCTTCCCCCTGATATAGGTCAAATAACTCTAGGTTGTTTAAGAGCTCTTTTGACTCTTTTTTGATGCAATTCATCACTGCAAAAACAGGAATTTGCTGCTCAACAAGTATCGAAATATCGCGCTTTACAATTGGGAATTTAGATGTTTTCGTGAATTTTATCGCCTTTTTTAACGAAATTTGCGACAAATCAAGTTCGAAGACGAAAGTCGGGAGCCTCAGATCGAAGGCTTTCATCAATCTGGGATGCAATGCACCAATCATTCCAATTAATTGATTTTTAATGAAGATTTGAGCCGATTGTCCTGAGTGCAAGGCAGAATGTTGAAAAATTCTGTATTCAATCTCCTCAACATCAGTTTCTATTTGGAGTAGCACCTCAACATCACTTTTCAAGTCATATATATCACTTAAACTATCTATCTTATCCCATTGTTTTAATAAAACTTCTCCAGATAATATTCCACCAATCATAGCTTTTTGTTCAAGCTGTTCACCAGCAATGAAAACCTTGCCACATTCGAATAGTCTGATTCGATCTTGCTGACGATTATGATTGTAGCTTAAAGCACCAAGTAATCCTGGAAGCAAACTTCGGCGCATTACGCCCAATTCTGACGAGATTGGGTTCAATAGTGAGAGCTCTTTGCTTACACCCAGAATTTTTTCCTGTTGTTCTTTATCGGTGAAGCTATAAGTAATAATTTCGTGATAGCCGCGATTTACCAGGCACTGTTTCAATTCAAGCAGGTCGCTTCCTGCATTTGCATCATGCATACGCAGACTTGCATGCGGTGCTGTGCTAGGCATATTGTTGTAACCGTAAATGCGTGCTATTTCCTCTACCAGGTCAGCTTCAATCGTGATATCAAAACGAAAGGCTGGCACACTGACGGTGAAACCTGCCAACTTATCTTTTACACCTAAACCCAGCAGTTGCAGGATTTCTTTAACTCGCGGCAATTCAATCTCAACACCGAGAACGCGCGATAAAGTCGCCATATTCAACTCAACAGAGGGTCTGGGCGGTAGATAAGAAGGCTCAGCAACCACAAGCATGGAGCCAACCTTGCCACCGCAGTACTTAATCAATAATACGGTCAATCTTTCCAGTGCACGTTCCTGCAAAGTAAAGTCCACGCCTCTTTCATAGCGATGTGAGGCATCGGTATGTAGACCGTACGCCCTGGCCCTACCTGCGATAGTTTCCGGGTTAAAATAGGCACTTTCAAGAAACAAATGACGTGTATCTGCAGACACTGCTGTTTGTAAGCCACCCATAATGCCAGCCATGGCAATTGGGCCACTAGTGTCGGTAATGAGCAGCGTATTTTCCTGTAGTTTACAGTGCTGACCATCCAATAAAGTCAACTCCTCTCCTTCATTGCTGAATCGCACTGCAATTTCGCCCCTGAGTTTGTCGTTATCAAAGGCATGCATGGGTTGACCCAATTCCAGCATTACATAGTTAGTCAGGTCGACGACAACATTTATACTTCGCAGCTCAGCTCGACGTAATCTCTCCAGGATCCAGTCCGGGGCTTTTTTAGTAATATCAATGTCGCTGACGACCCGTCCTGCATAACGCGGACAAGCCAGCGGCTCGCGCAGGGAGACAATCCTGGTTTCAGTACTACTGATTTCAGCCTTTTCTTCCTTAATGACCTTCATCGGGAGATCATTTAACACGCTTATTTCACGTGCAATGCCGGCTAAGCTGAGGCAATCACCTCTATTTGGCGTCAGTGATATGTCAAACACATGATCGTTCAACTGCAAATGGTCTTTTAGATTGACACCAGGCACCGCGTCATCGTCTAACTCAAGCAATTTGTCCGCATCGTTAGATAATGCTAACTCATCGGCTGAACATAACATTCCAGCAGAATTCACGCCTTTCAAGATTGATTCTCCAATCTTGCGGCCATCGGGTAATATCGCACCAGGTAAGGCCAGCGGAAAACACTTTCCCACTGCGACATTATCGGCACCACACACGACAGTATTCGTCTGCGCGCCGGTATTCACCTTGCAAATATTCAGTCTGTCTGCATCGGCGTGCGGCTCGACCTCTTCCACCCGGGCGACAATGATATTTTCAAAACCAGGATCACAGGACTCAACATTCTCTACCTCAAAACCTGCCATCGTAAGTTGCTCTGCAAGTTCCTCAGTAGTCAACGATGGTGACACCCACTGTCGCAGCCATTGTTCACTAAGTTTCATGAATTTTCGTTCTTCACGTCAAATGGAATAAGGAATTAACTAAACTGTTGCAGAAAACGAATATCGTTTTCAAAAAACAGTCGAAGATCGTCAATTTCGTATTTCAACATAGCTAGACGTTCGACGCCCATGCCGAAAGCGAAACCAGAATATTTATCACTATCTATGCCAACATTCTTAAGTACATTGGGATGCACCATGCCGCAGCCCAGTATTTCCAGCCATCCATTTTTTCCCATAATGTCCACTTCCGCAGAAGGTTCCGTAAAGGGAAAATATGACGGTCTGAATCGTGTTTCCAGGGCTTTGCCAAAGAAATGCCGAATAAAGTCTTCCAGCAAACCTTTCAAATGAGTAAAAGTCACGTCTTCATCGACCATTAGCCCCTCGACCTGATGAAACATAGGCGTATGTGTCATGTCCGAATCACAACGATATACTCTCCCAGGGGCAATAATGCGAAACGGTGGTTGGTGCTCGGACATATAACGGATTTGAACATTGGATGTATGCGTGCGTAATAAACTATCTTCACCAAGATAAAAAGTATCGTGCATGGCGCGGGCAGGATGATTCTCTGGAATATTAAGCGCTTCGAAATTATGGTAGTTATCTTCGATTTCAGGTCCATCGACAACTTCAAAACCTGTTTGAGCAAACAGACTCTCAATCTCCATCAGTGTCTGGGTAACTGGATGTAAACTGCCAAGGTTTTGCCCACGAGCCGGCAAAGTAAGGTCAAGCTGCTCTGCTTCCAATTGCGCCTCAAGCTGGCGCCGTTCAAGCAGCGCTTTTTGCTCAAGGATAGTCAGTTGTAGTCGATGTTTAGCCTCATTAATAGCATTTCCCGCTGCAGGACGCTCATCAGCAGGCATAGTTCCCAACTGCTTCAGTAATAGGGTTAACTCACCTTTCTTCCCCAGGTATTGAACACGCGCTAAATCCAGTGCAGACAAATCCGCTGCCGCCGCCACTGTCGACTCAGCATCCAGCATAATCTGTTTAAGATCTTTCATATCCAGGTTCCAGAGAGCTTAATAAAGTAAATAGATTCAATTAACACGTTTATCGACTGCCTGTAGTCAAGAATTCCGCAGCAAAGAAATCCGGGCACCTACTTAGATTTACATATCGTCGCCGTCGAATGTGAGCCGCACGACCCATCTTTAGGCTTCAAAGTGATATTACTTCCATTTCTTCATAAATAAAAAAGGGGAACGGATCGCCCGTTCCCCTCTACACTAATCTTATCTTTTAGATTTTAGGCGGCCAGGAGGCTGGCCTTGGCCTGGTTAGCAATCTCGGCGAACGCTGGCTTATCCGTCACGGCTAAATCGGCTAAGACCTTGCGGTCTATTTCTATATTAGCCTTATTAAGTCCGTCAATCAGTCGACTGTAGGATAAACCATGCTCGCGAGCCGCCGCGTTAATGCGGGCGATCCATAATGCGCGAAATTGGCGCTTTCGCTGACGTCGATCTCGATAGGCATATTGTCCCGCTTTGGTAACCGCCTGCTTGGCAACGCGATAAACACTTTTACGGCGCCCTCGGTAGCCCTTGGCCTGATCCAGGACCTTTTTGTGTCGAGCGTGGGCTGTAACCCCGCGTTTAACTCTTGGCATTTCTAATTCCTCTTAAATATATGGCACCAGTCGAGCGGCTGCTTTCTGATCATTGTCATGTAGCGCTATTATGCTTCTTAACTGGCGTTTACGCTTGGTACTTTTTTTTGTCAATATGTGACTACGATGCGACTGGCGGTGTTTCAGCTTACCTGAGCCCGTTTTCAAAAATCGCTTTGCCGCGCCACGATTGGTCTTAATTTTTGGCATTCATTTACTCCACTCACTCTTAAATTATTTATTTCTTAGGTGCCAGTACCATCACCATCTGTCGACCTTCCATCTTCGGAAATTGTTCAACTGTTCCAAACTCATCAAGATCAGCCTTGATCCTCTCCAGCATCTTCGAACCCAACTCCTGGTGGGCCATTTCTCTCCCACGAAACCGCAATGTCACTTTTACTTTATCGCCGTTGCCCAAAAATCGAAGCAGATTACGCAACTTAACCTGATAGTCGCCATCTTCAGTGCCAGGTCGAAATTTAACTTCTTTTACATGGACTTGCTTTTGCTTCTTTTTCGCAGCATGTTTTTTCTTACTCAGTTCAAATAAAAACTTACCATAATCCATCACCCTGCAAACGGGTGGCTCGCTGTTAGGTACTATTTCAACCAAATCCAGATTTGCCTCCAGGGCAATTTTTTGTGCTTCTTCTATTGTAACGACACCGACCTGCTCACCATCGGGACCGATTAACCTTATTTCAGGTGTGGTAATTTCCTCATTTAGACGATTCTGCTTTTCTGCGACGATATTCTATTCCTCCAAAATATTACGGCCATGGTACGCGATGTCTTTTGTTAAGCGGGAAACAAAGGCGTCTAAAGGCATCGCCCCCAAGTCCTCACCATCACGCGTACGCACAGCCACGGTATTATCTTCTGCTTCACGCGCGCCTATAATTAATTGATAGGGAACGCGTTGCATTGCTTGCTCGCGGATTTTAAGGCCGATCGTTTCATTTCTCAAGTCAGTTTCGCTTCTGAAGCCCTGATTTTTCAAGGTTTCTGCAATTTTTGTTGCATACTCGGCCTGTTTTTCAGTTATTGAGGCAACAACCACCTGCACAGGTGACAACCAGGCTGGAAATGCGCCCGCGTATTCTTCTATCAAAATACCAATAAATCGCTCCATTGATCCAAGAATGGCCCGATGTAACATAACCGGCACCTGTTTTTCACTGTTCTCATCTACATAATGCGCGCCGAGGCGCCCGGGCATTGAGAAATCTGCCTGTATTGTACCGCATTGCCAGATCCGGCCTATGCAATCCCGCAGTGAAAAATCTATTTTGGGACCGTAAAAAGCCCCTTCCCCAGGCTGTAACTCCCAATCCAGCGCTTTTTCATTCAAAGCCACTTCCAGTGCTTTTTCCGCCTTATCCCAGATTTCATCGCTACCTACCCTGTTTTCCGGTCGCGTTGACAACTTTATGAGGATGTCGGTAAAGCCGAAGTCTGCGTACACTTGGAAGAGCAAATCTATAAAACTCGACACCTCTTCCTGAATCTGTGCTTCAGTACAAAAGATATGCGCATCATCCTGGACGAAATTTCGCACACGCATCAGTCCATGCAAGGTACCAGAAGCTTCATTTCGGTGGCAGGACCCAAATTCCGCCAATCGCAAAGGTAAATCACGGTAACTCTTCAAGCCCTGATTGAATACTTGAATATGGCAGGGGCAATTCATCGGTTTAATCGCATATTCGCGATTCTCAGAAGCCGTCGTAAACATATCATCCTGAAACTTGTCCCAATGACCAGAGCGCTCCCAGAGACTGCGATCAACGAGTTGTGGCGTGTGAATTTCCTGATAGCCATTGTTCGCCATTTTCTCACGAACGTGTTGTTCCACTCGCTTGTAAATCACCCAGCCCTTCGGATGCCAGAACACCATACCAGGCGCCTCTTCCTGAAAATGAAACAGATCTAATCTGCGCGCCAGTTTTCTATGGTCACGTTTTTCAGCTTCCTCCAGACGATGAAGGTATTGTTTCAGGGCCTTCTTATCTGTCCAGGCCGTACCATAGATTCTCTGTAACATCTCATTACTGGAATCACCACGCCAGTAAGCACCCGCGAGTTTCATCAGTTTGAATGCTTTGATTTTACCGGTGCTGGGAACATGTGGGCCCCGGCAAAGGTCAATAAAATCACCCTGCTTGTACAATGATAAATTTTCGCCCGCGGGAATCGATGCAATAATTTCAGCCTTGTAGTCTTCCCCCATATTACGGAAGAAATCCACAGCTTCGTCCCTGTTCATTAATGAACGCTCGATTATCAGGTCATCCTTCGCAAGTTCCAGCATTTTTGCTTCGATATTCTCAATATCTTCAGGCGTGAAAGGTCTTTGATAAGCAAAATCGTAGTAAAAACCATCCTCAATGACGGGGCCTATAGTAACCTGTGCCTCAGGAAATAATGATTTTACTGCTTGCGCCATCAAATGCGCGCAGGAATGACGAATAAGCTCCAGCCCTTCTTCGTCCTTCTCGGTGATAATACGAAGTTTGGTATCTACTTCGATGCGATGCGATGCGTCAACCAGCAGACTATCGACTTCTCCTCCCAAAGTGGCTTTCGCCAGTCCGGGACCAATGGCTTGTGCAACTTGCAGCACCGTAACTGCATCGTCGAACTGACGTTCACTGCCGTCTGGGAGTGTGATAACAGGCATGTTATCTCCTTTTTATTATCAGTGGTGGTCCCCACAACAGACCACGTGTTTAAGTAGCACCTCTAAAAAATGTACCTCAGCTGCGATTCTATTTGCCGTTCATCATACTCACAAAATAATCACAATTTTTAGAGTTGCCCTACAGAGATTTATTCCGGGCATCTTCATAGATGGCCGGATAGAAATATTGGTAGGCACGGACGGACTCGAACCGACGACCCCTGCCATGTCATGGCAGTGCTCTAACCAGCTGAGCTACGCGCCTACGATTTAAAGCGACACAGCATACAGAATATTACTAACAATGCTCAAGCTTTACTTTGACTATTTAACCAAATCAAGCCCTGATCTTATAATTTGCCTTAACTGCCTTTCGTCAATGAGTCGAGTTCGGCAGATAAGTCTGCTCTTTGTGCTTCCAATTCAGCGGTGTCGTAACCGTCGGCGGTATACTGTTCAATCATCCTTTCTAAACCACCGATTGAACGCCGCAATTTGAATTCCACTTCATCATTGAGATGATTCAGGATTCTTCCGTATTCGTTGTCGACGGCAACGGGGCCTGGTGCCTCAACCGTGGGCGATTCAACAGCTGTCACGGCTTTGTCAGTTGCGCTACCAGCCGGTTTGTCTTCTCCACAGGCCGATGCCAGCAGGATGATAATGGTCATTAATGTTAAGTTCAATATTCTCACTAGAGTTTCTCCGCTATGTTACAAATGTTGATAAGTGCAAGTTAACCTCATTAAACAGCGATCATGTTATGCCAATCGACGCTCGATAACCAGCTTAAGAGATATTTTCCGCCTGTTCACGACCTTGTGCTTCTACCGCCGCCAATGCCGTCATATTGACAAGACCCCGAACGGAGACGGTACTGGTGAGAATGTGTGCAGGATTGGCGGCACCAATCAACATTGGACCCACCGATACACCTCCACCCAGCATTCTCAATAAATTGTAGCCAATATTGGCAGCGTCAATATTTGGCATGATAAGCGTATTTGCCTTGCCCTTGAGACGTGAACCCGTCAAGAACTGGTTGCGAATTTCTTCCGATAGTGCTGCATCAGCGTTCATTTCACCTTCGACAACTAATTGCGGATCACGCTCTTGCAGGAGTGCCAGTGCCTCGCGCATCTTCACGGCAGACTCTGAATCCCGACTGCCAAAATTGGAATGAGAGAGCAAGGCAATCCTCGGTTTGATACCAAATCGTTTTACTGTTTCAGCCGTCAACAAGGTCATCTCGACAATCTCTTCGGCAGAGGGATTGGGGGTGACGTGTGTATCACACAGAAAAAACGTGCCACTTGGCAAGACCAGTGCCGTGACCGTGGAAAAATCATTAACGCCGGTTTTTTTCCCAATGATATGAGTGACGTGTCGTAGATGAGTCGAAAACGAGCCCACTGTTCCACATAACATTGCATCTGCTTGCCCTTTTTTCAGCATCAGTGCTGCTATCACGGTCGTCTGGGTTCGTACAATATTTTTCGCCTGAGCGGGAGACACACCTTTTCTTCCCATTAGTTCGTGATAGAAATTCCAGTATTCATAATAACGATCATCCAGTGTAGGATTAACAATTTCAAAATCTGTGCCCACCCGCAAATTAATACTCAATTCATTCAATCTATTTTCAATGACTTCTGGCCTGCCAACCAGTACCGGAAAAGCAATACCTTCCTCAACCACTTGCTGCATCGCCTGTAGCACTCTTGATTCTTCACCTTCAGCATAAATCACCCGCTTCAATGACTGTTTTGCCTGCTCAAACAGGGGTTTCATTAAAAAGCCTGTCTGGAAAACAAAATGAATCAGTTTTTGTCGATAGAGTTTAAAATCTGCAATCGGTCTTGTTGCTACGCCACTATCCATAGCCGCTTTCGCCACAGCCGGCGCAATACGAATAATCAATCTCGGGTCAAAGGGCTTGGGTATCAGATATTCAGGACCGAATTTCAGGTTACCGCCACCGTAAGCTTTGGCGACAATTTCTGAAGGCTCGGCCATGGCCAATTCCGCAATGGCAGTGACGCAGGCAATCTTCATCTCTTCATTTATTGTCGTTGCGCCCACGTCGAGAGCACCTTTAAAGATGTAAGGAAAGCAAAGTACATTGTTGACCTGATTCGGATAGTCAGATCTGCCGGTTGCAATAATGGCATCGGGACGAACGGCTTTTGCCTCTTCAGGTAATATTTCCGGTGTGGGATTGGCCAGCGCCATAATTAATGGATTTTCAGCCATGTTCTTCAACATCTCAGGCTTTAGCACCCCGCCCGCCGAGAGACCCAAAAATATATCGGCGCCATCAATCACCTCCGCCAGTGTTCGTGCAGTGGTCTCTTGTGCGTAGACTGACTTATATTCATCCATTACCTCAACACGACCTTTGTAGACGACCCCGGCAATATCAGTGACGGTAATATTTTTCCGGGGTAAGCCGATACTCACCAGAAGATCCAGGCAGGCTAACGCTGCGGCGCCCGCACCGGACGCGACCAATTTAACGTCTTCGATATTCTTGCCCACAACGCGTAAACCATTTAATACTGCTGCAGTAACAATAATCGCAGTGCCATGTTGATCATCGTGAAAAACGGGAATGTTCATCCGTTCACGTAATTTTTTCTCAACAATAAAACACTCGGGTGCCTTGATATCTTCCAGATTGATGCCGCCAAAAGTAGGCTCGAGACTGGCTATAATATCCACGAGTTTATCGGGATCTCGCTCGTCGATCTCCAAATCGAACACGTCTATACCAGAAAAAGTCTTGAACAGTACCGCCTTGCCTTCCATCACTGGTTTCGCAGCCAGGGGACCTATGGCACCGAGGCCTAATACAGCCGTACCATTTGTTATAACGGCAACAAGATTGCCACGGGCGGTGAGTAAGGGTGCCTGAACTGGATCAGCAACAATCTCTTCGCAAGCAGCGGCGACGCCCGGTGAGTAAGCCATGGCTAAATCATGCTGATTGGCCAGGGGTTTCGTCGCGCGAATGGCGAGTTTACCCGGCGGATCCGTCCGATGATATTCCAGGGCCAGTTCTCTGTTTTCGTCCTTCATGCTAATTTCTCCGGTAGATTGTTAACCAGCCTGTTTTTCTGGTATGCCCAGCCCTGATATTTGTATGCGCTTAATCTCATCACGAATTTTTGCCGCTTCTTCAAACTCAAGATCACGGGCATGTCTATACATTTGTTCTTCCAGTTGTTTGATGAGCTTCATCAATGCACCTGGTGACTTTCCGTAATACTCATCACTTACTTCTGCCACCTTCGCCCATTTACGATTTGATCCTCGCTTGCCTGCATAGCCTCCATCCATGATGTCAGTAACGGCCTTGTTAATTCCCATTGGCGTAATATTATGTTCTTTGTTATAGACAATCTGTATCTTTCGACGTCTGTCCATTTCCGCAATTGCCCGCTGCATTGACCCGGTAATGCGATCCGCATACATAATTGCAGATCCATTTATATTTCGTGCTGCGCGCCCGACTGTTTGAATCAATGTGGTCTCAGAACGCAGAAAACCTTCCTTATCTGCGTCGAGGATTGCCACCAACGACACCTCCGGCATATCCAGGCCTTCGCGCAGCAGGTTGATACCCACAAGTACATCAAATTCCCCCAGGCGCAAATCGCGAATGATCTCTACGCGCTCAACAGTCTCAATATCTGAATGCAAATAACGTACCTTTACATCATGTTCCGCCAAATAATCGGTGAGATCTTCTGACATGCGCTTGGTTAATGTCGTTACCAGAACACGCTCGCCCACTGCCACTCGCTTGCCTATCTCCGAAAGCAGGTCATCTACCTGGGTCGCCACGGGGCGTATATCTATCTGTGGATCAATCAGGCCAGTCGGGCGAACAAGCTGTTCTACAATTTGATCTGAATGCTCCTTTTCGTATTTACTGGGAGTCGCCGAAACATAGATGGTTTGCGGTGCTAAGCCTTGAAATTCATCAAAGCGTAATGGTCGGTTATCCAGGGCACAAGGCAGGCGAAAGCCATATTCCACGAGATTTTCCTTGCGCGAACGATCGCCCTTGTACATCGCACCGAGTTGCGGAATGGTGACGTGACTTTCATCGACAATGAGGAGCGAATTTGCCGGTAGATAATCAAATAAAGTAGGCGGTGGCTCTCCAGGCTGACGCCCGGACAGGTGTCTGGAGTAATTTTCGATGCCTGAGCAATAGCCTATCTCCATAATCATCTCTAAATCGAATCGGGTACGCTGTTCCAATCGCTGTAGCTCAACCAGTTTATTTTGCTGTTTAAATTGTTCCAGTCGCTCCTGCAATTCCACCTTTATCACTTCCACAGCATCCAACAATATCTGCCTTTCAGTGACATAGTGCGTCTTCGGGTAAATAGTCACTCTTGGTAATTTTCGAATCACTTCGCCCGTCAATGGATCAAATTGGGATAAGGATTCTATTTCATCATCGAATAACTCGATTCTGATTGCTGCTCGCTCGGATTCAGCGGGATAGACGTCGATCACATCCCCTCTGACACGAAACGTAGCGCGATGAAGCTCAATTTCGTTTCGGGTATATTGCATCTCTGCAAGACGACGAAGAATAAAGCGCTGCTCTAGCCTGTCTCCTTTATCCAGATGCAAAACCATTTTCAGATAGGACTGAGGATCACCAAGACCGTAAATAGCTGATACAGTGGCAACGATAATGGTATCTTGCCTTTCCAAAAGACCTTTTGTGGCCGATAAACGCATCTGCTCGATGTGTTCATTTATCGAGGCATCTTTCTCTATATAGGTATCTGTCGTAGGAACATAAGCCTCGGGTTGGTAATAATCGTAATAGGAAACAAAATATTCAACAGAATTGTCTGGAAAGTATTCACGCATCTCGCCATACAATTGTGCTGCCAGTGTTTTGTTTGGCGCCAGAATAAGCGTTGGTCGCTGTACTTCCTGAATGATATTGGCAATGGTAAAAGTCTTGCCTGAACCGGTCACGCCTAGCAAAGTCTGATGCGCAAGACCATCGCTTAATCCATTTAGAAGATTGCTAATCGCCTCTGGCTGATCACCAGCTGGTTGATAGTCTGCCTTAAGTAAGAATTTGTTGGTCATTTAGGTTTTAAGAATGCGCGAATTGAGTATATCACAGAGAATATTGAACCTTAGTCGACCACTATATTGTGCAAATATTGCTTAATACCAATGAAAAAGAGTGAGAAATCCGATTCACTCGAGGTAATGTTCGTTTAGGAGCAAAAACAGACAGAAAAGCCAGGCTTGCACTGCAAATCTGTTCCAGTCGTCTAATTTGCAAGATCTTTGGTTGACCGAATTATTAACGGGCAGTACCATACGCGTCCTTGTTATTCCCCGGTAGCTCAGTTGGTAGAGCGGGTGACTGTTAATCACTAGGTCGGCAGTTCGAGCCTGTCCCGGGGAGCCATATCAAATGAAAAGCCTGCATGTGTATGTGGGCTTTTTTTTGTGGCTGCTCATGTTGCAATCTGGTGTTAAGCGGGAACAACATATAGTTATTTAGTTCGTTATGAATACGATACTCGTGCTGTAAACTTGTAACCAACTCCACGCATTGTTTTAATCAACGATGGCTGTCGTGGATCTTGTTCTATTTTTTTACGGAGTTTGCCAATT
>JBLIML010000008.1:0-48094 GCA_047638675.1 Planctomycetota bacterium | reverse complement strand
TCAGCCCGGTAGTGATCTGGCGTAAAGAGTTACGACCCGATTCCGCAGGTAAGGGTAAGTGGCGCGGCGGGCTTGGCCAGATCGTAGAAATTGGGACGGTAGATGACAGTCCCTTTATGGTCTTCGCCATGTTCGATAGAACAACACATCCAGCACACGGACGTCTCGGAGGCGAGGATGGACAATGTGGCGTCGTCCGAATCAAAAATGGGAAAGACTTACAGGCTAAAGGCGCACAACTCATCGAGCCAGGTGATCATCTGGAAATATTGCTACCAGGCGGTGGTGGATTCGGCGCTTTGGAAGAGCGGGATACTGAATTGCATAAACAAGATCTACAAGATGGGTTGGTTTCTATATGACTATAAGTCAGGTAAGACAGAACTTTAAGAAGCGGACCCCAATAATTGGACAGGCCTATAAGTGCTCCCCATAGTTTCGCGCAGCCTTCCTGATTACGTGCTGATAGTAAACTTGATCTGGCGTCTGTCGGTCAAGCGATTGGTCTCGTCTTTCGGAGTTATAGAATTCAAAATACTGTCCCAAAGATGCTTTGGCGCTTCGAATATCGTCATAAGCTTTGAGGAAGATTTCTCCGTACTTCACACTACGCCAAAGCCGCTCGACAAACACGTTGTCAACCCATCGGCCCTTTCCGTCCATGCTGATTTGTATACCATTCGCCTTCAATACGTCCGTAAATTGGTTGCTGGTAAATTGGCTCCCCTGGCCCGTATTGAATATCTCCGGTGCCCCATAGTTCTCTATCGCCTCCTCAAGCGCTTCTGTAGAAAAGCGCGTATCCAGTTTGTTAGAAATACGCCATGACAGGACACGTCTGGAATACCAGTCCATGACAGCGACGAGGTACACAAAGCCCCTGGATGAGAATATAAATGATATCGGTCGACCAGACCTGATTCGGACGGTCTATCACAAGGTGCCTCAGCAGATACGGATAGACCTTGTGTGCTTGATTGACAAGGCTTAGGTTCCGCTTTGGTACAGAGCCTCAGCCTCATCATTGGGATAATAATGAAGGAAAGCACTTATAGTCGTCCAGTCTCTGTCTAATTGATGGGGTCCACTTCTGATGCAGAGTGGTCACGAGGTAGCTTATTTAGAAAAGGGCTTTTATACTTCCTATACACACTTGGGAGCACTTAACTTACGAATACCCTGTCAGGAGATTTACATCTGCGAAAATTAAGATGATATATTTCCTGTGGAATGTATTAAGAGGATCTGATATCCAGATCTTTTGTTCTTGTTGTTGAGTATCTCACAGCTTGAGGCTACCTGCATTTGTTACTTCGATGTGCCATGTTTCCTGTCGCATAATTAGTGAAAATTACTCGCTGACTTTACCCATCGGGAATTTAATCAAATTCCCTTCTCCCAATACTTCATCTCCCCTGGCAAGAAAATAAATATACAGGTTCTCCAAATTGTCCATGACGCGCGTATTGGTTTTGTGTGGTTTCATAAACGTGCCCTGTACTCCATTGACGACTGCGTCAACAAAGGCTTCTTTGGGTTTTTCCGTCACACCTATCGCAAGATTAGGCGCAACAGCACCTTTCCCGCCCTGGCCATGACAGCCCCCACAGCCCCCGCCATTATAGGTTTTCCAACCTTCAATCGCGTTTTGGCTAATTTGACCGTCAATAACCTGATATGGTTTTTCAGTTTCGGCGGCAACTAAAAAAGTCAAGGTCGTTATAAAAACTCCTGTCAGAGTCAATATAGCCTGTTTCCAAATAATAATAGTTCCCATGTTATTTAACCCTTTGAGTTGATTTTCAAAAAATAACTACATCAAGCAAAATAGCAAGATGCTCCAATTAAGGACTCTGAGTGATACATAAATTTTCATCAAAGGTAACTAATTATAACTCGATAATTATCACCTTTTCTATCACGCATATTTGATATTCCCTCAAATTTCCTTAATACGGGTTTGTCAAAATCGTAATACAATTTCGACGTGCCGGCGACACTTCGTAATAAAAAATTGGCCGGTTCAATGTGCAAAATGCGGAGCTTATGATCTGAATACTCAACTATTTTCTGCTGATATATTCTGAATTTGAAGAAACGAAGCATTCCGGGAATTAGAAAATCACGGGTGAACTTGCTTCCCGATACTATATCGTCCCAGTGATTGATGATGAAATTATCAAAGCCAGCATCGCCTATGCCGTCAAGCGGGTATTCCATTGGTTTCTCTCGCAGCGACTCGCCTGCCCTTTCGAGAAACTGAACTTCATATTTGTCACCGACATACTGGGTCGATTCTCTGTGTCCGGATACAGTATTTATCAGGGAAAATTCCGGCAAATAAGGATTCATTCTGAAATTGACATGCTTTTCCGCGAAAGCCGTCCCGGTTTCGTCCTTGTAAATTACCTTTGATTCAACGACGGTATCATCGGAGACAACTTCATGATGATATTCGGTATAGAGAAGCCGATCATTTTCAATACTACGGGCATAGCCGACACGAGTGAGTTGCTGTTCTGCCGCCGTGCTCTGAGCCCAAACGAGGATGAAGAGGATAAAAAGTAGTCGCGTCACCATCTCAAAGTTCTTCCAGTTGGCGACCAAGCCAGAATTTCTTCATGTTTCGCCCCGCATCCCGACACGCTTTAAGAATGTAGAGACATGAGAGCATATTGCCGAGGCTGATAATCAATACTGCCCAACATATACCTGCCAGACTAAAATCCTCGCGCCAAACTACCCATAATGAAAACAGTATTAAGCCGAGGTATATGTCGACCAAAGAAACCATTCCCCAGGGCATAGCAAGCAGAGTACTGCCTTCTGTCATGAGATTGCCGATCATCATTGCGTATATGATGAAGCCGGCCATGATAATAAAACCGGCGCTGGCAACGAGAACCAATGGCCTTAGCATTCCTGGTTTAGCTTTTCCTGTTTTCATCAAAGCATCTTTTCCTGCGCTTGCCGACTATTCGTTTACCTTCGTGCGAGCTCGCGGCGGCAAGGGAAAAAACGACGAGGTGCTTTGTTGATAGTTACGATAGGCAGCACCCTTGCTGCGCAATGATTGCTGCTCTGTGTAAGGTAGCCCTGTAATACGCGTAATAAACACATACATTACCAGCAGGCCTGTCCAGGTTAACCACCAGTAATCACTGCCATAGCCAAGACAGACAAAGGCCCACCAATGTAACCATTCAAAAAAATAATTGGGATGACGGGAGTAACGCCAAAGACCTTCACTGCAAACGACTGACCGGTCCTTTGTACGCAATTTGAATTGCGCCAGTTGTTTATCGCTAAGCCATTCTCCGAGCATCGCCACCAGCCAGACAGCAAGCCCCATATAATCAAGCCAACCCAAACTACTTTGTGCATTACGAGCAGCGGCCCAGAATGGTAAGGCAAAAAGCAAAGTCCAGCTTGCCTGTATTTGAAAGAAAATGAAAAACACCACGTTTGCATTTTTGCCACAATACTCGCGCATGTAACGATAACGACCGTCTTCTGTTTCATTACTGACGCGTTTGTAAAGATACGAACCGAGGCGTATCCCCCAAAACAGGGCCATGCCTATAATCAGATATTGCCGCATCCCATCGTCCACTTCATCTGCCAGAATCAGCCAGACACCCATAAGCGGTGTCAGAAATGCCCAGGTGACATCAACAAAGCCTGCATTTTGACTTCGGATTTGTAATATCCACATGACCAGCATAACCACTGCTGCACACGCCCATGCGTAGCTAAAAATAAGCATAATATTCATCGATTAATCAGCATTTGTCTCATTGATGAGGCGTGTTTGATGTAAAGGCCGAAGCCCGCGTTGTGCAAACCAGAGCAATAGGGGCATGGCTATCAGCCATTGCATCGAAATAGCTAATAGCGACCATGCCTGTTGCAATTCAATTGCCCCAATTCGGCTACCCGCATAGTAAGTTGCCGGCCCGGCAATGGCGCCTAGCAATGCAGCAAGCACCAATCTGCCCTGCAACCACTTTAGCGAGAAATTTAATGTTGCCGCCAGGTTCACCCAGAGCGCGATCATCCAGATTGTCGACGGTGAACCGAGTAGAGCCTGCGGTGGAAATGTAAACACGTCCATGTAAACAAGTAAGGAATCAAAAATATAGCCAAGCACGGCGGCGAAAAACAGGATACGCCACTCCTCAAAACGTTGATCGGTGAAGAAAGTCAGGTGTAGCATCATCCACATAACTGTATAAACAGGGCCAATATAGGGATGGCCGGATACTGCTGAAAAGATTGTGATAAACCAGGCAGTCTGGAATAAAATAAAATTTGGTATCAATTTTCGCATCGTCCTTGCTCAGCGGGTTGCCAGTGCCGCCCGATTAAACGCAGGCTTATCCAGTATTATCTGAGTGACGCCGGTATAACGTTCGCGAAAACCCGCTTCACAATAACAAAGATAATATTCCCACAGCCGAATAAAATCCTCGCCATAACCCATCCGTCGTACTTCATCCAGTTTTGACGTAAAGGCGCTACGCCAGGCCTTAAGTGTTGTCGCATAGTGCAAGCCAAAATCTTCAAGCAGGCTAATACGAAGATCCGAGCCGACCGTCACCGCATTTTGAATTGCCGTTATAGAAGGCACACAACTGCCGGGGAAAATATATTGTTGGATAAAATCGCTATTTTTCAGATACTGCTGATAACGTTGATCCGGCATGGTAATGGCTTGAATGCAAGCCTGCCCGTCTTCATTGAGCAGTTTTGAACAAATAGAAAAATATGTTGGCAGGAAGGCGTGCCCTACGGCCTCAATCATTTCAATAGAAACCAGCTTGTCGTATGAGCCGGTAAGATCGCGATAGTCACACAACTTTATGTCGATCTTTTCCTGTAGATTCAATTGACGTACGCGCTGACTCGCCAGTTTGTATTGTTGTTTTGAAATAGTGGTTGTCGTGACATGACAGCCGTAGTTTAGTGCTGCATGAATCGCGAAGCTGCCCCAGCCGGTGCCAATTTCCAGAATACGTTGAAAGGGCTGCAAATCAAGATTTCGACAAATACGATCCAGTTTCTCGGTTGACGCCTCCTCCAGGCTGGAGTTGTCACGCAAAAAGTAACCTGAAGAATAGGTCATCGTACTATCCAACATCAGCTCAAAAAATTCATTACCCAGATCATAATGTGCCTGTATGTTCTTGCGACTGCCATCGCGGGTATTGCTGCGCGATTTATGGCGTCTCTTTAACCACCAGTTACCGATACTGGCAAAACCACTTTCCATGCTGTCCATTGTCTGCATATTGCGAACCATCAGCTGGAACAGGGCAGTAAGATTGTTGCATGACCAATAACCATCGCGATAGGCGCTGGCAGCGCCATTACTGCCTGCCATTATCACATCAACATATAATCGTAGGTCATGCACATCAATAATTATGTCGTCTTTCTCAATCAGCTGTTTGTCCATATCAAGCTGATCACGAATCACTAATCTGCCAAAGGCGAGTTTGGTAATTTTTTCTCTAATCAATTTTCGCGCTATGTTGATAAAAGGATTAACAGCTAATAGCCCGGACGGTTTATCTTCGTGTACGGTATCTGTTCTCATTAAAGTTGCTCTGGATTCATCTTTTTTGGATGGCTATGAAAGGGTATTTTTCGGACCCATAAATTTAACGCCTGCCAGTAAATAGCAGCGACTACTTTGGCTGTCATGCATGGGAAAGCCAATAATGTTTTCGTCATAGAAAAATGATTTATCGTCTGCCGTTGCATTTGCATGCTGGCATTAAACATTTTCACTTCGTTTTCATAAGTATTCATATTAACGAGTAATTGATTGCCAGGAGTTGACAGAGACCATTCGTAGTTTTGATGCATGCTCATGAAGGGGGATACATGGAATTGCTTATCAAAGCGGAATTGAAATACATCTCTATTTGTGCCAACGTCATGGCAATCCAGAACATAACAATGGGTTTCTGCCCATGGCGTGTTGTGTACTTCCGCTACAATGTGTTCAAGTCTCCCGTTATCCTTATCCCAACAATAATAAAAACTGACGGGATTCATGCAGTAGCCGAAATAACGTAGATGGGTTAATAGACGAATTGGGCCTGTGTGTTCTTTGCCCGTTTCAGTCAATATTAATTCACGAATACTCTGCGCAAGGGGCTTGTCATGGTCACCCATATGGTCCTCACGACGAAACCATGCCAACGCAGGCCCAGTGGACGACCAGAAAAAAAATGGTTTAAATAGTCTGGGCAGTTCATCAAGGTCCAGGTACATCATGAACAAATTGTAGTTAAAACCATGGGGTTTCGGTTGCAAACGTTGATGACTTACCCTGCCGGAGTAGATACAGCTGTTCATGCAGCGAGTTCCATGTCAAATGTCTTACAAACGGCAAGAGCACTACTGACACCATCTTCGTGAAAGCCATAACCCCAGTAAGCACCGCAGTAAGAGATGCCTCGCCTTTGTATCAACTGCTGATGCTGTGCCTGAGCATGGTTTCGACCCGTATGAAAGACAGGATGATGATAGTTTACGCGTCGGATAATCGTGCTTTCGTCGATTAATTCGCTTTGGTTGAGTGAGACGCAATAGGTATGGGGACTCTCAATCCCCTGCAGCATATTCATATTGTAAGTCAAAGACGCATGGCTATTTTTTCCCCGTGGTATACGATAGTTCCAGCTTGCCCACGCACGCCTGTTTTCTGGTAATAATGAAGTATCTGTATGCAAAATCACCTCATTATCCTGATAGGGGAAATTTTTCAGGATATCCAATTCATCCTCGTCCATGTCTTCAACAAGATGGATGCTCTGGTCGGCGTGCGTAGCCAGGATGACTTCATCAAATTTCTGTTCTGATCCATTTTCGAAGCGAACAGTTACCTGTCCCCCGCTGCGTCTTACCTTACGGATTGGCGAGTTAAGAAAAATTCGGTTGTTGAAGCCTTTTACCATGGGTTTAATATATTGACAGGAACCACCAACAACAGTCCGCCATTGTGGTCGATTATCCACCTGCAACATGCCATGATTATCAAGAAACTCCAGAACGAAGCGCATTGGAAATTGACGAAATCGATCCGCGGGACAGGACCATAATGATGCTCCGAGCGGTATCAGGTAGTTTTCGATGAACTGCCTGCTGTATCGATTCTGCAGAGAAAATTCATCGACCGTTATTAGATCACTTAGATTATTCTGTAGTGCGGCAGGTCCCTGTTTATGAAACCTGAGAATATCTTTGAGCATGATCCAGAATTTAGGATTAAGCAGATTTCGACGTTGGCTGAATATTTTATCCAGGTTAGTGCCGTTGTATTCCAGCCCGGTCTCCTGACAATGCACGCTGAAACTCATATCCGATTCGCGGCTTTTTACACCCAATTGATCAAACAAACTGCACAAGTTGGGATAATTCCTGTCATTGAAAACAATAAAGCCGGTATCTACTGGAATGACCCTGTGATGCTGCTTATCCAAAACTTCAATCGTGTTGGTATGTCCTCCAATATATTTATTCGCTTCGAATACTGATACCTGGTGTTTGCCATGCAGCATATACGCTGCGGTCAGACCGGAAATACCACTGCCGATGATGGCTATTTTTTTCATCGATAACCCCGTTCCGCTTCCTGCATGATTTTCAGAGGCACCGGACGCATGGAGGACACCAGACCCAGTTTCGACAACAAACATAAAGTCAAATAACTGATGTCAATTTCCCACCAGTAAAAACCCTGCCGTGTTGATACCGGGTAACGATGATGATTGTTGTGCCAGCCTTCACCGAGGGTAAGTAGAGCCAGTAAAAAATTGTTTCGACTATCATCCCCAGTATTAAAGCGGCGTTTTCCATAACGATGGCAAAGTGAATTGATGGTATAAGTCGCGTGATACAGGGCTACGGTCGAAACAAAAAAGCCCCAAACCAGTAATTGCAAACCACTAACGCCAAGTGTCGGCAGCAAATCTCCCACTAGCGTGCCGATAGCAAAACACGCCAGAGCCAAAATCACAAATGGCAACCAGTCGATACGTTCGAGCATTAGCAATTCAGGGTATTTCAACATGTCCTTGATGCGTTGTCTTCGCATAGAGAAATGGCTTTTTTTTAAAAACCACAAGGTATGGCTGTTTAAAAAACCATGTTTTGGTGAATGCGGATCAGCAGTGGTATCTGATTTGAGATGGTGTTCGCGATGATGACTCGCCCACCATAAAGGCCCTCTTTGCCCGGCAGTACAACCTAGGACTGCCATAATAAACTGCAGCTCACGGGATACGCGGTAGCTTTTATGTGAAAAGTAGCGATGATAAAAGGCGGTGATGAAGAACATTCTTGACAGATAAAGGAAAAGCGCGAAGCCGAGCGAAAACCAGCTGAAGCCGACGAAAAAAACGGCAAGACAGCCTATGTGCAAAAAAACAAACACGCTCAATCGAAAAGCATCGATCTTTTCCGCTTCCTGGTTGTCGATTTCCGCATAGAAATCATCGTCATTCAACAGCCAGCTTTTCAATCTTGAAAACGAATTTTTTTCAATCGCTAGCATTATTATAATCGTTATTAATAAAAAATATGCCTGCTAGTCTGGCATCGCCGGAGTGAAGGATGGGTAAAGCAGATGTGAAATTCAGATGAAAATTGAAATATTAGTTAACTGCTTTAGTATTTTCTTCCATATTTTCTGTGGGGAAGCTTACTATCACTGTGGTTCCTTTGTTCAGCTCACTTTCAATAACGATTGGCCAATGGAATCTTTCTGAGAGCATCTTTACGATGGTCAAACCAACACCATAGCCACCGCGTTTCTTGTTTTGGCCACGATGGAAGGGTTTGTACATCAGCTCAATATCATCGTTACTCATGCCGATGCCGCTGTCACAAATGGAAAGGCGATTTTTTTCAATCACTATTTGTACGCGACCTTCGTCAGTGTAGGAATAGGCATTTCTGATGAGATTTCCAATCATTACCGAAACAACTTTGTCAGATGCCTTGATTGTCAAATCCTCGCTTGACTGAAAACTGACCTGTATCCGCTTTCCATTCAACAGCTCCTGGGTACGTTCCATCTCCTCTCTGACAACGTCATTGACGCAGACAGTGTCCATCGACAAAGCATTATCAGACTCGCGAGCAAGTAATAACAAGGCCTGTATCAATTCCTCCATGTCCGATGCGTTAGTCTTGATACGCTCGACTGTGCGACGACTGGTAGAACCAAGATTTCCGTCGGTGAGCAAGAGATCGGCAGCAATCTTTATAACAGTAATGGGGCTGCGTAATTCATGGCTGGCATCACGGGTGAAATTTCTTTCCCGCAGCATGAAAGCCTCGATTTGATCGGACAAACGCGACAGGGCAACTGATAAGGTTCGTACATCATGATCAGTGTTGGTATAGTCTGAAAGTACCATTTTCAATTCAGTCGCAAAGTCAGCACTGCCAGGATCCAGGCTTTCAACATCACGACTTAGTTTGATAATGGGTGAGACAGCACGCGAGGAAAATCGGTAGGAGAGCCAGATGGAAAGATAAATTACGATTAGCAAACCGGCCAGAGGAAACATACCAAAGAACAGGGCCAGCTCCGCCACCTGTTGACCAGCAAAGACCAGTAACAGTTTTTTGTCCATGTGTGCAGTGCCATATACAATATAGAAATCAGAATCCTTGTCATCCAGTTCATAAAAGCCGACATCCATATGGGCAAACTTTGCAGGCATGGACTCCTTGTCGTCCGGTAGCAGGTAGCCGGTAAGATTGTAGGTGGAGGGTCTTGATGCGTCTGCATCAGCATCAAAACGCGTCCAGAAATGCCCCGCCTCATCTTCAAGTGCCCGCTTTATAAGAATATCACCCAGTACATAACGCGCAGCAAAGACACCGGCTAGAGCAGCGACACTGATCATAAGTGCCTGTAGCAGGAAGGCCTGCCAGAGACGATGATTGATGCCGCCGTTATTCTTCACTGGAAGAGACCAGACGGTAGCCTGAGTTTTGTAATGTGTGTAAAAGCTGATCGTCGAATGGTCGATCAATACACTTGCGCAGGTTATACATGTGACTGCGTAAAGTGTCACTATCGGGAAGAATATCACCCCAAATCTGTCGCTCAATCTCGCGGCGACTCACCACCCTGGGTGATTGTTGCATCAAAATACGCAGTATTTTTAAGCCTATCGGGGAAATTTTAATCAGCGTATTGCCTCTTTTAAGCTCCATTGTTCCCGTATTGAAAATCATATCTGCAACTTGCAGTGTCTCAGGTGTGGCCTGTCCCCGCTCCCGGCGAATCATTGCTCTGATCCGCGCCTCCAGTTCCTTTATTTCGAAGGGTTTAACCAGGTAATCGTCCGCACCTGCATCCAGTCCGGTCAACTTGTCCTCTAGCGTATCTCGCGCGGTCAGTATCAGAATCGGTGTCGCATTGCGCGCCTCCTTACGCAGTTTCTCCAGCAAGACTATGCCATCCATGCCTGGCAACATTAAATCGAGAATTATCGCGTCGTAGTCACCGGTGACAGCCAGGTGCAGACCGGTAATACCATCGGCAGCATAGTCCATGATGTAATTTTGAGATTCCATATACTCGCCAACCATGTCGGCGATATCGCGATGGTCCTCAATTAACAGAACATTACCTATGGATTCAGTACTCATCAGTAAGAACGTGGACAATAAATAAAGTCGCCATTAAATTAAATTGCATGTGATTATTATGTGAAAATCAGGATTATATGTCATTCCTGCGGTAAAATTGGCCGACTTTCCTCTGATTCGCCTGCTTGTTCCGTTAAATGCCAGCTCCGTAATTTTTTCTCTTCACAATTTATTCACATCAATTAGACGTTCGTTTCACACCTTTGCGAATATATTTCAGCCTTACATTCAAAACAAGCTGAGGAAACCATGTCTGTAAACAACGCGATAATAAACATCAAAAACCTGAGATTGCGTACCTATATTGGTTTTAACCCTGAAGAAAAGGAAAAAAAACAGGACGTCATCATCAATATTAAGATCAATTATGCTCTGCATGATGGAGCTTTGGATGACCATGTCGATAACGCCCTCGATTATAAAAAAATCACTAAAGAAGTAATCGACCACGTCGAAAGCGGCCGTTTTCTGTTACTGGAAAAACTGGTTGCTGATGTATTGCAGATTTGCAGCATAAATACGCTAGTCAATCATGCGCAAGTAACCATTGATAAGCCCCATGCCTTGCGTTTTGCTGATTCCGTCTCGCTCGCGCTTGAGTATATTGCCGATAGAACCCCTGGCCTGAAACTCGTGGAGAACCCGCAATGAATACCGCACCCCTTTCCATCGCCAGAAAGTTTACGAATGATTGCCTGACTCTCCGCGATGAGGCGATCCTGGTTCGCGAAACACTGCTGAAACACGGTCTGGAAACACCGATGATTGATAACGGTTTGAGCAGCGAACAAAAATATCAGCGCATCAAGGAACTGATGTCTGAAGTAGTCAGTACGCTTGGTCTTGATCTCGCCGATGATAGTCTCGCTGAAACACCACATCGCATTGCTAAAATGTATGTGAATGAAATTTTTTCAGGTCTTGATTACAGCAAATTCCCCAGGCTTTCAGTAATCGAAAATAAAATGGGCGCCGACGAAATGGTCAAGATTCGTGATATTGATCTTACCAGCACTTGCGAACATCATTTCGTCACAATTGACGGGATGGCGAAGGTTGCCTATATCCCAAAAGATAAAATTATCGGCTTGTCAAAAATAAACAGAGTGGTGCGTTTTTTTGCGCAACGACCACAGATTCAGGAACGCCTTACACGCCAGATCCTTGTATCCCTGCAGGCCTTACTGGAAACTGATGACGTTGCCGTCAGTATTGATGCTACTCACTATTGTGTAAAATCACGTGGCGTTATGGATACCAATTCCCAGACCAGCACGACTGCGCTTGGAGGTTGTTTCAAAAAGAATGTCCATACTCGTGCAGAATTCCTGAATCCGTGAAGTCGGAAGCGATATTAATAACCGGTGTCGGCAGACGAACCGGTTTGTATCTGAGCCAAAATTTTCTGTCCAGGGGAATTCCGGTAATTGGTACCTATCGGCGTGAACGGGACAGTTTGAAAGAACTTCAGCGTAACGGTGCTGAACTTTACCAATGTGATTTCAATAATGACATGGACATAAAAAAACTGGGCGATGCCATTTTCAGCCGCCATAAACGTCTTCGCGCGATAATACATAACGCCTCCGAATGGCTTGCCGAAGATACTGATTCAACTGCGGCAGAAACGCTGGCACGTATGATGAATGTACATGTCAGTGCACCCTATCAACTGAACCTGTCACTGACGCCATTATTACAGGCCAGCAGTCACTCACACGCTGACATCATCCATATAGGTGATTACGTCAGCAGCCGTGGTAGTAAAAAACATATCGCCTATGCCGCCAGCAAGGCAGCGCAGGACAACCTGACCTTGTCATTTGCGGCAAAACTGGCGCCCAAGATAAAGGTAAACAGTATTGCACCTGCCCTCGTACTATTTAATGAGAATGACGAAGATGATTATCGCTGGGAAACAATAAAAAAAAGTCCTATGCAACGCGAAGGCGGTCTCGACGAGTTCCAGCACGCTGTTGATTATCTGCTTGACAGTACTTATGTCACCGGTCGCATCTTGCCTGTGGATGGTGGTCGACATCTGGTCTCTTATTAGGAAAACTGACAAATAATTAATAAACTCTTTTTTACATAATTTTCAATTCAGAAGATTGACTCTGGTATCGGGTCCCTAAAATATTTAATCATCATGCTTTCATATTCATCAAGCGCATGTTTATATGAGCTCTCAAAATTTCTAACCACCGCAAAACAAAGAATAAATAAAAAACATCATGACGGAAAAAGCCGAAATCAGTGCACTTAAACCCTGTCTTGTCTCTTTAAAAGCAGGACGTCCCTATGCATGGTGCAGCTGTGGCCGCAGTAGCCGTCAACCCTTCTGTGATGGTGCGCATAAAGATACCAGCTTCGAACCGTTGCGATATATTCCTGAGCAGGATGAAGATGTGCTCTTATGTGCCTGCAAGCAGACCAAAACTGCACCTTTTTGCGATGGTTCGCATAATAATTTGTCTGACACCTATGCAGAGGCTGCACCTGAAGATTTTGCCGACGCCGCGGAGGTTGAATACGAAAAAAATGTCTCTGCGGAATTCCTCACTGCACCCCTGGATAATGGCTGCTATGTGGTCCGCGGCAATGGCACCCATCAATTCATAAACGAAAATGTGCTGATTGGCAGCAACATCAACTTCGATGCAGGTGCGAAACATCTGGCACAATATGTGGCTATCTTAACGGGCAGTTCTACCCCCCTTATTTCTTTCTCTGCCTCGGAAGTGGTTGTTTATATCGCCAGTGGGAATGGCTGCATAAATATATCGGGGCGTGAATTTTCTGTACCAGAGGAAACCGGTATTTATGTTTGTGTTGGTGAAGCTTTTTCCATTAGCAATACGGGCAATCAAGCACTTAAAGCGATTATTACTGTTTGCCCTGGCGACACCGAAATGAGAATGCTGGAACAGATGCCGGATAATTTTGATTCAAACTACCCGAATCGGATCTGTACCTATGATCAGGAAAGTCGCGACACGATGGCCGATCGTCACCTGATGGAGTTAGTCAATAGTAAACTTGGCTGCGAGCAGGTTACCCAGTTTATTGGTGAAATACCGAAGTCGAGAGCAGCATTTCATCACCACCTCTACGAAGAAGCCATCTATATAATGTCGGGATCAGGTGTGATGTGGACGACGACGAAAAAGGCCAATGTAATTCCTGGCGATCTCATCTTCCTGCCCGAGCGCCAGGCTCATTCACTCGAATGTACTGACCATGATGGTATGAGGCTGATGGGTGTGTTTTACCCGGCTGGCAGCCCAAAAGTAAATTACTAGATAATTTTAAAAAACCTGAACTACCTGTCAGCGCAATAACAATAGTTATAGTGGAATGATAAAACAGGACACCATCATTCACTGGTTTAGACAGGATCTGCGCCTGCGGGATAACCCTGCTCTGCTTGCTGCGACGCGTGCCGGAAAGGTACTGCCAGTCTATATTCTCGATGATGAAAATGCTGCTGAACATCGACTCGGTGCGGCCAGTCGTTGGTGGTTGCATCATTCACTCTCGTCTCTAAATCAATCACTCAAGAGCAATCTTCGTGTCTTTAAAGGGGATGCAGAAACAATTCTGGGTCAATTGATCGATGAGCTGGGGATCTCCGCTGTTTACTGGAATCGTTGTTATGAACCCTGGCGCATAAAGCGAGATAAAAACATAAAGGAGCGACTGACAAAAAAAGATATACGAGTCGAAACTTTCAACGGTTCATTATTATGGGAACCCTGGCAGCTGCTAAAAAAGGATGCTACCCCATACCGGGTATTCACCCCTTTTTACAGGAACGGCTGTCTGGCACAGCCTGCGCCAAGGGAACCACAGTTAGAACCTGAAACATTGAACCTGCTTAATATCGGAAAGAACAGCTGCACTATTGAATCTCTCGAATTGCTACCCGCAATTGCTTGGGATAAACAACTGCAAACACACTGGACAATTGGCGAAGACGCTGCACATGACCGACTGGCGACTTTTCTTGAAGACGGCATCAGGCATTACAAGGAAGGTCGTGATCTACCCGCTCAACCCTTTGTCTCTCGATTATCGCCTTCCCTGCACTTTGGTGAACTGTCTCCAAACCAGGTCTGGTACGCAGCACGGGGCTGTGGTGACGACAGGAATATTGAACATTTTTGCAGCGAGTTGGGCTGGCGTGAATTTGCGCATAGTCTGCTTTACTATTTTCCTGATTTGCCAAGTAAGAATCTGCAAGTTAAATTCAATGCCTTTCCGTGGCGCAAAGATGATAAAAGTCTCGTCGCATGGCAGAAGGGTTTGACTGGATACCCGATTGTCGATGCCGGTATGCGCGAATTATGGCAAACCGGATTGATGCACAATCGTGTTCGCATGATCGCAGGTTCATTCCTGGTAAAAAACCTGTTGTTACACTGGCAGCATGGCGAACGCTGGTTCTGGGATTGTCTTGTCGATGCAGACCTCGCCAATAATAGTGCCGGATGGCAATGGATTGCTGGCTGTGGTGCCGATGCTGCACCTTACTTTCGAATTTTTAACCCGGTCATACAGGGAGAAAAGTTCGACAAAGACGGTGAATACACACGTCGCTTTGTTCCCGAGCTTGCAAAACTTCCCAATAAGTACTTGTTTTCCCCCTGGCTTGCGCCAGAACAGGTGCTGGAAGAAGCCAATGTCAAACTGGGCAATAACTACCCTCACGCGATCGTTGATCTGAAGTTCTCCCGTGAACGTGCACTGAACGCTTTCCAGTCAACACGAAAACCAACATTGTCCACATAGTGTTAACAGAATCGTGGCCTTCATGATGACCAACCCGTGAATCGCTTCAATTTACCATTCCACATCCTGCCGCTGTCGACACAGAGGCAATACGAGGCATAGTTTCCGGGACTTTTAAAACGTTTGATATCCCCGGTTTCCAGCGGGATGGTTTCCGCCAGCACATCGCTTATGCCACAGGTACTCTTGAGTAATTCGAAGGAGATGCACGGTGTCACCTGCGACATGATGGCCTTTTCTACGCGCTTGATTTGCTGGCTCAATAACTGACTCATGCGTAGATTACTTTCCAGGGCCAATTGCACGTTGGTATCACCGAATGTCGGAGATGTGATTGTCTTTGTCCGTTTACGTAACAGATAATGCAGACCACGTTCACCTTTCGGATAAATATAACCGGTCGGCAATATACCCAATCGCATCAGGTGAGCCAGGTGAAAGGCATCAGAACGATCATCTGTTCGTTTCAGTCCACTGTACTGAATGACCCTGGTGATATTCACCGATTCGACTGTAAAACCCGCGTCAATCAATCCGTCTACCAGAGATTCCGCGGACGAGTTTTTCAAAAAAAGGAGAAAACGTTCCCATTAATACGGGCGGTTTCAACTGATCGACGCAACACTTTATCTTATACTGAAAAGATAGAGGATATGCAGAGGAGAGAAGGGTTACAACATTATTTGGGTCATATAAATGGCCAACATACAGTGAGATATATAGAGTTGTTATCAAAGAGATTCGAATATTTTTGGAGGGATTGACGCCTCAATCAGTTAATGAAGCGACCACGGGTTGTCATCAAAATAATTGTAGACACTTCGCCTCAATACAATTATTGTCTCTTATATGAATGTTTGTAGAGAATATATTAATCGTCATAAAGCTATCAGCTGGCTACTGCTTGCAGTGCTGTTGGTACAGATTATATTTCCCTTACATTTTCATCTACACCACGACACTAATTCCGAAATCAATGGGCACCAGCACATTGTCGATTCTCATGTATTGACTGATACTCAGGGGACTCAGCATCTTGCGGATGAAGATACTCATATAATAAAGACCACGCCAGACGTCATTAGCAAACAGAATACGGACACTGGGTTTGATTTTGTTTTGTTAGTAAGTCTATTAATTGTGTTATCTATTGTACCCCTCATCATTAGCCGCCTGCGGCAAACAATAGAAAATAGTTTTAGAAGTTTTTATTATTACGACCTCGCACCACCCTTACGAGCACCCCCAGCTATTTAATCCCTATCTGTTTTTGAATTAGTCACAGCGACGTGTCGCTTGTCGCTCTGTTTGCTGTGTCATCTCTGATTTATACGCCCGGATAAACTTTATTATTCGGTAGGGATTTATCAATGAACATAAAAATTATTTTTCTATTGATCTGCTTATGTGCTGTGAATGTGTTTGCCGATGAGCAGATATCACAAAAAGGGCTCACATTGGAACAGGCCATAATCCGGGTATTGGAGAACCATCCAAAGTTAAAGATCGCGGACTATGAGGCACAAGCCATGGCAGCACGCATGCGCAAGGCACTGCTGATACCCGCGGATCGAGTCAATATTAGTCTGGAAGATTTCGCCGGTATCGACAGTGTCAGTGGTGTGCGCGGTGTTGAGGCAACGTTCAGTCTATCCCGCACACTTGAGCTGGGCAACAAAGCCGCCAGGCGAGGCGCTGTAGTTGATCGTGAAACTCTTCTGTTGAGCAATCAAAAAGATATCGACCGGCTTGATTTGTTGACGGAAACTGCGCGGCGTTTTCTACACGTCGCCGCAGATCAAGAGCGATTGTTCATCGCGCAGGATGCCATTGATCTAATTAAATTGACTGAGAAAACGGTTGAAAAACGTATCGAGACAGGTAAGACACCAACGGTGGAACGACAACGTGTCGCGATTGATTTAGCAAATTATGAGCTGGATCTGGATCATAAGCGTCACGAAATGGAAAGTTCGAGGTTGAGTCTTGCAACACTCTGGAATGACAAACGATCAAATTTTGATGTGGTTGAGGGTGACATCTTTCGACTGGACGTATTGCCTGATTTCATTGAGTTGGAAAAATTACTGGACCGAAATCCGAATCTGATCCGGCATATCAGGGCTGAAGATCTGGCGCGGGCACGTATCCGCCTGGCCCAGAGTAAAAGCAAACCGGATGTGGATCTATCTGCTGGCCTGCGTTATCTGGCGGAGGGTGACGATGTTGCCTTTATGTTCTCCGCCAGTATCCCCCTGGGGACTGCGGGTCGTGCCCAGCACGGCATTGCAGAAGCCGAAGCGCTGTCCCGGATTGCCCCCTTGAATCTTGAACAACAACGTATGGAACTATACGCCACCTTGTTTGAGATTCATCAAGAAATGAAACATGCCATCGATGCGGTCGTGACATTACGTAAAAAGATTATTCCAGCGGCTGAAGAGATGTTGGTGGCTTACAAAAAGGGTTACCAATTTGGTCGTTACTCCTTGCTTGAACTCATACAGATACAACAACTGTTATTAAGCATGCGCTCCCGTGCTGTGGACATGGCTGTCAATTATCACAACTACCGAATTGAAATAGACCGCCTTACTGCGGCACAACTTAGTCAAAGGTGAACCCCATGATACGCAATGCTTTACTTACTCTCGTCATTATTATCGCAACTGTCTTTGCGGCAAGGTGGCTGTTAAACAGTCCTGAATCACACAACGACATCGCTGGTCATGTAGAGCAGGAACAAGACTTTCCGCGTGGTCCTCATAACGGGCGTTTACTTCAGGATGGTTTGCTTGCCCTTGAGATAACTATTTTTGAATCGGGCGTTCCCCCGGAATTCCATATCTATCCCTCTTACCAGGATAAAGCCATTGATCCGGAAAGCGTTAATGTGAATTTGGAACTCGGTCGCACAGGCAACACTATCGATCAATTTGAGTTCGAGTCACAAGGGGAATATCTGCGCGGTGACAATGTCGTCGCCGAACCACATTCCTTTGACGTCAGTGTCAGGGCTACTTATCAAGGCAAAAACTATTCCTGGACCTACGACAGTTATGAGGGGCGAACACAAATTTCAAGGGAATTGGCCAGTGAGGCGGGTATTATGACCGAGATCGCGGCTCCAGCCACCATCACTGAATCATTGTTATTGACGGGGCGTGTCGAAATTGATCCAAATCGACTTTCTCAGATCAGGCCACGCTTTCCCGGCGTTGTACAGGATGTTCATGTCGAACTTGGATCAACAGTAAAGAATGGTCAGCGCATGCTGACGGTACAGAGCAATGAAAGCCTGCAGAATTATTCTTTGAAAGCGCCCATCAGCGGATTAGTAATCAAACGCAATGTGCAGATAGGTGAAGCCACTTCCGAAGATCCTTTGTTTACAATAGTTGACTTATCTCATGTGTGGGTAGAACTGGATATCTTCGCGAAGGATCTCGAGAAGGTAAAACAGGGGCAAATCGTCATGTTAGAAACACTTGACGGTTTTTCAGCGAAAGGAAGTATTAACTGGTTGTCGCCCTTGAGCAGTCATGCCAGCCAAAGTATTCATGCACGTGTCCCATTGGATAACCCGGACGGAAGATTACGACCAGGTCAATTCGTGCAGGCCAAAGTAATAATCGACGAACACGAAGTCCTGCTGGCGGTTAAGCGATCCGCGGTACAGACCTTTCGCGATTTTCAGGTGGTATTTGCAAAGTTTGATGAGACCTATGAAGTAAGGATGCTGGAATTTGGCGTCAGTAATGATGAATGGCTGGAAGTCGTCAGTGGCCTCGCTCCCGGTACGGAATACGTGACAGAGAACAGCTATCTTATCAAGGCCGATATTGAAAAATCCGGCGCCAGTCACGATCACTAAGGAATATTATCAATGCTAAATATGCTGATTTCTTTTTCCCTGCAACACCGCTGGATGATGATCATGTTAGCTGCGGGTTTGGGTTTATTAGGAATTTATAATTATCAGCGCTTACCCATCGATGCCGTGCCTGATATCACCAACATCCAGGTACAAATTAATACTGAAGCGCAGGGTTATTCACCGCTGGAGGTAGAGCAACGCATCACCTTTCCGATAGAAACCGTCATGGCCGGTTTACCGCGACTGGATTACAGCCGTTCCATTTCCCGTTATGGCTTGTCCCAGGTAACTGTGGTGTTTAAAGAGAACACGGATATTTACCTGGCCCGGCAGCTGGTGAACGAACGCTTGTCTGAAGTGAAAAGCCTGTTACCTGCGGGAATGGAACCTGCCATGGGACCAATAGCGACGGGTCTCGGTGAAATATTTATGTACACCGTGAACAGTGCTGATGGTGCAGAACATGATCCTATGCAATTGCGAACAGTGCAGGACTGGATCGTTCGACCACAGTTGCGACAGACACCAGGCGTAGTAGAGGTCAATACCATTGGTGGCTATACCAAACAGTTTCATATTTTACCTGATCCTGAAAAATTACTCGCCTACGACTTAACCTTTGATGACATATTGTCGGCTCTGGCCAGGAATAATCTGAACACGGGTGCCGGATATATCGAACGTTTCGGTGCACAGTATCTCATTCGTTCCCCCGGTCAACTGGCTAACCTGGAAGATATCCGCAATATAAATGTCGCTATTCGAGATGACGTGCCGGTGATGTTAAATGATGTCGCCGAAGTCAAAATTGGTCATGAATTACGCAATGGTGCCGCCACCCAGGATGGCAAGGAGGTAGTGTTAGGGACGGTCTTTATGCTGATTGGTGAAAACAGCCGCCAGGTCGCCCGCGCTGCTGCTGTGAATCTTGAACGAATCAGGTCTTCTTTACCGCCAGGGGTGGAGTTAAATCCTTTATATGATCGCACCGCATTGGTGGACAAGACCATCGCGACCGTACAAAAGAATCTGGCAGAAGCGGCCTTGCTGGTGATTGCAGTTTTACTCTTGTTGCTGGGAAACTGGCGTGCCGCACTCATCACCGCTGCGGTTATCCCCCTGGCTATGCTGATGACCATCACCGGCATGGTGCAAACCCGGGTGTCCGGTAATTTGATGAGTCTCGGCGCCCTTGATTTTGGCCTCATCATCGACGGTGCAGTAATTATTGTTGAGAACTGCCTGCGACGTCTTGGTATGCATCAGCAACAACATAAAACGCTACCCGATCTGAATACACGCCTGCAAATTGTTAACGATGCAACGCGGGAAGTCATCCGCCCCAGTGTCTTTGGCGTCATGATTATTCTGATTGTGTATGTTCCTATCTTTGCCCTGGAAGGTATTGAAGGAAAGATGTTTCACCCTATGGCCATTACCGTTGTCACAGCATTGCTCTCGGCATTGATATTGTCCATCACGGTAATACCGGCCGCCGTCGCACTAATCGTAAGCGGTCGCGTCGCGGAAAAAGAAAACTTTCTCATGCGCATTATGAAGAGGGTTTATGAACCTGTTTTACGCATATCACTATCCTATGCATGGCCCCTTGTTGTGCTTGCTGTTGGGCTGGTGCTGATTGCAGGAATTCAAGCCACACGCATGGGCACAGAATTTCTTCCCAATCTCGATGAAGGGGATATCGCCTTGCACGCCTTGCGCATTCCCGGAACCAGTCTCAGTCAGGCCATTGATATGCAAATCCAGTTGGAAGCCAGGATAAAACCCCTGACAGAGGTCTCCCATGTGTTTTCCAAAATTGGTACCTCAGAAGTGGCTACTGACCCCATGCCTCCCAGTGTGGCTGATACTTTCATCATGTTAAAGCCACGTGAGGAATGGCCCGATCCAGATAAAAGTAAATTAGACTTTATTAAAGAACTGGAGCAAATAATAAACCCGATACCCGGCAACCGTTATGAGATAACGCAACCTATACAAATGCGTTTTAATGAATTGATCTCAGGGGTGCGCTCCGATATTGCCGTTAAAATATATGGTGATGATCTGGATATCCTTTCGAATTTGGCGGTGCAAATAGAGACTGTTATTGCCAGTCAGCCCGGTGCCAGTGATGTCGGCATTGAACAAGTTACGGGTTTGCCGATGCTAACTATAATTCCAGATCGCAAACGCCTTGCCTATTACGGTTTGAGTGTTGAGCAACTGCATAAAACACTGCGCACAGCCATCGGTGGTGAAAAAGCCGGACAGATATTTGAAGGAGATCAGCGCTATGATCTGGTGGTGCGTCTCAATGAGACTCATCGTACCGATCTCGATACTATGATGCGTTTACCCATCCCTCTGACATCGCAATCTACGCCTGAAGTCTCCGGTGACGCAGACATGTTGATGGTTAACCATCTACCACCAGAGACGATCCCCTTAAGAGAAGTGGCGGAACTAAAATTTGTCCAGGGTCCAAATCAAATCAGTCGCGAATACGGCAAGCGCCGCGTCTATGTAACGGCAAACGTGCGTAATCGGGATCTAGGTAGCTTTGTCAGTGATGTAGAAAAGGCCATATCGGAAAAGGTTGATCTACCTCCAGGCTATTGGCTGGATTATGGAGGAACGTTTGAACAGCTTATTTCGGCAACAGAACGCTTATCGATCATTGTTCCCATAACCCTACTCGTGATCTTTGGTCTGTTAGTCATGACCTTTAATTCCGTTAAGGACGCGGCCCTGGTATTCACCGGCGTACCTTTGGCGCTGACCGGGGGTGTAGCGGCACTAACGTTAAGAGATATGCCTTTATCCATCACGGCCGGGGTTGGCTTCATTGCCCTATCTGGCGTAGCAGTACTCAACGGTGTAGTGATGCTTTCCTTCATTCGTGATTTACGTAAGCAAGGACTACCACTTCAAGAAGCCCTGATGGAGGGTGCATTAACTCGATTCCGTCCCGTCCTCATGACTGCCCTGGTCGCCAGCCTTGGGTTTATTCCGATGGCCCTGAATGTGGGCACCGGTGCGGAAGTGCAACGACCATTAGCCACCGTGGTCATTGGCGGTATTTTATCTTCAACATTATTGACCTTGATTGTGTTACCGGCATTATACAAATTACTTAATTCTAAAAAAGTTGAATAAGTACTTGGCATGATGTCACTGATAGATATGTCTGATGGTGACACAATACGAAAAATCGACATAAAAATAGATAACTTTTCCATTAATGGTTGTGGGAAAGATACCCAATAGAAATAAAAAAAGGTCTCCGGGCCAGAAGCAGACATAAAGCCAGCCAGTGGTGAAACTATTGCCGCCCGCTGGATGTTTAAGGTAAATTAGCAGGAGAAGGGGGTGTTTATTCTATTCATCCTCTGGTTTTGTTTTAACCTTCTTTTAACGAATGCTAAACCTCCGCTAAACGACGATGTAGTTACGCTGCCATTTCTTATTCAGGAGTGGTTATGCGTTTTAACGTCGGTACCTTGAATGCCCGGGCCCTGCCTGAGCCGTGGTCTAAGAGTGTACGTGCCCGCATGTATGCCATTGGACGCCGGCTACCGGCGCTAGGCCTGGATGTTATGGCGTTTCAGGAGGTTTACTCGCCTGATGCCAAAGAAATTCTCACCCGGGCAGCGTCGGACGCAGGTTTCAGCTACCAGTGGGACGCGGGCCAGCAGATGAGCTTGGGCGGCGGCTTGTTAATTGTTTCACGGCTACCCATAGAACAGCGCTATTTTGAAGCATTCACCGTCTCAGGGCACGCGGAGCGGGCGCTGGCCAACGGCGAGTTCCTAAGCGGTAAAGGTTTTGCCGTAGTGCGCGTGCGTACCGACGCGGGTCCGGTGCAAATTTTGACGACCCATTTGCATGCCCGATATTCCCGCTACGCAAGCCATCGTCACGTCGCCTACCGCGCAGCGCAAATCATTCAGATTGCGGCCAGTATCGAGCAAACAAACGTTCCGCTGGTGTTACTGGGCGATTTCAATTTCCTGGAGGGGGAAGATGACTACCACGTAATGACCGGTTTAACGTCGGCTCGCGATGTGGCGGCTGAACTATCTCTGCGCCGCCCGACTGCGACTGCGACTGCGGCAAATCCGTATCGGGCTAGCACCAGGAACTGGCGTAAAGATTTTGTTTTTGCCCGCGATTGCAGGGAGCGAGGACTTAGTGCCCTCAAAATCGAACGGGTATTTGACGAACCGATCCAGATAGTTGGTGGTCTTGCTGCTTATTCGGATCACTATGGCCTTGCAGCAGAGTTAGCACTGGTTGAGCAGAGCGAACGCGTGCCAGTCGCCGTCCCAGCCCCCCGACAGCTAGCCGAACGCTTGTTACGCGAAGGTGGAAAACTCTCAGAAGCGCGTCTCCACGATCACCTGTCGATGGCTGTCGTTGGCGTCGGTACTGCAATCGCGTGTAGCGCCGGCGCGCGACAAATTTCAGGTCGCTCGACGCGACGCATGTTGTTACGAGGTTTGCTAGCAACGGGCGCCGTCGGTGCACTTACGCCGTCGTTACTGTCGGAAATTTTAATTCCGCAGGAGGTCCGTGCTTTTGAAAACGCGCAAGCAACGCTAGCGCGGCTATCACCGCAGGCCACGGGCGGTGAACTTCGGCAACTCCTGAGCGCGGTCGACGCACAAGACGCTGTTGGTCGCCAATAACGTATTGATTTCGAACCTGGGATTCAGGGGTGAGGCGGATTCTCCGGAAAACTGGCCGCGGCCTCGGCCAATTGTGCCCACGGTTGCTGCGCGGAAGTCTAGCAATTGATCGGCGGTTTGACCCAGCTGGAATAGTCCAGACTTGCGGCCTTAATGAACATCAGCCCAGGGACGGATTCCCCACGTGTGAAAAGCAATAATAGTGAGAGGGTGATCAATGCCTTGATCAAACAAGCACACAAGTTATCGCGGCACCTCCACAAATCATTAACCTGGGGTCGGGGTTCGGAGAGGGCGGAGCATAAACGCTTTACGTTGGATACTGATATAAAGGTTTACTTCTGCGACCCACAAAGTCCCTGACAACGTGGGTCAAACGAAAACACCAATGGATTACTAAGACAGCACTTCCCGAAAGGAATGGACATCTCGAAGGTTTCACAAAACAAGCTGAACGCGGTAGCGAGACAACTCAACGAACGACCAGGAAAAGCGTTAGAATACGAAAGGCCAGCTGAAAGATTTAGTGCAAGTGTTGCGTCGATCGATTGAAATGACAGAGCGCAGCTTAGCATGACTTTAAATGTTCGCTCTGGGTCGGTTGTTGCCTATTGCGATAGTAATGTAGGAATGTCTGCTCCTGCGGGGTAAAGCAGACTGCCTATCATCACAATTTATTCCTTGGCAAATGACTCTTGTGTGCCAACACCGCACCTTCATCATACTAAGAATTACACTATTGTTCCCCTATCAGTAACACGCTTATATTCAGCCAGAACGCTACTGTCAAATACCTCGTTATCCTATAGATTTGTGCACTTAGCTTCTCTGTTATTTTCTTGCTTCATTGCGCTTGAGAATCTTCATTATCGCGGTGTAGACAATCGAATTTGCCATCGTTATAGCGCTTATACCTTTTGAATGAGCCGGCCCAGTTGGTTTGAATTAGCCAGACGTTTATCAAGATCCGTGTATATCGGCGAGTTCTGAGATTCCTGCGGCCTGCATCGCTGCGTCCAGTTCCCCGGCGATAAGGCCTGCCGCATTCCAGCCGCGGTAGATGAACGCCGTATACAACTCAACAGCGTCGGCTCCCGCCCGCAATAATTCGAAGACGTCGCTGCCAGTGAAAACGCCTCCTGACACACGGAGAAAGAGTTTTCCTCGGCACCGTGGGACGAAATCGCGAGTGATGCGTAAGATATCGGGCATCGCCGGGCGACCGGATAGTGAACCCTGACCGGTACTGAGTCGTGGTTCTTCAATGCTGGTGTTTCCCGCGATGCTGATCCCGTCTACCCCCGTGCGGAGGCATACGTCCAGCATCATCATGGCACGCCGGCGCCCGTCATCGTCGAAGTAGGGCGGCAACTTGAAGAACAGCGGCTTACGTCGGCGAGCCACCAGCGATTCCGCGAGATCGGTAAAGATATGAAGCTCCTCGACACGCTCCTCGGCTGTTGCGTTCGGACAAACGAGTCCGATCTCCACGGCGTCGACGTAGGGCTCGATGCCCTCTGCGCATTCGTACAATTCGTCTCTGCTTGATCCGGCGACGCTCCCGACGACCACGGACGGCGTTGCGGGCCGCTGGCTTAGCGTGTGAATGGCTTTTTTCAGGCCTTTATTGGGCAGCCCCATGCAGTTGGCGATGGCCTGTTCCTCGGGGTAACGGATCAGGCGCGGAAACGGATTGCCCGGGCGCGGATTCCTGGTAATCGAGCCGACGACGAGGTAGCCGAAACCCAATTGAGATAAGGCCGGGACGAATTGTCCGTCCTTGTCCAGCCCCGGTGCCAGTCCGATGGGATTGGCGAGTCGCAGCCGCGCCATCGAGGTCTTGAGGCGGGGACTGTTGAAGCGGGACCTGTATCCAACTGCGCGCCATACGGGTGCGAAGCGCAGCGCTATGCGTGCCAGATAGTGGGCGTGGTCAGCCGTCAAGCGGAATAGCAGAGGTCGGACGAGTCGTGAGTAGACATCCATGCCGGTCTAAGGACTAAACAGACGCAAACTGCGGCACCCGATAGGACGCATACACTTGACCCTGATGGCTGAGGGTGACCCTGAGGGATCCTCAAAACTTTTATGCATTAACATAAGATAAACATCGCCGGTATTGAAACCGCGGCAAGAAGGCTCATTTCCGAAAGTGTGGCATGACCTCTGTGGCAAACAATTTCATGCTGTTGCGAATATGAGCCGTAGCGAGGCCAGATAAGGCCATACCCAATACGAGATGCGTGACACGGCCGCGGGCTATATAGTCAGCGATCATTTCGCGCACATCGGCGGGTGTGCCCACCATTGCATCTTCACCAGAAATATTGAATTTCTGTGCGCGAATAATCTCATCAACCGAAGGAATAGCGTCGATAGCCCGGCTATCGACGATCTTGTCATCCGCCTCGGAGAACCATTCGGCGTACTTACTAATCGTATAGTGGAGGGCTTTCGCAGCAGTTTCCCAGGCCTGTTCCCGGTTCGGTGCAAGGTGCATCCAGTGTAGTTGAGCAGCGAAATAGTCCTGCGGATTACGGCCAGCGGCTTCGAGGCAGGCGTCGTAATGCTCGACCAGGGCCGGCGGTCCGCCGGCCTGGAAGTGGCAGTCCATTTTAGCTGCGCGTTCGATTGCTTTCGGTGTCCTTGCTCCGATCCAGATCGGCACATGCGGTTGTTGTACGCAAGGCGGCACGATCTGAATTTCCTTCAGATGGTTGTACTTTCCTGAGTAAGTCACTACCTCGTTGTTAAGTAGTTTTTGAATAATTTCAACACCTTCTTTCAGGCGTCCGCCGCGTTCACTGTACAGGATGCCCTGGTCGTCGAACTCCTTGCGGCGAAAACCAAGTCCAAGCCCTAAATCGAATCGGCCTTGCGATATCAAATCGACTGTCGCCGTGTCTTCGGCGATACGCACCGGGTTATGTAGAGGTAGCAGTACCAGGAAAGTACCGATGCGAATAACTGTCGTTCGTGCCGCAATCGCACTTGCGATTGGTAGCAGTGAAGGTGAGTAGCCATCGTCAACGAAATGATGCTCGGTAAGCCACACATTGTCATATCCCATGCCCTCGGAATCGACAATGAGGTCCAGATGTTCTCGGTACAGATCTTTCCACGCAACGCGCGCGAAGTCGGGATTGCGGAATGGCCACAGGAGGCCGAATCTAAGGGACATCTTTTTCTCCTCAGTCTTTAGCTACACCTTATTATGCAATGCAAAAGATGAAGTGTAGCGATGACAAGTTGAAGTTGCAAAACACAAGGTGCCCGGCATCGTGTACCGGGCCTTATCGACACATCAGATCAAAAAAGCGAGCTTTACCCGAAAGATGGCACGAACCGGCGCAGTCACCTTGATCCAGCGTTTTGGTGGCGCGCTGAATTTCAATGTTCATTTGATGTGCATGGATGCACGAATGCCGCGAGCGCAGGATGCGCAAGAGCGGCCCATATACTGTTTCTGCAAGATGTGTATCTCGATCGCCCCAACAGAACAGCGCCCAGGTTGTCCAGGGCTCCCGCCCTGCTGCGTCAGCCATATAGTCGGTCTTCCTGCTACTATATTGTAGAAAAACCAGAGTAGCTGTTTAGTTGGAATATGCTTACTTTGCTACCTTTATCTCAACGCCATAATCTTTTTTCGCGCCATCTACTGTAATAAAACCATTGCGATAATCTTCAATCACTTTTTCTTCGCAACGTTTCTTCGGATCACCAAAACCACCACCGCCTGCCTCCTGCACAATAAATTCTTCTCCTGCTTCGAGGGTATGCACACCTTTCGCCGAGACCGTCTCATTATTTATCTTAAATGCACGTAGGCCACCCGTTTTACCTCCGTCATATCCTTTGGCTGGAAATGTTGTACGTGATCCGAAAAGTGCCAGCGTTATTGGATTGCCAGTATTGTTTTTCATGATGATTTCCTGGCCGGCACCACCACGGAATTCTCCAGCACCACCGGAGTCGGGGAGGATACGTCGTGACAACACCGCCACATCCGTTTCGTCTTCCCAGATTTCACTGGATACCAATGCGCAGTTTGTTGGCGCTGGCGTCGTTTGTTGTCCATCCAGACCTGCCATACCGCCCAAACCACCGGTGGCAAAAAACTGATCAAGTAATTTGCGACCATTTTGTCGTTGTCCATTGAACACCACTGTCATGGCCATACCGGTCTCTGCCTGAACCGCTTCGGGTATTGCTTTGGCGAAGGCACCCATTAACAGCGGCACCACATACCAACCAACCGTGTTACGTCCATAGGTCGCGGCAGGATAGTGGGCATTCAAAATACACTCATTCGGGGCGCTAACCTGCAGAGGTAATACATTCGAGAGGTTGTTTGGGATAGACGGCGTAGTCAGACATTTCAAGGTGTATGCACACCACGATCGGGTATAGCAAAGAGGCACGTTGATTGCGTAGGCTACGCAGGGACTGGTGCCTGCAAAATCAATTTTTATGCTATCGTTTTCTATTTTAAGTGTGCATGCCAAAGTGATGGGTTTTTCATCGTCTGTCTCGACATTTAGTTGATTCGTGTAGCTGCCGTCGGGCATAGCCTGAATCTTTTCCCGGATAGCGAAAGCCGATTTACTGATGATGCCATCGGCGATGTCTTGCAGATCATCCAATTCGTATTGATCAAGAAGGGCAAGGAGCTTTTGCCCACCGACATAGCTACCTGAGATGTTTCCCATGATGTCGCCGAGGACCTGATCGGGGACACGCACATTGGATTTGATAATTTCAATTAATAATTCATTTATCTTACCTGCGCTGTAAATTTTTACTGGAGGGATGAGAAGACCTTCCTCAAAAACTTCTCTGGATAGTGTTGATGCACCCCGTCCGCCTACATCGACCAGGTGACTAATCGTCAATACAAAACCAATCACCCGATCATTTCGAAAAACGGGTCTTAATATATTGACATCAGGAAGATGACCGGTACCTATCCAGGGATCATTGGTAATGATGACATCACCGTCCTCTAATTCCTCGACGGGGAATTTCTTCAGGAGTTTTTCCATTGTGTAAAAGGCCGTGCCGGTAAATGCCGGCGTGCTCATCGAGCCTTGAGCAATGGGACGTCCTGACGCATCAAAAATAACGACGCCTGCATCCCAGGCTTCTCTAACTGTTATAGAAAAGGAGGTGCGAACAAGCGTTAACAGTATTTCATCCGCTATAGAAATCAGATTATCCCAGACAATGCCCAGCGTGATCGTATCAATGGTATTATTTTTCATGATAGTTCAAGGCAGGAGAGGCGATTAAGTTAAGATTATTGTCTACTTCAACAAGGTCATCTTTATGAAAGACAGAAGTACATTCGTGGTCTTCAATAAGCAGAGGCCCTATAAATTTATCTCCTGCCTGTAATGCATATCGATTATAGACGGGCCATTCATGAACCTTTTTATCCGTGAATGAAAATACTTTTCTCGTACCGACAGGTGCAATAGTGCTTTCTTTATATTCGCCAAAGTGACACTTATCAAGTGAGTTTGATTCTGTCACGCTTATTTCTACTTTCCAGCCAATGATTTCAATATCCTGACCGGCAAGACTGGAATAGAATTGTTTTTCATAGGCCTCAATAAAAAGACTCGTCAATGTATCAAATGAGCAAGCAAGGTCTATGTCCGCAGGCAATTCAATCTCCACCTCGAAGCCTTGCCCAAGATAGCGCATATCGAGATGTCTGATGACGCTGGTTTCTTTGTTGTCATGTTCACTCCGAGAAAGAACATCCAGCACCTTATCTTCCAGTACTCGAAATTGCTCAAGAAAATCATCCAGAGATAGTTCACTAAGTGCAATCCGGTGTGACTGTAATGATTCAAAAGAGATGGATGCTGCCAATAAGCCTACTGCGGAAGCTGCACCGGCGGCGAGGGGGATAATGACTTTTTCTATTTCTAGTTTTCGAGCAATGGCCAGTGCGTGCGCCGGTGCGGCACCACCGCTTACGACCAAATGGCACTTGCGATAATCTATGCCGCGTTCTGCCGAATAGCTTCTTATCGTCGCTACTACATTTTCGTTTACCGTCTCGTAGATGCCCCAGGCAGTACGACTCGCCGTCGTCTCAAGTTGATCGCTTAGCTGGACCTGGATGCTTTGTTCAGCCATCTCAATATTGGTATGTATTTCTCCTCCCAAAAAGGTATCCGTTCCGTAAAAGCCCAGAAGTAAATTGGCGTCAACCGTGGTCGGTAAATTCCCTCCGAAGCCAAAGCAGGCAGGCCCCGGGCTTGCACCCATACTTTCCGGGCCTACTTTCAAGACAGCACGCTGGTCAATACTGGCGATGCTACAACCACCGCAGGCAATTTCGGTCAGGTCAAAGGCCGGGATGCACACGGGAAAACCGCTACCTTTTTTGTTCTGATAAATGCGACCAACTTCCAGCTTATAGCGTTTATTTGCTTTGCCCTTCCTGATTAGCCCCAGCTTTGTTGTGGTACCTCCCATATCGAACATGAGCAGATCTGAACTAGAACAGGATTTGCTAATCTGGCTACACATCAATACCGTCGCCGCAGAGCCTGATGCCAGCATACGAACGGGGTATTGACGGGCGATATCAATATTAACCATGCCTCCATCGGAGGCAAGCAGATAAAGTATTCCTTTAAAACCATTGTCGAGAAGCCAACTGTCAAGTTCGTTTAGGTAGGCTTTAAAGATGGATTGGGTGTAGGCATTGATGATTGTAGTCGTCCAGCGTTCGTATTCTCTTATTGCTGGCAATACATCGGCCGAGGTTGATATTGAAATGTCAGGGAATTCCCTTGTTACAATCTCCTTCACTTGCTGTTCGTGGAGCGGATTACGATAGGCGTTGATAAAGCACACAGCTAGAGAGGTAATTTTATATTTGTCCCGTAGCTCACGAACTGAAGTGATGACTTCCTGTTCTACCAATTTTTCTTCGACAAGGCCTTTGCTGTTTATTCGTTCACCGATTTCTTTGCGCAAAAGTAATGGGACCAAAGGCTTTGGAAATTCTATGCGAAGATCGTATTGGTCATAGCGCTGTTCCTGACCAATATCGAAGACAGAAATGAAACCTTTGGTGCAGAGCAAGCCGGTGACATCACCTTTGCGTTCCAATACGGCATTAGCGACGAGGGTAGTTGCGTGGTTAATACGCGATACCTGTGATAAATCCGCCTCAGCCTTCGTCAGGATCTGGCTTAGTCCAGTACAAACGGATTGCAGCAGGTCTTCTGGCTTTGTTAGTTGTTTGTGAATATGAAGCCGATTGTTGTCATTTTTTATTAATGAGAAATCGGTAAAGGTGCCGCCTATATCAATGCCCACCTGAAACTGAAAATTGTGATTCATTAATTAACCGTAATAAGGTAAATACCTTATTTATTCATGGAAAGGAAAGTCCATCGACAAGGGCCAACAAACATTTGCGATCAAGTATTTCATACAAACTATATGTTGTATACTCTACAACATTCTTCAAGTAGTTCAGCCTTATAACTATGAACTAATCGCCCAGGTGAACTACGACATTTGCTCATTCATTTTCCAAATCAATATGAAGGCTAATTAAGTGGTTAAGAGAACAGGCGCACAAATACTCGCAGACACTCTGGCAATCAACGGCACTCAGTTCGTCTTTCACATGCCAGGTGAAAGTTTTCTAGTTGCCATTGATGCCTTACACAAATATGACGGCAAAATTGCGGCGATTAGTTGTCGCAATGAAACCGGCATGTCAATCATGGCGGAAGCCACTGGTAAATTGACGGGCACGCCGGGGATCTGTTTTGTTACTCGAGGCCCCGGTGCCACCAATGTAGGATTGGGTATGCATACCGCCTTTCAGGACTCTTCTCCGATGATACTGTTCGTCGGACAGGCAGGAAAGTTTGAAACCGAGCGTGATGCTTTTTTACAATATCAGGATTTCCCAAACATGTTCGCCCCGATGGCGAAGTGGGTCGCCCATGTGGATAGTCCACAACGCCTGCCGGAAATTGTCAGCCGGGCATTTCATATTGCGCTTTCCGGACGACCAGGTCCGGTTGTAGTGGTGTTACCGGAAGATGTACTCCATGAGGAGTGTCTTACCGGGGATGCAAATCCAGTGGAAGCGACGCTTGCCTCGCCCGCGAAGGAAGATGTACTTACCTTACTTGAATTATTAGCCAGGGCAAAAAGGCCTGTGTTAATGGTTGGCGGTCCTGGATGGACGGAAACGGCACGAGACAATGTGCAGGCCTTTGCCCTGAAAAATAAACTGCCCATCGTTACTTCATTTAGACGGCGAGATATCATTGATAATCGTCATCCATGCTTCGTAGGTGAACTGGGTATCGCGTCCAATCCCAATGTCATCAGTTGGATACGCGAAAGCGATCTCATCATTGCCTTTGGTCTGCGTCTTGGTGAAATGAATACCATAGGCTCAGGCGTGATGAATGGTTTTACGTTGTTTGATGTGCCGGTTCCCTCACAAACGCTAATTCAAATCCATAGCGGGCTTGAGGAATTGAATCGAGTTTATCAAGCTGACCTCGCCATTCTGTCTTCACCTCTTGCAATGGCGAGCGCGCTGGCTGAAGCGGACACGCTGGAGTCCATTCCATGGAGACAATGGACAAGTGACGCGCGAACAGAATATGAAACTTTTATCAGCACTGACAATTGCCCGGAACCTGTGCTGTTGCCCGACATCTATCGATGGCTGAGAGAAAAACTCCCTGCGGATGCCATACTAACCAATGGCGCAGGCACTTATGCAGGCTGGAGCCAACGTTATTTCCAACATTACCAGCCTCACACTCAGCTGGGACCCATCAGTGGTGGAATGGGCTACGGCTTGCCAGCAGCAATAGCCGCGAAGTTACACAGGCCCGATTCGACAGTCGTTGCAATTGGTGGTGATGGTTGTTTTCTTATGAACAGTGAGGAATTAGCAACCGCAGTAAAATATCAGATACCCATCATTATTCTCGTCATTAATAATAATATGTATGGCGCAATTCGTATGCATCAGGAGATGTCATTCGGCGGACGTGATCTAGGTACTGATCTGGTCAATCCTGATTTTGCAGCCCTGGCGCGAGCATACGGGGCCTTTGGCGCCGTGGTAAATAAAACCGATGAATTCGCTCCCGCCTTCGAAAAAGCCCTTGAATCGAAAGGTCCCGCGCTGCTTGAACTGAGAATAAACCCCGAAGCCATCAATACGCGATTTACGCTAAGCTCTCTTTCTAATTAATAAAAATGGCTCTTCCGCAGAATCTGTGGGTTAATTTAGAATGGCAAACTAACAAAAACCGTCATTCCCGCATGCTTTTGGCGGGAATCCAGCGAAACTATTTAGTAAGCTACTTTACAATGTGCCATTCAAAAAATCGACAACGGTATATTATGATGGTCTGCGACAGATCATCCGATATTATTCTTGGTTGACGATGAGTCAAATACTGATTAGACAGATTGTCCACTGGATTTGCATCCTTAGCTCCGTTAACAGCACAGCCGTGTGCTACTACTCCGCCAAAAGTATGCAGGAATGACGGGGTTTTATTTTTTTCTTCCTCATGACGACTATTATATTTTCACCCACAGATTCTGCGGAAGAGCGATAAGGACAAATAATCATTTTACGAAGCCTTTACATGAGTAATAGACAAAAATGCAATTAACGCCTTTTCACATAGCCGTCCAGGTTCGTAATATTGATGAGGCCAGAAATTTCTATGGAAAGAAGATGGGTCTGGCAGAAGGAAGAAGTGCAGAGAAGTGGATTGATTTTAATATGTTTGGTCATCAATTTGTCACTCACCTTAATTCTAATATCGGCATAAATGGAAAGATAAATTACATTTCCAACCCGGTCGATGGAGATGAAGTTCCTGTTCCTCACTGCGGTGTGGTTATGAATATTGACGATTGGAACGTTTTTGTCGAAAAGGTGAGTATGTTCATCGATGATTTTATTATTGCGCCGACTATCCGATTTAAGGGAGAGCCGGGAGAGCAGCGAACGATGTTTTTCCTGGATCCCACGGGGAACGCCCTGGAATTTAAAGCGTTTAAAAATATTGACCAGGCCTTATTTGCTAGGACAAAAGATTAAGCAGCGATGCCATTGCACAAGTTAAGTAAAGAAAAAATAGAACCCGGCACTTCTAGAGCCGATACCGTGATCGTACTGGATTTTGAAACTACGGGTCTTTCTCCTGACTATGGTGATCGCGCTATTGAAATAGGTGCAGTACGGATTGAGAATGGAGAAATAAAAGAACGTTTCCAGGCCTTAATGAATCCCGGTCGCCTTATTGACGGGTTTATTGAAGACTATACCGGGATCACTAATAAGATGTTAAAGGAAGCACCGCCTTGCAAGGAGGTAATGCACAATTTTGCCGATTTTATTAAGGGCTATAATCTCGTGGCGCACAATGCTTCATTTGATAAACGCTTTCTGGATGCGGAGTTAGCTAAAATATCCAGGAAATACTCAGGGCAGTTTGCATGTTCAATGCTAATGGCCCGAAGAATTTATCAAGACGCGCCTAACCATAAGTTAGGCACATTGATAAATCACGTGAATATTAAAACAGATGGCTCTTTTCATAGAGCCTTATTTGATTCTGAAATGACGACAAAACTGTGGCTATCCATGCTTGATGATATTAGCGGACGCTACGGAATAGCATCAATACCATTTACATTAACTCAAAAATTAACAAAAACACCTAAAAATTCAGTTCGAAATTTTCTGAAGAGTTGGTAGTTATCGAGTCTCTTGCGCACGAATTATTTTTTTGTCAGCATGTCATGAATAACCATATCAAACTCAAGAGAGCGCCCCCGTGCAAGGCCAGACTCGACCATCTCAGCCGAAAGATCTTTTTGTAGGAATGCCAGCGTAGGATCTGCAAACATATGCAGGGCTTCTTTTGGTGCAGCCGAATTGGCATACACCAGACCTAATAACTCCAGGGCACGTTCAAATTCACCCGCTTTGGCCGCGATTTCTGCTAATGCCGCCAGAATCTCAAGAGCGGCGGGAACGGCATTGATTTCCATAGCCATGGTAAGAGAGCGATCATAGTATTGAAGCGCCTTTTCCGTGTCGTTCATCATTGTTGCCACGTGTCCTAGATTATGAATTACCATAGTCATGCCAAAGCGGTTGTTGATAGACTCATTAATAGTCAGGGCTTCCTGGTAGTGGTCAATTGCGGCTTGATATTGTCCATTGAGGCGAGCATTTTCACCGAGAATATTCCGTGCGCGCGCCTCGGTTGATTTATCATCCGCTTTCCTGGCGACTGTCACGGCCTCTAGCAACTCAATTTCTGCTTGTTCAAATTTATTGCACAAAGCGGCAACTGCCCCCAACCACAACCTGGCGAAAGCAAGCCCGGACAGGTCTTCATTTGCTGTGGTCAAAGTTACCGCATCCTGCAAGTAAGTATTAGCTGATTCAAACTGACCTTGTTTGAACGCATTTTGTCCGAGTTTGACGAAAGCTTCACACGCCAATAGATTGTGCTCCAAATCGCGGGCAGCATGCAGGCAAGTCAATAAACTTTGTTCGGCTTCTGACCATTGTCCCTGTTCAATATAAACAGTCCCGAGTTGACAATGCAATGTTGCGCGTTGGCGTTGAGATGGCACTTCCTGATCTGTGTGCAAGAGCTGTATGGCCTTGTGTAAGTCAGAGAGCGCCGCAGAATATTCACGTTTGTCAGTTGCATCCTGGGCAGACTGGCCGAGTTGTTCGGCCTTGAGTAGTTGTTCACTGGAATCATTTTGGGGCACGATATAGTCCTGATCAGTGGGTACAGACAAATGAGATCATACCAGCTTCAGTCAGGTATAAGCCAACAGGCCTATCTTACGATGAAATGTCCCAATCTAATTCCAATCATTCACACAAAATATCAGTCAAAAAGAAAAGAGATTTAACGAATGAAAGGAATGGGGTGAATGTTTGCTAAAGGTTGTGAGCTCTAACTTTATTTTGGCGGTTCAAATCCTTTTGCCAGTAAGGCAACACCATTACTCGTGGTATCGAGTCGGAGTTTCAGGCCTGTTTGATAGTCTGGATCGTTGTACCAGGCCATGGCGACTTCTTCTGATTCGAATTTTAGTACGGCGGTGGCCGCTCCACCACTACCTTCCAGGGACTTCGTCGTATAATCAGCGGCAACGAGTTCAGCACCGTATTTTTGTAGGAGAGGCCTAACCATAGGGATATAGGCCTCATAGGCCTCGACATCGTCAATATCGTAATTTGCAATAAAATATACAGCCATCATTTACTCCTATTTCAGGTAGATTAAACTTCTAGAAATTCGCGATTATAATCACAATGATGACGAAAGGAACAAGGTAACGAAGCAGGGTACGCCAGGTGTGAAATACAAATCCGTCATCTAACATCAATTCCTCTCTGGTCGATGCAATCGTCATTTTCCAACCAACGAATATCGCAACAAAAAATCCTCCGGCAGGCATCATAATATTAATACCAAAAAACTCGAATAGCTGAAAGAAGGTCATCTCCCTGAAATAGTCAATAAAGCTCAGCGGGTAAATATTTTTCCAGATATTAAACGAAAAGACACTGACGAGGCCGAGTAGCCATATTGTAAATCCGACTGACAGTGTAGCCAGGGAGCGCCGCATGCCGGTTTTTTCTATCGTGTAAAGTACAGCCGGTTCAACAATCGCGATCGTTGAAGTTAATGCAGCAACAACAAGTAGTATGAGGAATACAATTCCCAGAAAAGTGCCACCGGTGACCTTTGCAAAAGCCAGTGGTAAAGTAAGAAAAACGAGGCCGGGGCCTGCTGCCGGATCGAGTCCGTTCGCAAAGACGATGGGAAAGATAGCCAGACCTGCGGCGATAGCGACTACCGTGTCCAGCCCTACGATGATCAGTGATGATCTGGGAATGGATATATGCGCTGGAAGATAAGCACCATAGACAGCGATCGCGCAGGCCCCAGCTCCCACGGTAAAAAATGCCTGGCCAACGGCGCTCAAAATTACTTTGTTTGTTATTTTCGAGAAATCCACGGTAAATAGAAATCGGGCGCCTTCAATAAATCCTCCAGAAAAAATGGAGTAAACAATCATAGCAATCAGGATAAGAAAGATGAGTGGCGTGAATATTTTAAATGCCTTCTCAACGCCCCTGCGTAAGCCCAAAGCAACAATAGATAATGACAATGCAAGAAAAACCGTGTGCCAGACAGTAAGTGAGACAGGATTTGCCAAGTGTTCGTCAAAGATATTTTGTACCGTCTCTGCGCTAACGCCAGCAAAATCACCACTCGCCATTTTGGGAATATAAGCCAAACCCCAGCCGGCAATCACACTGTAAAAACTCAAGACTATGATCGACAAGATCATCCCGTTCCAGCCAATATAGCGCCAGGCCGTAGTGACCTTCATTTCTAAGGCAATACTCGTAAGAGAGGCAATGGGGCTTTTTTTCCCACGTCTACCGATCAATAACTCTGACATGTGGATGGGGACTGTAATCAGAAAAATACAGAGTACGTAAATTATCACAAAGGCACCGCCACCATTGGCTCCGGCGGTATAGGGAAATTTCCAGATATTTGCTAATCCAACCGCTGAACCAACAGCGGCAAAAATAAAGATCATCTGTGATGACCATGTTTCCTGGGTGGGATTAGTTTGCATATTTAGTAAATAAGAGTTTTCCGCAAAATTTGTGGGTTAACATAAAAGGTAAGTACAAGATTATCGTCATTATTTGTGGGTTAACATAATAAGGTAAGTACGAGATTATCGTCTTTCCCGCATGTTTTTGGCGGGAATCCAGAAGGATAAGGAGAATTAGGGAAATATGCCAATCCGAGACTAACTTATAGGTACGACATAGAATATTGAATGATGCCATTGTTTAACTGGATTTCCGTCCTTCGATTCATATACGGCACATACCCATCAAGGGAGTGCCGAGGTCCATGTGCCATTGCTCCGCCTAAAACATGCGGGAATGACGGGCCTTTGTTTAGCAACCTCAATAGAACTGTTGTGTTTATACCCACAGATTCTGCGGAGCAAGCGTAAATAAAATTTTATAGAGGAATAGAGATTGAATTCAGTATGCCTTCACTATTTATCAAATCAATGCGTTTGCTTACAATAAGCAACTCTTCATTTTTAGCTCGTAACACATGCTTACAGCTACCTGAATAGTTGGTAACTTTATTTTTCCGATACTCTGCCACCTGTAATGCTGAAGAAACGGAGCATTCCTGTATTTCCTCATTAACATGGCCGATAAGGACATTGGAAATATAATGGATCGTTCGGGAGGGCATTGCCTGGGCGTGATTCTTCGGATGATTAAGCCAATGAATACGCACCCTCATCATATCGACATCATCATAAATAATGGATAATTCCTTTTCAGGATGGGATTGTTCGGGTCTCAATGGTATCCAGTAATAAGCATCTTCTGTGAACAATGCAAACCAGTCATCGAATTTTTTTTGGTCAAGCAAAAGCGCCTCTGTATACAAAAGCGTTTCGATGGCCTGTTTGTCAGTTAGTAAATCGGACATATGATTTAATCGTCAGCACAACTGATCGACATGTACTCACTCCATGCGACAAACTGGTTGCGCATAGGTAACTCGGTGAATCCCTGACCGGTAGATACGCCATGCGCATCGCTTGTATCAGTTTCAAGACCATTCGCAAATAATACCCAATCACTGGCGGAAGTCGTCAATCCTTCCTGGATATTGGCAAAGGTAGCGAGATCATCCTGCAATATGATTGACGCTGCGGAATTTGTCGCATTGGCGAACTGAACGGCAACATTGTCATACTCTTCCGGTGCACCCTTTAATCGGAATACGTAGACTGATACTTCTGTGCGATCAACAGCAACAGGCCTAAGCACTTTCATCGTTTGAAAGGCGGACTGCAACATAATTTGCGGATAGATAACATTAAAATGTCGTGAATCGCTGAGTATCGATTCTGTCTTATCAGGTCCGTGACGTTTCGCGAGCATGGTAAGGTATTCTTTCTCAGCTTCAGGACTAACTTTTATCCTGATAGGAATCGCTGCCATGTAGCTATGTCCACCGGGAAATGCTATTGCGTCAGAGGCATCCAGAATGTCGACGGCGTCATTATTACCTGACATGACATCTTCAGCGCGCATCCTGAATTCTTCCTGTCGTCCCTTGCGGCCTGCTTCATTTGATGAGGTATGGATAAAGCGTGGGTGGGCAGCATCTTGAATATTTTCCAATTGCATTTTCCAGTTACCCGGAAAGACGTGTCGATGGATCCCTGCGATCAGTTCTACTTCACCCACGGGTGATCGGTCAACCAGGTTGTCAATAGCGGAGAGTATCGGACCCAGTGCCTCTTCGAATCCCGGCCCGTCTTTAGTCAGGCAGGCGAAAACAAAACCGCGATGATTTGTCACGCGGGCAAGCGACGTCATGTTCAGGTCGGCTTTGTCAATAATAGATTTATCAAAATCAGTATGCAGCGATGAATTAAGTAAACGTCCATCGGTATCAAATACCCATCCATGGTAGGGACAGCGCAACGGATGGGCATTACCACGTTCAATTTCGCAAACCTTTGCTCCTCGATGAGGACAGCGGTTAAACAGAACATGAATGTTATTGTGATGATTAACCATGATGACAGACTGATTAGTCAATTCGGATGTGATGAAATCGCCTGAATCAGGTACCTGGCTCTCATGACCGACGAAGAGCCATGAGCGATTGAATATTCGCTCCATCTCCAGCTCAAATATTGCCGGCTTTATATAGACATCGCGATGAACACGATCCTTCTTAACTAAAGCTGAAATATCAATGAGTTCGGAGGTCTTCATTTACGAAACTCTTTTATCTCTTGTTCTTTGCTGTCAATCATGAAATTAGTGCGTATACCAGGAAACTGAATACAGCATAACATAGCAAACAAAGTGGTATTTTGTATCAATTCATTATACTTTATAGATCTCTCCTGTACTCCAAGAGCGTCAATATGAACGACAAAGTAAGCGATAATCCGAAGCTGGATAGAGATGGTCTACAAAATCAGGGACGTAGAGATTTCGTAAAGCACAGTGCAGGTTTAACATTCTGTTTTGCTTTATCTGGATTACTGGGATGTGAAAAGGAACCGGCCGTCGAACAAAGCGTTGCCGTATTAAACAAAGATTATTCACCCAGCGTCTGGGTAACAATTTCTACCGATGGCAAGATAAAAATTGTGTCTCCCGCTGATGAACTCGGTCAAGGATCCATGACGGCATTGCCACTTATCTTTGCGGAAGAACTGGATGCTGAGTGGGATGATGTTGAAATTGAAATGTCGCCTGTGAATGATGAAATTTATGGGAACCCGAAATTCATGGGCGCCATGTATACGGTAGCCAGCGTATCGGTGACTGGCTATTATAAAATTTTACGCCATTGCGGTGCTCAGATTCGACGTGTCTTGCTGGATAATGTCGCGACACATTGGCAGATACCCCGAAGTGAATTAAGTACCGAACCTAGTTTGGTTGTTCATCAAAAGAGTGGTCGTCGCATCAGCTACGCGGAGATCGCAGGCTTTGCAAAATTGCCAGCGTCACTTCCCGAGATCACAACTGATGAACTAAAATCACCCGCAGATTTTCGATTGATTGGACATTCTGTTCCAAGACGCGATGTACCTGCAAAGGTATGGGGGACGACTGCTTATTCAATTAACGAGAACCCACCAGGCCTGGTTCATGCTGTTGCGGTTCGTAGTCCGTTTATGGGAGCAAAGGTTGTCAAGATTGATGACACTGCTACTCGCCAACTTGCAGGCGTTAAAGATGTCATTGCTCGCGAAAACAGTGTCATCGTGGTGGCAGATAATACTCACAATGCCCTTGAGGGCAGACGCCTTTTAAAGATTGAATGGTCGCCTTTGGGTCTTGTCAATGATTACGATAGTGAGCGGGCCATGGAGGAGCATATCGCGCTAGCGAAGAATGATGAAGATGAAGCCTACGTATGGCATGAGCAAGGCGATGTTCATGCTGAATTTAATGCCAGCGACAAAATTATCACAAGACAGTACCAGACGGATTATGTTTATCACGCTCAAATGGAACCCTTGAATGCCTGCGTTTGGGTAAAAGAAGGCGGCAAGGAGGCAGAGGTTTGGGCGGGTACGCAAGCACCCACCGCATCTTTACGCGCAGTTGCCAGGACCACAGGAATAGCACCCGAGAATATTACCCTTCACAGGGCGATGTTAGGGGGTGGTTTTGGCCGACGTGGCGTGACTGAAATGGATTTTATTGATGACGCGGCATGGTTATCTCGCAAACTGGAAAAACCGGTTAAAGTGATCTGGAGTCGGGAAGATGATCTCGCGGCGGGTTTTTTCAAACCGATGTCCGCGCAAGTATTAAAGGCCACTATCAATGCTGAAGGCAATATTTCAGCCTGGCAGCATCGTGTTGCTGTGCAGGAGCCGCTGGCTAGTGCAGAACCCTATATGTATGAAAAAATGGGCCGGAAGCCCGTTGTTTCCATGCGGGGGACTACCCGTGATACCTACGAATTCCCCAATCAACTGGCGGAACACATGGAAACAATGCCAGGGGTGCGAACCTATTCTTTACTCGGTGTTGGTTATACCCCGAACATGTTTGCTGTAGAAACTTTTATGGATGAACTGGCCAGTGAACTGGGCGTTGATTCCCTGGCGTTTCGTTTGCGGCATCTTAAAAATTCAGAGCGCGGGCAACGCGTGTTGAATGCCGTGGCTGAAAAGGCGGAGTGGACTAAACCGCGGGCAGAAGGCAGAGCCCTGGGATTAGCCTTTGCAGACTACCACCATAGTTTACTTGCCGGCATCGCTGAAATTTCTGTCAATAATATGCAAATAAAAGTGCATGAATTTTGGGTCGCCATTGATCCGGGAATTGCGGTTCAACCTCACAATATTGAATCACAAGTTGAAGGGGCGGTGATTTACGGTTTGGGTGGTGCACTTTCAGAACGCATTACATTTAAAAATGGTTTGGTACAGCAAAGCAATTTTGATGATTATATCGTTCCGCGAATGTCTGATGTCCCCAAAATAAATGTTGAAATATTGGCGAATGGCGATGAACCAACGGCCGTTGGCCAGGCTTCTGCGGTTCTTGTCACGCCGGCGATTGCAAACGCATTCGCCAGCTTAACGGGTAAACGCTTAAGACACATGCCTTTTACACAGGAAAGGATAGAGCAGATACTAACAAGCTAATGACACAATTTTTCATTTTAAGGAGTGTGTATGCCCGTCGAGAATGAATTCAAGGACTTAATTAAACAATATCTCGACAATGGCATTTCCAGACGCCATTTTCTGACTACCTTGACGGGTATTGGTCTGAGTGTCACCGCTGCCAATACGCTTGCAAAAGAATTTTCCCCGTTTGTTTCCCGCAAAGATGACGGTGCTGCCCAGGCTTTGCCTGCATGGGCGAGGCATGTAAGCGGAAGTGGCGGCTTACTTCTGATAGAACAACTCAAGGCATCGGGTCATAAATTTCTATTTGTCAATCCATCATCTGGCGAGGCGCCGATTTTCGATGCTCTGGTGGATGAACCTGATATACAGATCATTAAATCAATCCATGAAGGGGCGCTGGTGGCGATGGCTGACGGTTATGCGAAGGCCACGGGTGAGACACCTTGTATCATCATATCGCGACCCGGCATACCCAACGCTATGTCGATGATGTTCAATTCATGGAAAGACTACACGCCTATGCTAGTGATTACGGATGATGTCAGTGTTGGCATGCTTTCACAGGATGGCTTTGAAGCAATGGACCATATGACGTCGATGACGCAAACGATGACCAAATGGCACTGGTCTATTCAGGCCGCAAATAAGATCCCTGAAATTCTACGTCGTGGACAAAAGTTTGCATCGACCTTACCCAGTGGCCCGGTATTTCTGGCGATACCGGCCGATCACCTGTCAACAAATACTGAAGCTGCCGTTATTGATCAGGATAAATATTCGGTGCCAATGCAACTTCGGCCATCTCAGGAAGATGTTAAACAGGCAGCGAAATTATTATTAAACGCAGACAACCCACTTATCCTGTCGGGGGACGAAGTCAGGTATTGTCAGGCACAATCAGAACTGTTGGCGCTTGCAGAATTACTGGGTATTCCTGTGGTTGATGAATGGTCGGCTTCCTGGTCAAAAAACTTTCCTACCAGACATCCTCTCTACATAGGAAATTATAAAAGTACGTCGAGGTTTCCCGGTAAAGTTGATGTCATGTTGAATCTCGGGTCGCGCATGCCGTTGGCGGGTTCCACATTAAGAATTGAGTCTCAGGTGAAATTGATACAGGTGCGCGTCGATGCTGATAATTTGGCACGAGTTTATCCAACGGAGCTGGCAATTATTGCTGACATAAAACTGACAATAGTTGATCTCATTGAAGAACTGCAGCAGCAGAGTTCACCACGTAAGCTCAAGAGGGTGGCGAATGCTCGTCTGGAATTGGCGAAGGCACATCGCGTAAAGCATGACGAAGTCCATCAGGTTATAGCGGAAAAGAAATGGGATAACTATCCCATCAGTGCTGAACGGGTGGTGATTGAACTTGAGAATACTTTGGAGAAAGACAGCGTCATTGTTTCAGATAATGATTCCTACCAGTGGCCGATTGCTCAGTATCTGAGCTACGGTCCGAAGGATAAAGATTATTATTTTAGTACCGGGTTTACCCTGGGTTGGGGTTTGCCTGCCGCCTTTGGTGTAAAACTGGCGATGCCAGATCGTCCGGTTGTATGCCTGGTATCAGATGGGACTTTTCTGTTCAGTGGGCCGCAACCACTCTGGTCGTATTCCCGTTACAGGGCGCCCGTATTGATTATCGTGATGAATAACTTCAGTTATAACAATGAGCGAAATAGAATCATGTCGCGTCGCGGTCGTAGCTACGAAACCGGTCGCGATATGGTGTGTTACCTGGGCGATCCAGATGTGGATTATGTCAAACTCGCCGCAGGCTTTGGCGTCGATGGAGAAATTGTTGATAAACCTGAGGAGATAAATTCCGCTATTAAACGTGGAATGAAGGCAACGGTAGAGGGTAGAGCGTATTTGCTGGATATGCATGTTGAACGAACGGGGACGCTGACTGATTCCACCTGGCATCCGGAGTATCACATCAACGCCATCAGAACTCGGGATGTTTAATCATGATTAAAATGACGACTGTTGGACAAGCTGGTTTACTCAAGCTATGTCAGTTATCGCTGCTGCTAGCCTTTAGTGCTGCGGGCGTGGCGCTTGAGGAAAATGCAGATGAAGGTAAACAACTATATGAAGCCGTTTGTGCACAATGTCATTCTTTAGCTGCGATAGAACAGACACGGAATGGTCGAGCAGGATGGGAAAACACGGTACATAAGATGGTCGTCATCGGTGCAGAGCTGAACGCAGAAGAAATGGAACAGATGATCGATTATTTATATAAACATTATGGGCCAGACACGGGCGCACCTATGAGAACAGGTGTACTTCCGTATGATTCGCCCCTGCAGATAGACGGACAACTGTCCAGTGAGAATGTTGATTTGCCGGAAGGAGAGGGATCGCATCTTGTGCAGGGATATTGTGTGATGTGCCATGACCTCGGTCGAATTGTTTCAACGCGCAGGAGCGAGGATGACTGGCAACGTTATACAATAAATATGCTTAAGCGAAACGACGTTAGCATCACCGATGATAATCTAAAAATAATGGTGTCCTACCTCTTTCAGCATTTCGGCTCTGGTGATCTAAAGTAAGCCCAGAGCCTCTCCACTATTCTATTTGGGTGTTCAGCAGAATCCGCTAAATACCCTTTTATTTTAATTAATGGGAATCAAAGATCGTTTGATATTTTGCAACGAGGGCCTGAACCGCATTGCGTTCTGCTGCTGTGGGATTACGTGGATCCTGAGCTGGAGGCAGGCTACCGAATTTCAGTAAACATGCCGTGAGTAGCATGCGCGCCTTTGTGGCTGTCAGGTTATTGCCGGCGATAGCCGGGCGATGTAAATGATAGTTTGTTGGCGTTGCACCACCTGCATTTCCTCTTCCTGTGAACACAACCGGCATGCCGCTGAACAAGGCGATTTGCAGTGCACTTTCCGGCGCACGAGATAACATACCATAAGGTGCCAGCCCTTCTGCGATAAACCCTGCAAGGGGATTCTGTTTTAGATTTTTTTCAATTCGAGCCATGATATCGACTTCGTCGTCAGGATTGGGAACCGATCCTTCCTGAGAGAAGTAGCCATATTTAACAATCGATACTCTGGGGATGCTCTTGCCGAGAAGCATGCCGTCTTTATCTTTGATATGCACTTTTGTATTTCGGTATTCACCATTTATCCGAGTTACACCGTTTACCGCTTTGGGTAATGTCGTCAGCCGCACATCGGAATGCCAGGTATGGCGATTCACTGGTTTAAAATATATTTGCGCCGGACCTGGGATACCCATGGTACCGAGTATGCCGCCATGATCACCTGTGGCGATGTAGCCACCGGGACGTGCGTCGGATTTCTGTACCTGTCTCGCCGCAAAGATCTGTTCGTCCTGGATCATGACTGCACCCAATTCGTTGTTACCATCGTCATCACTCCAGATCTTTGAAACGATGTAATCAACGGCATCAACAATATTGTGTGGTCCATCGGCAGAGACTGTGCGCATGGGTCGTTGAGCGGCATTGGCGACGATGGGCACTCTGGTATCGATAAGAAGGTTCAGCCAATAAACCGTTTCTTCTATCGTCGGACTGCCTTCCAGCCAGATCGCGCCTTGATAATTCCCATCAGACAGTGCCTGTTGAACCGTATTAGCAGCCGTAGCCAGGTCTTGATAACGTGTTGATGTACGAAGGTGGGGAGGGTAATACGCAAAGAAATCTTCACCCATCGTTTCCGGTAAAATATCGCCCTTGCCTATATCGGTGCGTGCGTCTTCGGCCATGCCGTGTTTGAAACCGCCCGAAGGCAGTGCACGATAGAAACTAAATTTTGCTTTTGATGATAAAACATTTCCCGTACCGCCATCACCTAGACCATACAGTCCACGATCGATTTCTTCAAAAATGCGAGAAGCGTCCGGGAAAAAAGGCTGTCGACATTGATTGGCAGCCGCATAAGGATGAGTACAATTATCATCCCAGGCTTGACCATTGGCTTGTCTGCCCATGTAAGGCAAAAGATAAAGGCCATCTTCCGGTTCGAGTGTCACTCTGTAGACAGGTTTGTCGGTCGGGCTAAGGCGTTCGGGAACAAAATTGCCATTTGTATCGAGATAACCATCCGGTGGACCATAGAGTTCAGCGGCATCGCGTTCAAGCGGGTGAGCAGTGTAGGCTTCGATATAAACTTCAACCTTTGACGCAAGGCGCTGAGGTACCAGGTGATCTTGATCTGCTGTCGACCCGTCTGGATTTTTTCGTAGTGACAATCCGTATAATTTTCGCGCTTTATTGCTGGTGACCAGTGCTGGGCTATTCTGAATGGTGGCACCCGTTCCAGAGAATACGGCAATCCCAGGTAAGGCGTTTTGTGCAGGTGTGGACGATGATATCAGCACGAGTACAATCAATGCCGAAAGTGACTGGATACACTTTGTCATCAGGCTGGTTGTCATTTTAATCATTCGCTTTACTCGTGTTGTTCGCATGCTTATAGTCCTCGGTTCACTCCATAATAATGCAACGATGGATTGTTGAATCATAAACAATTGCAGCCTCGATCTCCATCACACATCGTGCACACCCGAATAATATGTCTGGCAATATGGTAGTAATGTTGCTTATTATAGCGCCCGTACTTGTTATTCGTTTACAGAATCACTGCTAGAAAGATCGTACACGCTAATGAAATATTTTGAACCCACCAGCATCGATGAAGCCGTCGCTATTCTTGCAAGAGAAGAGGATGCACGTTGCGTTTCCGGTGGGGCGACACTGGTGGCCATGATGAATGCCGATTTACTTTCGCCGGGCACACTCGTTGGATTACGGCGTGTCAGTGGACTTACAGGCATAACAAAAACCGATGAGGGTTTACGCATCGGCGCAATGACGACTCATGCGACGATCGCCTTAAGTACTTTGTTTGATGCCGGCACGTCAGTGATCAATCGTGCTGCAAATCAGATAGCCCATCCACCCATTCGCAACATGGGCACGATTGGTGGATCAATAAGTCATGCCGACCCTGCCGCTGATTTTCCGACGGCATTGCTGGCAGCAAATGCAACAATCGAAGTCACAGGGCCAAATGGACCGCGTCATATTCCCGTGGATGATTTTTTTCTTGGTTATTATGAAACGGCGGTAGGGGAGAATGAGATCGTCAGCGCTATTCTTGTTCCCTGGGGGCCTGCAGAGGCGAGTGGAGAGCATGTAAAAGTCACTCGCGTCGATGGCGACTTCGCTACCGTTTCTGTGTCCTTAGTGCTGGCAGTAGACAAAAACAATTGTACTTACGCGCGTATCGCCGTTGGGGCCGTTGCCGCCACGCCTTTACACCTTGATGAAGCGGATGCAGTGCTAACAGGCTCTACTTTGAGTTCGGAGGACATTGCCAAAGCCGCTGAACTTCTGGTTAGCGCAGCAGATCCTATAGATGATGTGCGAGGCAGTGCCAAGTACCGCCGAACGTTGATCCCACGACTGTTAAAACGCGCTGTGCTTAGTCTGCATAGCGATTCACAAGAATGATCCCGGTCAAATATAAAGAATAATTCTCATGTCATCCGATAAACAATCCGTAACGCTTCACATCAACAGTGACTCACATGAATTGATGCTCGATGGCGGGGAAACCTTATTAGTCACCGTCCGCGAGCGACTCGGATTAACTGGTTCCAAGCGTGGTTGTAATCAGGGTGTTTGTGGTGCCTGTACGATGCTTGTCGATGGTGAACCTATGCGTGGTTGTTTGTTACTGTCTTCGGCATGCAGTGG
>JBLIML010000007.1:0-51804 GCA_047638675.1 Planctomycetota bacterium | reverse complement strand
GGCAAGGATTGTTCCAACTGATCATAAATGAAGACCATCACAATATCGGTATGTCTGCTCATCAGAAGCAGTTGGGATTCCGTTTTCTCATCCAGGTTGCGAAAATCGCTGAGCATAAAGATCAGACTGCCGGGTCGGGCCACTCGCCTTAAACGAACAATGGATCTCAACACGGCAGTATCATCTTTATCTGCCGTATTCGACTCTTTCCAAGTGGGGTGCTTGACCATTTGATTGATCAAACGCAGAGCACCGGTCTTGCCTCTCTGGGGTTTTAATTCATGATGAATATCATCTGAGAAAATCACACCGCCCACACGGTCGCCTCGATGGATTGCGCTCCAGGCCAACAGGCTGGCCAGTCGCGAGGCAATGACAGATTTATACATGCCCCTGGTTGCAAAAAACATGGCTGCACGCAAATCAAGCCAGATGAACACCTGTCGTTCGCGTTCTTCACGAAATAGTTTCGAGTGCGTTTTACCGGTGCGTGCTGTCACCCGCCAATCGATATGTCGTATGTCATCCCCCGCTTGATAAAGTCGGGATTCGTCAAACTCCATGCCCCGTCCTTTAAAAGGCGATTGATAATCCCCACTTTGCCTCGCCAGTATTTTCTCGGACCCTAAGGGAAGGTGTGCAGCAAAGCGACTAAGCTGCACCAATACCGGTACAGAAATATGCACGGCCTCATTAAAATCACTGGTTTCTTGCATTTGTGTTCTTAAAATTAAGTTTTATTCGAGCACATGGACAGTCTGAATAGCAAATGAATGATTCAAATTTAAGGAACAGCAATACGCGCGATCAATTCTGAAATAACTTTATCTGCGGTGACACCTTCAGCTTCGGCTTCGTAATTTAAGATCAGCCGATGACGTAGCACGTCGAATGCAACGCTTTGAATATCTTCCGGTGCGACAAAATCACGTTCCTGTAACCAGGCATGTGCTCTGGCACAGCGATCGAGTGTAATAGTCGCCCGCGGACTTCCTCCGTATTGCAACCAGGCTGCTAAATCGTCTCCATAAGCCTGTGGCTGTCGAGTTGCCAATACCAGTTGCAATAAATATTGTTCAAGATTCTCTGCCATGTAAACATCCAGCACTTCATCTCTTGCAGCGAAAATAGCCTGTTGAGAAATGCCCGCGCCTGGCGTGCTTTGAGATTGCGTAGAGACGTGCGCTTCTTTGCGCGCCAGTTCCAGAATCTTTTTTTCCTCGGCCGCATCAGGATAGGTGATCTGAACATGCATGAGAAAGCGATCAAGCTGCGCCTCCGGCAGTGGATACGTCCCTTCCTGTTCAATCGGGTTTTGCGTGGCCATGACTAAAAATAAGCGCGGCAAGGGATAGGTTTCTTTTCCCACTGTAATTTGACGTTCCGCCATGGCTTCAAGCAAAGCAGATTGTACTTTGGCTGGCGCGCGGTTGATCTCATCCGCCAGGACAAGATTGTGAAACAGCGGACCTTGCTGAAAGACAAAGGAGCCATCTTGTGGTCTGTATATCTCGGTACCGGTCAAATCTGCGGGTAGAAGATCAGGCGTAAATTGAACCCTGTGAAAATCGCAGTCGACACCCTCACCTAAAACCTTGATAGCGCGTGTCTTGGCAAGACCGGGTGCCCCTTCGACCAGCAAATGCCCGTCAGCGAGTAAGGCTATCAACAGCCTGTTAACGAGGGTTTCCTGACCTATGATGTGTTCACTTATATAAGCTTGTAGCTTTTGTAACTCTGTTCTGGCAGACATGTTCACCTTCCGTATTATTATGTTGCTCTTTATTGACTGAATAAATCAGCTAAAATTCAATCCTGGATATAAGGCCCGGTGCACCAATTCCAAGCACGTGCCGCCCACGAAAACCCGTCATTGTACGGTTTTAGCGCTAAAATAAAAAATCCGATTCGGGCATAATGAGGCTTATCATGTCCTGGATACCTAAGATGACGCCAACTACCCTCACTACCATCCTCAACTCGGCACCCATGGTGATTCAGGGTGCAAGTAAACTAATCAAGCTCATCAAAGAGCAAGGCAAGCCCAAACCCGAGGATGGGGTTGAGAGCCAGCTGACGCTGGATAGTCTGAATGCCGATGTCAAACACCTTAAAACGCGTCTGGCGGCTACTGATGAGTCCAACATAGAACAGATAAAGCTTATCGAACAACTCGCCAAACAAAATGAAACTCTCGCCGCTTCTTTGAGCAAAAGTTATAGCCGACTAAATCTGTTGACTATTATCACCATCCTGGCGGTACTGTTGTCGTTTGCCTCACTGATTGTCGTATTGCTTCGATGAAAAAAGTACATAGCGCGGAAAATAGTATCGAACTCGGCTTTGTTATGGGTATGCTTGAGCAGGATGGTATCCATTGCATAGTGAGAAATCAGAACCTGGCCGGGGCACTAGGTGAGATACCGCCTCAGGAATGCTGGCCCGAAGTCTGGATTACAAATGATATTGAGTTAGAACGGGCAAAAAAGATTGTTAAATTTGCATTATCGCCTCCGGCAAATAGCACTGTACCCTGGTATTGTGCCTGTGGTGAAAAAATTGAGGGGCAGTTCACTGCCTGTTGGAAATGTGGACTGGAAAGCAGCAATTAAACAGACACTATGTATGAAATCTGCCCCAAGTGTGGTCATCAAAGACAATCACACGAAGAAACTAATCCTGATGTCTGCCCAGCTTGCAGCATTATCTTTTCCAAGTGGCTAAAATCCCAACTTTCCGTTGCCAGCCCTGTTTCATCCACAAAAGACTCAGAGAAAACGGCACAGCTCAATATTCTTTCTTTTCTTTCTAGCTGGCTTTTCTATATCGAAGAAAAAACCAACCCCGTCATTTTCTGGAGTCGTGTACTACTTTTTGCTGGATTGCTATTCTGGACATGGAAATTTATTCAAATGGATTTTGTTCTAAACCCCTTCGCGATCGGCAGATCTTATATGCATAACATCAACCTTATATTTCATGAAGCAGGTCATATCATATTCATGCCTTTTGGCAGGTTCATGACAATACTCGGTGGTAGTTTATTTCAGTTAATCATGCCCCTGATTGTAATGTTTAGCTTTTTAATAAAAAATCGAAACCCATTTGGCGCATCCGTAGGGCTGTGGTGGACAGGTCAAAGTCTGATGGATCTTGCTCCCTATATTGATGATGCGATTGATCAAAAACTAATATTACTTGGTGGACGTACAGGTGCTGATGCGCCGGGTAATCATGACTGGGGCAATATCTTTATTGAATTAGGTAATTTGGAAAGACATCGTGAAATTGCTACCTATGCTGACTCGGGTGGCACTTTTCTTATGTTGTTAGCTCTCGCGTGGGGAGGGTTTATGCTCTATAAGCAGTTTAATAGCCTCTCCTGAACACCCCTCTCGATTTAATGCCGGCATCTCCATTCAAGCCCGCGATTATTGACATCATCAATAATCCTGATAAGAAAATTACTGTGCTTACCGGTGCCGGAATATCAGCGGAGAGCGGTGTTCCCACATTTCGAGGTCCCGAGGGCTACTGGACGCTTGGGTCGACGGTTTACATGCCAGAAGAAATCGCGACTCTGTCCATGTTTCGAAAACACCCGCAAGAAGTATGGGAATGGTACTTATATCGGCTCGGCGTTTGTCTGCATGCTCAACCTAATGAAGGTCATCTGGCTCTCGTGAAATTGGAAAAGCTGTTACAAGATCGCTTCACCCTCATCACTCAAAACATTGACAACTTGCATATCCGCGCAGGCAATTCTCTGGCGAGGACCTTCCAGGTACATGGGAATATCAATTTCACACGCTGTAGTACTGAATGTCATTCACAACTAAACCTGTTGGCAGATGAATTGAAAATCGTGCGGGAACAAAAACAATTGCATGCTCACGAATTGCGTTTTTTACATTGTCAACGCTGTGGTAGCTGGCTACGCCCCCATGTTCTATGGTTCGATGAATATTATGATGAAACGTGGTTCCGCTATGATAGTTCTTTAAAAGTAGCGACCAATACCGATCTATTGATTATTGTCGGCACATCAGGCGCTACCGCTCTGCCTAATCACGTCACCTCGTTGGTGCATCAAAATGGCGGCACTATTATCGATATTAATCCTGATGAAAACACTTTTAGCGAACTGGCTAAATCCAGTCCTGAAGGCATGTTTATTAAACAATCCTCATCTGTTGTATTGCCGCAATTAACGCAATGTTTCCTCCTCTAGTTCAGCTAAAAGATATACCAGATAAATCATCTTATACTTTAACTATTTGATTTATAACTATTAATTATCTTTCTGCATAGCGCTCTTTGAATTAATGAAAATATTTGAAATCCGTGCTTGCTATTTGAAAATCGCCGACTATAATACTTAGTTATCCAACTAACTATAGACATTCAAGATGCCTAGAACGAGTGATAAAAGAGAACGCCTGATTGACGCTGCAAATGCGCTGATTCACAGGCATGGCTTCCATAAGACGACATTAGCTGACATAGCTGATGAGTCCAATGTCCCTCTGGGTAATGTTTATTATTATTTTAAAACCAAGGAAGAAATTTGCGATGCGGTGATTGAGGAAAGGAAAAAGGAATTAACAACGGCTCTGGATGGATGTTGTAAATCACCAGGACCGAAGAAAGCGCTCTTGAGATTGTTGAAAACAATGATAGAAGCGAGTGATGAAATAGCAGAAATAGGATGCCCTCACGGAAGATTATGTACAGAGCTGAGTAACGAAATTGTAGGATTAACTAACTCGGCTGATGATTGTTTAAAAGTAATACTGGAATGGTCGAGAGATCAGTTCAAAGCTTTAGGCTACAAGAATGCAAAAGACATGAGTTTTGAATTTGTTTCCCGAATACAGGGAATCGTTTTGTTAGGCAATGCCCTGCATGATGGGAAACAGGTAAAAACTCAACTTAAGTCAGTATGTGATTGGGTTGAATCGCTTAAAGATCTGAATAAGGATGCTCAGGTTGCAGCATAGATGGACTTAAAAAAATTTTCACATATTTTAGTTAGGTAACTAACATGAATTTATTAAATGAGAAGAACTGGAGAATTAGCCTTGTGCAGACACGAATATGCACAACGCAAACCATCTGTCGCAAATTCAGATAAAAAAATTTGCAATTATAGTTAGTTAGTAAACTTACAAAGTAAAAGTAAAAGGAGAAAGAAAATGAAACTTATTAATACAAATTTGAATGTTGTCTTCGCGTGGCTTACGGCTCTTCTTATTGCCACCAGTATTCCTGCGCAAGCGGATGAAACTGGATTCACACTGGAGGACGCCATCAAACATCAGATTTTTGTTGAATTGAAATCTAATGTCGAGGACTTGTACCGGAATGGCAATTTGCTTGTCCCTGGCGTTGATACTTCGGCTGCCGCACGAGTCGCAAATGGCGATGTTATTGGCGGTTTTGCATTACCGATAAGCGTTAATGGAAATAAAGTCATGAAAAACAGGGCCGTTGAAAATATTAACTAAGTAGAGGCAACACAGATAGCAGCTTTGTACTCGGCGAAGCTGCTTTTTTTAAAAAATTAACCACCCCAACTTGGCCGTCGCTCCCTTCCCCCTTGCGACGGCATTTTTTTGTCTGCGTTTCGGACTTTCTAAGACGTCTGCATAATGAAAAGTGTTTAGTGATGTACTTTTTTATCCAGCAACAGGTTTAATGTAAAGCGTACACCAAAGCCTGTAGTGTCAGTGGGGATATGAGCCAGACCCCCTTTGCGATTGCTGCTGGACAGATCAAGGTGCACCCAGGGCGTGTCGTTTTTGACGAAACGCTGTAAAAAACGCGCGGCGAGAATATGATCGGCCTCACCCTCCAAAGCGCATTGCTTAATATCAGCAATGTCACTATCCAGTCCCTTGTCATAATCCTTATCCAGTGGAAACGGCCAAACACGCTCACCGCTGTCTTTTCCAGCTTGTATAAGTGAGGGATGAAGCTGCTCGCGATTAGTAAAGATGCCACTGTAGGAATTACCAATCGAATAAACACAGGCGCCTGTTAAGGTAGCGTAATCGATAATCAATTTTGGTTTTTGCCTTGATGCCAGTGCGAGTGTATCCGCCAGCACCATTCGGCCCTCGGCATCTGTGTGGACGATTTCTATAGTCGTGCCATCAGATGCTGTAATAACATCATTAGGCTTATAGGCTTTCGGGCCGATATGGTTTATCGCCAGGGCCAACCAGCATTCAAGCGGAAAATTAACCTGCATTTGCGTCAATGCAAGAAAAGTCCCCAGTGCCACTGCACTGCCCTGCATATCTTCATGCATGCCAAACATGTTTTTAGCTGGCTTCAGATTTGTCCCGCCAGTGTCGTAACAGATCCCCTTGCCCACAAGCACAACCTTTCCTCTTGAGCTTGTGGTCCTCGGTGTATATTGCAATCGTACAATGCCACCATCCTTCTCGACGCTTCCCTGCACAACTGCCAAAAAGGCACCCGCTTTCTTTTTCTGTAATGCCTTGTTGTCGTAAAACTCAAATTTCCACTTATTCTCCCTGGCCAGTTTTCTGATGCGTTGTGTGTAATTTCCCGGGGTCAATTCATTGGGCGGTAATATACTTAGATAACGGGCCAGTGCATTACCTTCAGCTTCTGCAAATGTACGTTTGAATCCATGTTTGGCTTTCAAGCCATGCAAATCAAGTCGACGCATGCCTGATCTGGATTTTTTATCACTTTTATAACTGGGCATCACAGCGGCAGCGGCGCAGGCGGCAGCGATTATGGCCTCCGCTACACCTTCACCCTGCGCTGATCCAAATCCACAGATGGCTATCCCTAGACGGTCCACTTTATGCTTTTCCTGAGCTGCGATCATTTTTCGCGCCAGCGTCAACAAGTCAAATTGTGTAATTTCCTCATCTATGCAAGCGTAAACAACATGACTACCGAGGGCATTGGCAAGATCAATCTCCACGGGTTCGGAATCAAAAGTCTTTCTACCAAGTTGAGTGCGCCGTTTCATCAAGCTATCTGCGTAGGCGACTTCGCCCATCTTTTCTGTCGACGAGAAAAACATGACCCAGTGTTCTGACGCATCAATCTGCTTCTTACCGGGTAGCTTCTCGTGCTGCTGTAGCTTAATGTCAGGATTTTTCATGTATTTACAGTTTTTTGTGTCGTTTAATAGTGAGCAATATCTGATAGAATTCCGTGGCTAATTCCTTGTTCTAAATTCTGGCATATATAGAGCAACTGTTATTCCGACGAATGAAGAAATGCAGTCAACTACTTGGTTCGCCTTAACAGAAATGCTTATTTAGATAGAAAGTGAAATATTGGCACGAACTATGCTGTTACCTACATTTCAGATACGTCTGTAATGTATCTTAACTTATCGAACCTATTTTGTAATCTCATCGACGGTGGAATAGATGACAAGCCCAAAGAATGACAGTGACGCACAGGAAACCCAGGAGTGGTTAGAAGCCCTGGATTCAGTTATGCAGCATGAGGGGATTGATAGAGCTCACTTTCTGCTTGAAAAATTGATCGCCCGCGCCCGCGGTGCCGGTGCGTATTTACCCTACTCGGCCAACACCGCCTACCTGAACACGATACCAACGGCCAAAGAAGAACCCTCGCCAGGTGATCCAGGCATGGAATGGCGTATACGTTCACTGGTACGCTGGAATGCAATGGCTATGGTGGTCAAGGCCAATCGCTTTAGCTCGGAACTTGGCGGACATATTTCCAGCTTTGCCTCCTCTGCCACTCTTTATGATGTCGGCTTCAATCATTTCTTTCGCGCCGCTACAGAAGATCATGGTGGCGATCTGGTTTTCATCCAGGGCCACTCCGCTCCTGGCATTTATGCTCGCGCCTTTATGTACGGCCTCCTATCAGAAGAACAGTTGAGTCGATTTCGTCAAGAAGTGGATGGTGGTGGGCTGTCTTCCTATCCGCATCCGTGGCTGATGCCTGATTTCTGGCAATTCCCAACCGTGTCTATGGGTCTTGGTCCTTTGATGGCGATTTATCAGGCCCGCTTTATGCGCTATCTGGAAAACCGGGGTTTAATCAAACCAGGCAACCGAAAAGTCTGGGCGTTTATGGGCGATGGCGAAATGGACGAACCCGAATCTCTGGGCGCAATTAATATGGCCGCGAGAGAGAAACTTGATAACCTGATATTTGTTGTCAATTGTAATCTGCAACGACTAGACGGACCGGTAAGAGGCAATGGCAAAATTATCCAGGAACTGGAAGCCGGTTTTCGCGGAGCAGGCTGGAATGTCATCAAAGTTATTTGGGGTTCTTACTGGGATCCTTTGATCGCTCGCGATACCCACGGGCTTTTGTATAAGCGTATGGAAGAAGCGGTCGATGGCGAATATCAGGCTTACAAAGCAAAAGACGGTGCTTATGTTCGCGAGCATTTTTTCGGTAAGTATCCCGAATTGAAAGCCATGGTCGCCAATATGTCTGACGATGATATCTGGCGTTTGAATCGTGGCGGACACGATCCTCATAAAGTCTACGCCGCCTACGCAGAGGCTGTGAAGCACACCGGACAACCTACTGTCATTCTCGCCAAAACAGTGAAGGGCTATGGCATGGGAGAAGCCGGAGAAGGGCAAAATGTTTCCCATCAGCAAAAGAAGATGGGGGAAGAGGCGCTCCTGGCATTTCGTGATCGTTTCAATATTCCACTGACGGATGAACAAGTCGCTGAGGCCGCTTTTTATAAACCCGACGATGACAGCCCCGAACTCAAATACATGCACAAGTGTCGTGAAGATTTAGGTGGTTTTCTGCTCTCCAAATGGCCTAAAGGTCCTACCGTCCAAGTCCCTGACATCAAAATACATGAACAGCTGCTGGCAGGTACGGAAGGTAGAGAAATCTCCACCACGATGGCCTTTGTGCGCATACTCAATGCCCTGATAAAAGATAAAGCCTTTGGTAAATTCGTTGTTCCTATTGTGCCGGACGAAGCACGCACGTTTGGAATGGAAGGCATGTTCCGTCAATTGGGGATTTATTCATCAGTCGGGCAACTCTACGAGCCTATGGATAGTGATCAAGTCATGTACTATCGCGAAGACATAAAGGGACAAATACTCGAAGAAGGCATTAATGAAGCTGGCGCTTTCTCTTCATGGATTGCCGCAGCAACCGCCTATAAGTACCATGGCGTACAGATGATTCCGTTTTATATTTATTATTCTATGTTCGGTTTTCAACGCATCGGAGATCTGGCCTGGGCAGCGGGCGATCTCCGCTCCCGTGGTTTTCTTCTGGGAGGTACTGCCGGTAGAACAACACTCGCCGGCGAAGGATTGCAGCATCAGGATGGTCATTCTCACCTGAATGCCTCCACTATTCCCAATTGCATTTCTTACGACCCGACCTATGCCTATGAACTGGCCGTGATCATCCATGACGGTCTAAAACGCATGTACGAAAATCAGGAAGATGTTTATTACTACCTGTCGGTGATGAATGAAAATTATGAACAACCGTCTATGCCGGAAGATGTTGAAGACGGCATACTCAAAGGCATGTATAGGCTTCGCAAAGGCGGCAAAGGGAAACTCAAAGTCCAGTTACTTGGCTCCGGTACGATATTACGTGAAATCATCGCGGGTGCTGATTTATTGAAAGAAGACTTTGGCGTTGATGCAGATATCTGGAGTGTCACCAGTTTCAATGAACTCAGACGCGAAGGCCTGGATGTTGAACGCTGGAACATGCTGCACCCTGAGCAAAAGCCAAAGCAAAGCTACGTCACCCAGTGCATGAAAGAGCAAACAGGACCCTTCATTGCGGCCACGGATTACATGAAGATTTATGCCGATCAAATTCGCAACTTTATACCTGGGCGTTACGAGGTTCTCGGTACCGATGGCTATGGCCGTAGCGACACACGCAAGAAACTGCGCGAATTTTTTGAAGTGAACCGCTACTACATTTGTGTCGCGGCATTAAAGGCCCTTGCCGATGAAGGACAGATTCCGATCGAAAAAGTTAACGAGGCCATCAAGAAATACAATATTGATCCCGACAAACCCAACCCGGTTACTGTATAGATGAGCACGGAAAGAGAAATACTACTTCCCGATATTGGCGATTTCGATAGTGTTGACGTAATTGAGATCGCTGTTAAACCGGGTGACCAGGTAGAAATAGAAGATACCTTGATTACGCTGGAAAGTGATAAAGCGACAATGGATATCCCCAGTCCTGCTGCTGGTACTGTCAAGGAAATAAAAGTCAGTGTCGGTGACAAAGTAACTAAACAAGCCCTCATACTGATTTTAACCGAAACCGTTGCTGAGGAAAAACCGACTCAAGAAGAACCTGCTGTACTTCCCCAGACCACACCAAATGAGAGTAATGATGCAACGCAGATTGAAGAAATTGTCGTGCCTGACATTGGTGATTTTGAAAGTGTAGAGATCATCGACGTTGTCGTAAAAGCAGGCGATGAAGTGGAAGTCGAGACCACTTTGATCACCGTGGAAAGTGACAAAGCGACGATGGATATTCCTTCCCCCAGAGCTGGCAGGGTCAAGCAGGTAAATGTCAAGACTGGCGATAAAGTCGCGCAGGGTGATCCCATACTTATACTTGAAGTCGCCGCCAGTAAGTCTGACCCTGGTAATACCGCAGATACTCCGGTAGAGCAGGCCCCGCTAGAATTGAAAGAGGCAGCAACAGACACGCCCCTGGCAGAACCGCGACAGGCACCTACGACACCAACCAGTTCGGAAACAGTAGGCTCCAGTAATTCGGCCAAAGCGCATGCGAGTCCCGCCATAAGAAAATTTGCACGGGAATTGGGCGTCGACCTGGGACTGGTTCGAGGTAGCGGCACAAAAGGCCGCATCTTAAAAGATGACGTGAAATCCTTTACCAAGGCGGTGATGTCCAGCGATCGTGTTTTCGACAAATCAGGTGGCTTTTCTCTGCCGGAAATACCACCAATAGATTTCTCCAAATTTGGACCTATCGACACAAAACCGTTAACTCGATTAAGGAAACTCGGTGGTCAAAACTTGCATCGCAGCTGGATCAATGTGCCTCATGTCACCCAGTTTGACGAGGCCGATATTACCGAATTGGAGGCTTTCCGAAAATCCAAATCCGATGCTGCAGCGAAAGAAGGCGTGAAACTAACACCCCTGACTTTTTTTATTAAAGCAATAGTCGTTGCTCTGGCTAAATTTCCAGAATTTAACGCGTCATTGAGTCCCGATGCGGAAAACCTGATCCTGAAGAAATACTTCCACATTGGAATCGCCGTAAATACCGACCGGGGCTTAATGGTGCCCGTGGTCAGGGACGCCGATCAAAAAGGTATTTACGAACTGGCGAGAGAACTGGCTGAACTCGCACAAAAAGCCCGAGACAAGAAACTCTCTCCCTCTGAAATGCAGGGAGCTTGCTTCACCATTTCCAGCCTTGGACACATTGGTGGCACTGGATTTACGCCCATCGTTAACACACCTGAAGTCGCCATCCTGGGTGTTTCACGTTCGACGATGAAGCCAGTCTATGAAAACGGTGAGTTTGTCCCTCGTTTAATGTTGCCTTTTTCTTTATCGTACGATCACCGTGTTATTGATGGCGTGGCTGCGGCTGAATTTACCCGTTATCTGAGCACTGTGTTAACCGATATTCGACACATCCTTTTATAGGCACAAGCACTTTTCACATGAAGCAGCGAGTGTTACCGCCAATCGAGGCCCGCTTCTCTATCAATATTGTTGAAAACAATCTTTCGGAATTGTTATTGCTTAAACGTAGTGCGCAAGCAAAATTGGGACCCGGTCTCTGGGGCTTTCCCGCTGGACACATAGAAGACGGTGAGAAACCCGAAGAATGTGCTTTGCGAGAGTTAAAAGAAGAGATTGGTAATAATTTTGTAATTGACAGCCTGGCTGCACTGGGCCCACTTAGAGATTGCTACTATGGTGGTATCTATGAAATTTATCTTTATCATCGCCGCTGGAGTGGCGGGGAAATTAATCTAAACCATGAACATACCCAATATGCCTGGGTTGGCCGTGAAGACTACAAACAATACTCGGTGATGGATGGCATTGATGAAGATATTCGTTACTTTGATATATGGCCGTCGGATTTTCTAAATAGGGAAAAATTGCCAGGTTCTAAATAATGCTTAGCCGGAAATCCAACCAGGTCCACAACTCCCTACTTTCCTTCAACATAGACTTCTGACACCTCTAAAGCCTTTAACGTACTCATTTTTCAGTGCTTTCCATTTGACAGTCTCATGCTTAAATTTTATTTATGCTATAAAATATAGAGATGGCGGTTCAACTCAGTTTTGAAACTTTTGGTACAGGTAAGCCGGTAATTATTATGCATGGTTTGTTTGGCTCTGCGCGCAACTGGCGCAGTATTGCCAAACAGCTTGGCGATGAGTACCAGGTCTTTGTCGTGGATCTGCGCAATCATGGCCGCTCCGATCATGCCGATTCAATGTATTACATGGAAATGGTTGATGACATCAGAAAGTTTCTACACGACAGGCACATCGACAGAGTTTCTTTAGCAGGTCACAGCATGGGCGGTAAAACGGCGATGGCTTTTGCGCTTGAGTACGAGGAAATTGTTGAGAAGCTAATCGTTTTGGATATCGCGCCCGTGCAATATACCAATGATTTTGATCACCTCGTTGATTCCATGCTAGCGCTTGATTTATCCATTATCAAAAGTAGAACGCATGCAAATGATCTGCTGAAGACGGACATTGAAGATGGTAGCTTGAGGTTGTTCCTCTTACAAAACCTGATCCATGATGAGCAAAGCTATCAATGGCGTATAAATCTGCCGGCCATTAAAGCTGCTTTGCCAGATATTGGAGCGTTTCCAACTTTTACCCTCAATTCTATTTACAGCGGCCCGACACTTTTTCTTAGCGGCGACAAGTCTGATTACATTCAGCCTTCATATCATGAAGATATTAAATCTTTCTTTCCTGAGGCAAAAATCAGATCTATAACAAATGCCGAGCATTGGCTACATGCAGATCAGCCACAACTCGTATTTGAGGAAATCAGTCGTTTTTTGAATGATTAAACCAATTTGCCAGTGAGTAATGCTTCACGGCAATAGTGTGTGCAGTTACAATGTGCGCCCTTTTCACTAGCCTTGGAAACAGAGCATGTCAGAGAAACAAATTCGCAAAGTAGTACTAGCCTACTCAGGTGGTCTGGATACTTCGGTTATTCTTAAATGGCTGCAGGATCAATATAATTGTGAAGTTGTTACCTTCACGGCAGATATTGGTCAGGGTGAAGAAGTTGAACCCGCAAGAGCCAAGGCCGAGAAAATGGGGGTGAAGGAGATCTATGTCGAAGATCTTGTCGAGGAGTATGTGCGTGACTTCGTTTTCCCGATGTTCCGTGCGAACACTATTTATGAAGGTGAATACCTGCTGGGAACCTCTATTGCGCGACCGCTTATTGCCAAACGTTTGATTGAGATTGCCAATGAAACCGGTGCCGACGCCATCGCTCACGGTGCGACAGGGAAAGGTAATGATCAAGTGCGATTCGAGCTGGGCGCTTATGCACTGAACCCGGAAATCAAAATCATCGCGCCCTGGCGCGAATGGGATTTGAACTCGCGGGAAAAATTGTTGGACTACGCCAGGCAACACAGTATACCCATCGAAGCAAAACGCGGCGGCGGTTCACCTTATTCAATGGATGCAAATCTCCTGCATATCTCCTATGAAGGCGGCGAACTGGAAGATCCCTGGTGTGCGCCTAATGATGATATGTGGCTATGGTCCGTTTCACCTGAGCTCGCGCCGGATGAGGCAGAAAGTATAGATATCACTTTTGAGAGGGGAGATGCCGTCGCCATTAATGGTGAATCGATGTCTCCTGCTGCTTTGCTAAAAACATTGAACATGCTTGGTAGCAAGCATGGAATTGGTAGAGCCGACATCGTTGAAAACCGTTACGTCGGCATGAAATCCAGGGGATGTTATGAAACTCCTGGCGGTACGATTTTATTGAAAGCCCACCGGGGTATGGAGTCCCTGACCCTTGACAGAGAAATGGCGCATTTAAAAGACGATTTGATGCCACGTTACGCCACACTTATTTACAATGGTTATTGGTGGAGCCCTGAACGCAAAGCAATGCAATGCCTCATTGACGAGACGCAAATCCGAATCAATGGCACGACCCGATTGAAGCTCTACAAAGGAAGCGTGATTGTTACCGGCAGGAAATCAGATTCTGACAGTTTGTTTGATGAAGCGATCGCGACTTTCGAAGACGATTCCGGGGCTTACAATCAAAAAGATGCAGAAGGTTTTATCAAACTCAATGCGCTTCGACTAAGGGTGCAAAACCGGCGTAAATAGACATTCGGATACGATTTTTAAAATGCAAACTTTACCCGCTTTAAGTGATGAATTTATTGATCTACTCAAGGTTCTGATACGACAACCCAGCGTCACAGGGGCGGAACATTCTTTCTTTAGAGTATTGCAACGTGAACTTGAGGAACGAGGCGCGAAGGTTATCTGGTATGAAGGACTTCTGGTTGCCCAGGGCAGTAATCCTCTCGGCACTATGTTCTCTGCACACATAGACCGTCACGGGCTCATTTGCACCGGCCCGGGTGAATTTCAGTATGCTGCGTTTATTTCGGCTAATAGAACTGATCTTTTAAATAACTCCGTTTCCGAAGAATTAATGTCAAAAGTGACCGCACGGTATCAATCCGGACAAGTATACGCTTACGAACCATGGTCTGGCGTTTACCGGGGCAATGGGGTAATTCAAAATGCCTATGTATGTGAATTTAGAAATAATTTGATATTTGAGATTGACGGAATGAATGATGTTGTCGCAGGAACCCCGATCGCATTTGAAGATAAACTGACTATAAAGAACGATCGGCTGGAAGCCCAACTTGACAATGTTTTAACTGCGGCTGCGCTTGTGCACTTATTTAGTCTGGGTTTTCAAGGCACCGCTTTTTTTACAGCTCAGGAAGAAGCGGGTAAAAGCTGGCGCTATTTGCTGGAATGGTTCCGCAGGTTTGGTGGTTCAACAAACAGACTATTCGTGGTTGACACCAGCCCGTTTCCAGACAACGAAGCCGCAAATCAACAACAAATTGCCCTGAGGGAAAAAGATGCTAACGCCAACTTTAACAAAGAGGCTAGCTTGCTTGTTGAGGATTCATGTCGAAAGAATGGTATTAGTTTTTCCTACAAAAACAGATATGTGGAAGAAGATAATAAACGATTGCAGAGTCTGGGTGAAAAACCACGATCGCTTGGCAGCACAGAGATGGGCAGAATCATAGTGGCTTCAAATGGCCTGGTTGACGGCACGACTATACAAATACCAACGACCGGATACCATACAATGGAGGAATCTGCCTCGTGGGACTCCGTTGAAGCATTTATCAGGTTATTGTCGGTACTATCAAAGGATAAAAAGTAGTCAATTTGATCGAAACGCGACGCTTCTCCTAAAGAATTAAATATGCAACACTGAGCAAGATCTTATTCAGCTTCGAGCTTTAACTTTCTTACAAGAAAATTCATGCTGCCGGTCTGAAAGAACACGCTAAACAACACCACGCCATAAGCGATAGACTGCAATGTGAACCATGTATCCAATGTGAATGGTAAGGACAAAGCCAGCGCCAGCGTCACAGTTCCCCTGACGCCACCCCAGTTCAAGACCAACAAATGTTTAGCGGGAAATCTATTTAATCTTAAGATGTAGCAAATTAAAGGTAAGAGCAATAATATTATAAATGCCCTCGCGATAATCACAGCAAGAATACCCAGAATCATCGCCAACCACTGCTCTTTGAACATGGTGACGGTTATTGTAATGCCCGCCAGGAGGTAAATTAGCCTGTCAATTACCTGTGCCGCAAACTGCCAGAGTGTTTCGGTAAATCTGACCGATTCGATCTTCTTGTCGATGTTTGGTAACTCGTTAATTATTAAACCTGTCGTTAACACCGCCATAACGCCGGAACAGGACAGAACATCGCCGGCTATGATATACGCGCCGTAGGCTGCGATCAGGCTAGTTAAAGCATAGACATGCTCTCCATCGATAAACCTGATTAGCAAATAGACAACTGCACTGGCTGCGACACCTACAATGATACCGCCGCTAAAAACTTTCGCGAAAGTCAGGGCTGTACTCTGCCAGTCGGCGACCCCTGGGTTAAGCAACGTCATGGAGACCAGTAAGCTGAATAGTACAACAGCGCTTGCATCATTAAACAGACTTTCACTCTCCAGTAGGGTAATAAGACGCTCCGGTGCTTTGGTTTGTTTCAATATACTCACTACTGATGAAGGATCTGTGGCAGATAACAAGGCGCCAGCCAAAATAGCGGTATGCCATGGAAACACCTGTGGATACCCAATACCGTAATAAAGAACAGCGGCGGTGATAGATACAGCGACCAGCATCAGTGGTAGTGCCAGGAATATGAGCGGGATGAAATCCCGATAAATGGCGCGGATATCGAGTTTGAGGGCAGCCTGAAAAATAATTACCGGCAGAAATATCTTTAAAATTATTATCTGAAAGTTATCCCAGCGGATGCCAGTGTCAACTGAAAAGAGTTTTACGACAATCTCTGAGCTGGCGAAACCCAGAAGAATTAAGACAATACTGAAAGGTATACGAAGTTTTTTTGCCAGCGGTTCAAGAATTACTGTCGTCAACAGCAGTCCAATAAAAAACAAGACAGACGTCGACGTTAGCATGCTCAACTATCCCGGTAAAAAGCCCGGTTCAGGTCTCAGTGGTGTGTGGTTTGGTTTAATAATCTATTTTGATCTGAATTTTTTTGCAATCCAGTAATCAAGACTGACAATTTTCCCGCCACCCAGGAAAAACAAGGCAAGTAATAAAACAAAATAGGTTGCCGCCCACTCAATACCATTATTCGAAACGAGAAAACTACCATGCTCAGTGAGCCAATCAATATTGCCATGTTCTTCAAGAATACTCTTTGCACGAGAAAGTCTATCAAGCGCATCTTCTGCATTTTCAGATGCGAATGGACTTTTCAGATCATGGACTGCTTGCCAACCATGTTGCCAATGTACTGTCGCCATAGCCACAAGCATGGTGACCATCAATGGAACAGAAATCCAACGTGTACCCAATCCCAGAGCCAAACATATTGCTCCAAAATATTCAGCGCCCCAGGCCATATAGGCATTTAGCGCGGGAAACGGTAGCCCCAGCCCCCCTTCACCGAACCAGCCGATAACCGAGTCCAGCGAACTGTCTTTGTCAAAAGGATTCCATTTATTATTAGCTGCCAACCAGAAAACCGGTGCCAGGTAAGCTCTCAATAGTATCGAGCCGATCATATCGACAGAATTACGCACTGAATCCAAAATATCCTGCGCCAAATTGGCAAGTGAAATAAGAGTCTTCATAACGTTCCTCCGAGCATGTTTGTTAGTCTTTATCGCCGACCGGTACTACATTGTTGCTTAAATAGCTTTGAGTCGACATGCTTATCGAGCGTGACTCTCGACATACACTTCGTGGCTATTGCGCAGCGATGTGATCTGGATGTAATTCATTTAGTGGTATTGACAGGCCGTTGCTGGTAACAATTCTGGCATGATGGCGCCGAAGCTGACGTGGTTTATCGACACCACAGGAATGCGCAATTGTGCCTACTTCTTTCTGCATATTTTTAGCGTAGTGCATAACCCTGACCGCTTTGTTCTCCGGCACCAGGCCACGTTGCAAATCTTTGTCATGTGTCGTGATCCCCGTTGGACAGGTGTTTTTATTACACTGCAAGGCCTGAATACATCCCAGCGCGAACATGAAACCACGGGCCGAATTGACAAAATCCACACCGACACATAAAGCCCAGGCCACATCGGTTGGCGTAATCAATTTTCCAGAGGCAATTACCTTTATACGATCGCGCAATCCATACTCAACGAGCAGATCAATAACCATAGGCAGGCTTTCCCGTAAGGGCAAACCCATATCATCAATCAGCGGCATAGGTGCAGCTCCGGTACCACCATCTGCGCCATCAACCGTAATAAAATCCGGTGCTGACTCGATACCCCTTTCATTTATTTCCTGAAAAAGGCTATCCAGCCAACCATAAGCGCCAATAACCGCTTTGAATCCCGTAGGCTTACCCGTCACTGTACGAATATGATTAATCATCTCCAACAGTTCCTGATTATTGCTTATGTCCGTATGGCGATTTGGACTGATGGAATCATGATTGGCCTTTATCCCTCGAATGGCAGCGATCTCCTCAGTCACTTTTCCACCAGGTAGTATGCCACCCTTGCCCGGTTTTGCGCCTTGACTAAGCTTCAGCTCAAACATCCTGACATGTTTGTGAGCCGCAACTTCACGTAACTTATCATCATCAAGATCGCCCTCTTTGTTGCGAACGCCATATTTCGCCGTGCCCATCTGGAAAATGATATCGGCCCCACCTTGCAGATGATAGGGAGATAGCCCCCCTTCCCCTGTGTTCATCCATAACCCGGCCATTCTGGCACCATTGGACAAGGCCAATACTGCGGGTTTTGAAATAGCACCGAAACTCATCCCGGAAATATTAAAAAAGGGCGCATGAATATAGGGAAAGACGCAATAAGGACCGATGGTTACTTCTTCAGGTTCTACAGCATCCGCATCCAGTGTGGGATAAGGACAATTGACAAACAATACCGTACCCGCTGGACGCAAATCGCGAGTGGAACCGAATGCCACTGTATTATCCAGGTTCTTCGCCGCCCGGTAAGCCCAGGATCGTTGCGCCCGATTAAAGGGCAGTTCTTCCCGATCCATTGCAAAGAAATACTGCCGGAAGAATTCTCCGAGATGTTCAAAAACATAGCGAAAATGACCAACGACTGGATAATTTCGGCGAATGGCTTGCTTCGTTTGGGTGACATCGAGTATGTACACGACAATAACAGCGAGCAGTACAAGACCTATTAGGAAGATAAATAATGCAGTCATTACCTCGAGAGCAGATAACAAGAAACTACGTGCTTGCTCGATATCCATAGAAGCTTCCCCTATTTTCTTATTGATCTTGTCTAATGGTACAGTGGGAAATTCATGTTAATCCTGATGTACCACTCAGCACAAGTCACAAACACTACCGTCTCTCGTTTTACAGCAAAGCGTCAGAATCAAACAATTTGAGTGCCAAGAATGATGTCTTTTTCACGCATGGATTGAAGGATCGCAAAACCGCCATCAATGACGACCTGGGGGTCTGGATGTTGGAGTTCACTGGCAATGTCTTCCAGAATTTGCTGTCCACTTTGGGATAGATCGGCCTGCAGATGTTCAATTAACCTGGCTGATACCGGATTTAATTCCAGAAATCCGACCTCATCATCATGACCCCGGTAAACAACCAGGTAAGTTGCCTGTGTGGGCGCCTCAATCGGTAGATAATCGGGGGAAATCTTATGAACCGGGTATTGATAGGCAAAGGGCCAGGCTAGCGGACTTAGTAGCGGTATACCCCTTAACAAATCACCCGAGGCATCAATTCCACTCATATTGAGATCCCGACTATCAATGAAAATGGCTAACTCCAGCCATTCATAATGAGCCAGCTCTTTCATGAAGGGGAAATCGTCGCTTTGCAGTTCGCGTTCCTGATCCAGGTATTGCAAAAACTCCTGCGACATCTTTGGAAACAAGGGTGTGCGCGCCTGATGGATTTTGAAATAATCCCTTATCAGCGCGTGCCATCCAGGCTTGGGCATAATTTTACGCAGAACAGGAAAACTATTGGCCAGAAAATCTTCGACATTGTTAAAGAGTAAATCACGATAAATTTGCATACGCCGGTCTTCAATATCGGCGGGTGGAGAGCAGTTTTCCGGATCACGAATGTGAGCGGTGAACTGGTACTGGATATCTTTGAAACTCGTCGGTTTAGCCCCGCCTGGCGATGCTATCGTCACGCTTATCTCCGTGTTGTAGCTGCATTTGATGAATGCTATCAACTTCGTTGAATAATTCGTTTAGAGGAGGGATGTTAAAATCCCGCTCCAGCAATGTTGGAAACACCCCGAAGTACTCATAGGCCTTTGCCAGCAAATCCCAAACAGGATCGATCACATCAGCGCCGTGGGTATCTACCCGTAAATCTTCCGCTTCCTCGTAATGACCGGCGATGTGACCATAGGCAATTCGATCGGCAGGCATGGAAAGTAAAAATTCTTCAGCGTCATAGTTATGATTAATGCTATTTACGTAAATATTATTGATATCCAGTAACAAATCGCAGTCAGCTTTTTCTGTCACTGCATTAATGAATTCCGATTCCGTCATTTCCTGACCAGGAGCGGCATAATATGATGCATTCTCTATCGTCAGCTGCCGACCAATAATATCCTGAGTTCTTTGTATACGCTCAACTACATAGTTAGCAGCGGCTTCTGTAAAAGGTATGGGGAGTAAATCATATAAATGACCATCGTCACCGCAATAGGTCAAATGTTCGCTGTAGCAACGGATGTTAAAGGTATCGAGAAATTGTCGAACTTTTTGCAGAAAGGCTTCGTCAAGTGGCGCAGGGCCACCAATGTTCAGGGATAATCCATGACAAACAAACGGAACCTTCTCTGTAAGTGCATGGAACTGTCTTCCAAAGCGACCACCTACATCGATCCAGTTCTCCGGGGCCACTTCCATAAACTCAATATGAGGGGGAATGTGATCCGCGAGCGAGCCGATGAAGGCTCGCCGCAGACCTAAACCTGCACCACGTACAGGGTAATGCCTAGACGTCACTAGATAAAAACAGGCAAATACTTACTTTTTACCTTCACCGCATTTTCCTTCGGCTTCCTTTTTGCCTTCACCACATTTTCCTTCGGCGTCCTTTTTACCTTCACCACATTTTCCTTCGGCGTCCTTTTTGCCTTCGCCGCATTTTCCTTCGGCGTCCTTTTTGCCTTCACCACATTTTCCTTCGGCGTCCTTTTTGCCTTCACCGCATTTGCCTTCGGCGTCCTTTTTGCCTTCACCGCATTTGCCTTCGCCACATTTACCTTCTTTCCCGGCTTTTTTACCTTCGCCACACTTGCCTTCGCCACATTTACCTTCTTTCCCGGCTTTCTTGCCTTCACCACACTTGCCTTCACCACATTTACCTTCGGCAGCATGACTGTCAGCCACCATATAACCACTGGATAGCTCACTCATGGAAAAAGGATTTTCACTGGCATTTGCAATAGGACTCATTGCCAGAGATACAACAAAGGTGGTACCGATTGCAGCTGCTATGGGTCTTAAACTTAATTTATTCGACATCGGGGGATCCTCCGAACTTCTGTTATTGGAATTAACCCTTGCGGGTCAGGTTTATTAATATTGTCATCAACCGACTTATAAAATTATCCCGGGTGTCGGTTAATGCCCAGTCTATTTTCTTACTTAACCATAAAGGTCACCACTATGGACTCATTTTTCATAGAAAAGTTTCTTCATCGAAGCCAAGCTGAACCCTAACTCGCTCCATGTTTAATTACTTGATGAAAATTATTAATATTTCATTAAAAACAATAAGATAGAATGAAAAAATGCGTGCTTAAGCAATTTCGCTGCTATTCTTTGTTGCGCATATGCGGAAAAAGGATGACATCGCGTATCGTGGCGGTATCGGTCAAAAACATCACCAATCTATCGATACCGATGCCCTCGCCGGCGCATGGCGGCATACCATATTCAAGGGCTGTGAGGTAATCTTCATCGTAATGCATGGCTTCGTGATCACCTGCCTCTTTATCCTCAACTTGCGCTCGAAAGCGTTCTGCCTGATCTTCGGGATCGTTGAGTTCTGAAAAACCATTGGCTATTTCACGCCCGCCTACGAAAAATTCGAAGCGATCCGTAATAAAAGGATCATCATTATTCTTACGCGCAAGTGGCGACACTTCTGTGGGATAGGCGGTAATGAAAGTGGGTGCTTTCAAATTGGACTCAACGGTTTTTTCAAATAGTTCAATTTGCAATTTACCCAGACCATAGCTTTCCTCGAGGCTCACACCAAGGCCTGTCAATATTTCGCGCAGTCGACTGCTTGACGCCAGATCACTATCGCTAAGCCCAGGATTGTGGTGCAGAATGGATTCCTTCACCGTCATTCTGACAAAGGGATCAGCTAAATCGTAATCCTCTCCCTGATAGCTGACAAGGTAGGCACCAATAATCTCTTTCGCCAAATCCCTTAACAATTGTTCCGTGAGATCCATCAGATCTTCATAATCGGCATAGGCCTGATAGAACTCCAGCATCGTGAATTCCGGATTATGCCGCGGTGACACGCCTTCGTTGCGAAAGCTTCGATTAATTTCAAACACCCTTTCAATTCCGCCGACTACCAGACGTTTGAGATATAGTTCCGGCGCTATTCGCAAATACAGATCCATATCGAGCGAATTGTGGTGAGTTACGAATGGTCGTGCTGTGGCACCGCCGGGAATCATATGCATCATTGGCGTTTCCACTTCCATATAGTCATGGGCAATAAGAAAACGACGAATGAACTCCACTACCGCCGAGCGTACTTTAAAGACCTTGCGACTCTCCTCATTTGTAATCAAATCCAGATAACGTTGTCGGTATCGGGTTTCCTGATCCGTGAGTCCATGAAATTTTTCCGGCAATGGCCTTAGAGATTTCGTCAATAGCCGAATAGAATCGACATGAACGCTGAGTTCACCCTTATTAGTTTTCATGACCACGCCACTGACGCCGATGATGTCACCAATATCCCATTTTTTGAATTGCTCGTTATAAACCCCTTCAGGCAAATCATCACGCCTCACATAGATTTGAATCTTGCCGGACATATCCTGCAGATGCGCAAAGGACGCCTTTCCCATGATGCGACGGGTCATCATTCGACCTGCAATCTTCACCGATATTTTTGCTACTTCAAGTTCTTCCTTGCTCTTATCTTCATAACCCTTAATCAAATTGGCCGCCAACGAGTCCCGGCGAAAATCATTGGGATAGGCTATACCCTTTTCCCGTAAGGTCTGAAGTTGATTTCGACGTTGAGCAATCAGGTCATGTTCACTATGTTCGTTATTTTCGTTTGTCATGGGGCATTATTACTTGTCAGTGTTCAATTGTCATTTCGGAATGATGAAGCAGATAACTTAAACGAGCTAGAGGCCACTTTTCAGGCTGGCTTCAATGAATTTGTCCAGATCCCCATCCAGTACAGATTGGGTGTCTGAACTTTCTACGCCCGTGCGCAGGTCCTTTATCCGGGATTGATCCAGAACATAGGAACGAATTTGACTTCCCCAACCGATATCAGCCTTGGAATCTTCCATCGCCTGTCGTTCCGAATTGAGCTTCAACAATTCCATTTCATATAATTTCGCTCGAAGCTGTTTCATCGCTCGATCCCGGTTCTTGTGTTGAGAACGATCACTTTGACATTGCACGACAATTCCGCTCGGAATATGGGTAAGTCTAACTGCTGAGTCGGTTTTGTTAACATGTTGGCCACCCGCGCCACTGGCACGATAAGTATCTACGCGCAGATCCGCCGGGTTGATATCCACTGCAATATTGTCATCAATCTCCGGGGAAACAAATACTGAGGCAAATGAGGTATGTCGGCGGTTGCCGGAATCGAAGGGAGATTTTCTTACCAGTCGGTGTACGCCAGTTTCTGTCCGCAACCAACCAAAGGCATAGTCGCCTTCGTAACGGATTGTCGCGCTTTTGATGCCAGCGACATCACCTGGCGAGGCTTCAAGTAACTCCGTTTTGAAATCGTGGTCTTCGCCCCAGCGCAAATACATGCGTAATAACATTTCAGCCCAGTCCTGAGCTTCAGTGCCACCTGAGCCTGACTGTATCTCCAAAAAACTGTTATTGGCATCCATATCACCCGAAAACATACGCCTGAATTCCAAATCGGCGAGACGCGTTTCCAACGCTGCCAGGTCACTGATAACAGCGTTAGCAGTGTCTTCATCATTTTCCTCTTTCGCCAGATCCAGCAACTCCTCGGCCTCTATAAGACTGGAGGTCAAATGATCTATGGTCTCTACAACCAGCTCCAGCGAGGATCTTTCTCTGCCAAGGGCCTGGGCTTTTTCAGGATCATCCCATATTGCTGGATTTTCCAGTTCGCGCAGAACCTCCGTCAATCGTTCAGATTTTTCAGGGTACTCAAAGGTACCCCCGTAGAGAAAAGGTACGTTCTCGCAGATCTTTTATCTGAACTACTACTAAATTAGTTTCTAACATGATAACTAACAACTCTGAATATTGATGAGCGCGGATTCTACTACAGGCCAGCCTGTCGATACAGAGAAGGTTTGGCTTCCTCGGCAAGCTTGTCTAATTCAAAATATTATTTGTTGATTGCCCTTGGCATTATTCTGCCATTCCAGGCGGGGGAATTCTGACTTTACTACTATGGAGAATCATCATGAGAAACATGATGTAATTGTTGCTTTAAGCCCTACGAATGATTGCTATGGGTTCGAGAGCTTCTCTGCTGTCCAGTAAAAAATATACAAATTTATCCGCCGGCAGCGGCTTACTAAAATAACAGCCCTGAGCCTCGTCGCAGTTTAGTTTATTAAGAATAATCGAATTGGGCTTCCGTTTCTGCACCTTCTGCAACAACATTCAGGCGGAGACTATGCCCCAGTGCAACAATCGCTATTGCAATGATCGCACAACAGGCACTACATTCCATGACGGTGTGATGGAATGCGCCGGAAAAATTCTTCAGGCCGATGTTGCTCTGCTCTTGAGAGCTGAGCCCAAATTGTTCCAAAGAAAGCGGGCTTAAATTATTTCAATAATATAGACTTCTTTGACTTTGCCGCTACAAGGTCGTTTAAAGCGTACGTATAAGAGGTTCAATGAGTTCAACGATGAGCTGAGGGCTACGTCTGCCACGATACTCATTCACGTCTAGACGGTAAAGCGCCTGCACTTCGTCGTAGTCGCCTGGCCAATGCTCGTCAGTGGTGTTAAAGGCAATTGCGTCAATGGCCCTGGCAGCATCATCAATAAACAATTTGAGTTTGAGATGCTTGTCTCCAACAATGCGTGATTCCAGAATTCTGAATTTGCCATCAAATTGCGGTTCCGGAAAGCCCTGTCCCCAGGGGCCTGCCTGCTTGAACTGTTCGGCAAGTTCTAACGTCAATTCATCAGGCGCTAGTTCACCATCTGATTTTAGCTCCGAATCAAAACCCTTTATTTTTATATGACGCTCAATTTCCCTGTTAAATAAATCACAAAACTCATCGTACTTATCCCGCCTAAGCGTTAATCCAGCGGCCATTGCGTGACCACCATATTTCAACACTAGCCCAGGATGCGCGGTGCTAATTGCTTCAATGGCATCACGAATATGGACATCGCGAATGGAGCGCGCAGAACCCTTTAACATCTCATCGTTCTCTTTCGCGAATGCAATGACGGGCCGATGCGTCTTTTCCTTTATCTTTGAGGCCAAGACTCCAATAACACCCTGATGCCAGTTTTCCTGATACAGACACATACCATAAGGCAGTGACTCATTTGTCTGTAAGTCCATCGCCTCTATCGCGGCCAAAGCCTCACTTTCCATTCCCTCTTGAATTTCTCTTCTTTCCAGATTCAAGTTATTCAGGCGTGTTGCCATTTGCAAAGCCTTACTCTGGTCATCACAGATAAGACATTCAATACCCAGTCGCATGTCGGTCAATCTACCTGCCGCATTCAAACGTGGCCCGACAGCAAAACCCAGATCACTGCTGGTAATGTTTTCCGCTAGCCGTTTTGCCACAAGGAGTAATGCACTGATTCCCTTTGCGCACTGACCATGGCGTATACGTTCCAAACCTTGTGCTACGAAAATACGATTATTCAAATCCAGTGTCACAACATCAGCGACGGTGCCCAGGGCGACCAGATCCAGAAACTGCGCCAGATTCGTTTCTTTCAAACCCTGTTTTTCAAACCAGTCAAGTTCTCGCAATCTAGCTCTAAGTGCCGCGAGCACATAGAACATCACACCAACCCCCGCTAGCGACTTGCTCGGAAAAGCATCGTCTGCCAAATTGGGATTAACAATCACGCTCGCCTCCGGTAATACCGGTCCCGGTAAATGATGATCCGTTATCAAAACATCAATTGCCTTACTGCGCGCCAGTGCCACGCCTTCAACGCTGGAAATTCCGTTATCCACTGTGACGATAAGATCAGGATCCAGGTCTGCCGCCAATTCGACTATTTCCGGACTCAGACCATAGCCATGCTCAAATCGATCCGGCACGATGTAATGCACGTCTTTTGCACCCATGGCGCATAGCCCACGGATAGCCAAAGCACAGGCAGTGGCACCATCAGCATCGTAATCGGCCACTATTACTATGCGTTTTTGTTGCTCCAGTGCCGACGTCAATAAAGTCGCCGCACTATCAATATTTTTCAGCGAAGTGAAAGGTAGAAGATTAGACAGGGAATAGTCCAGGTCATCGATGGAAGTTACACCTCGACCTGAATAGACACGTTTAAGAACCGGGTGAATATTGTCCGGCAAAGAACCGGAAGTTTCCCGCTGACGACGAATAATTGTTTTTTTTATCAATGAGTGAGACGGCTTATTGAATATAAGAATTAAACGTCTTTACTCTAAGCCAAAATTTCATCAGCGAATATCGCTTGATTGTGAACTGCCAGGAACCTGTAATTATCCTGAGAGAACGTAGATCCCCTTCATGCAGCTTTTGCAAAAGATACTTACACCAGGTATTTTCGAGTTTATCCAGTTGTTCTTGACGCTGTTCATGCTGCAAGAAAGTAGATTGAAATTCAGACATTACCACCAGCACATTCGCCGTTTTGCTTTCCTCACTAAAAAGATTTTCAGCCAGCTCAGGCAAGGGCAAACAGGGCGTATTGGATAACATGGAGAGTCCCATCGTGTTAACGTCATCGCTAAACACGCGCGACCAACGACGCTCCTGTAAATCTGGTAAAGCACCCGTTCCCCACAACCAGAGGCTATTGACCGGCAGCTCGCCCCGCTCCACTCTGAGCTGATTAATATCGGCACTGTGAAATTGCATTTGTATTTCATTCATGAGGCGATGCCATATAGCCGCATCTTCGCCCATTGGCATATGCTGCTGGATGTCGCTACCTGTCACCATTTGTAAGTCCGAAGTTCGTATAGATGGCTTGCGGTTCAACTTCACATACCAACGTGTCGGCACGGGCACTTCAAGTACCCAGCCCAATTCTGTGAACGATTGCTGAACACAGGCCGCCAGAGCCAGTGCGTCATGCTGTGTAAGAGAAAGATTACTGGCATCTAACAGACTTAAACTCTTTTGATCCGCCAGAAGATGCACTGGATCAGCGCGCATCCAATAGCCTTCAGGACGTTTTTCGTCATCAATAAGTCGGCCAATGGCTGCCATAGGAATATCCTCATCCTCGGCTGGCACATAGTTAAAAAGATGACACAGATCTGCATTATGAGAAGCACTTTGAATCGTGATTTTTTGACCGCGTGCCAAAAGATATTCCAGGGCACTTAAATCCGGATGATGATGATCATCATCCATCATGATTTCACTATCAAACAATCCGGGAATATAGAGCGTTATATCTAGCATGACCTCAAAAATTAATGATTCAAAGAATATATAACTGCTAACGACTGCGTGGATGAAGTCGTGTGTAACCCGTAATTCTAACCGCTTACAGAAAATAGCGACCGTTTCTAGCTAATATTATCCAGGATTGCTTTTTTCACGTTAGCGAGGTTCGCGTCGATTTTAATCACCGGTGCACTGCTTTGTTCTATAGCAGTATCGGGATCCTTAAGACCGTGTCCGGTTAACGTGCAGGTGACACAACTTTGTTTTTCGATCTTGCCCGAACGGATATCACGTAAGGCTCCCGCAACGGATATTGCTGACGCGGGTTCACAAAATATGCCCTCTTTTTCTGCTAGTAGTTTTTGTGTTGCGAGGATTTCTTCATCCGAAAATTCATCAAACCAACCACCGGACTCTTTACTCGCATGCCAGGCATATTCCCATGACTGAGGATGTCCAATGCGTATGGCTGTGGCAACGGTTTCCGGTTCATCGACCATTGCTCCTCGCAAAAAAGGCGCGGCCCCACTGGCCTGATAGCCGAGCATTTTAGGTCTTGCATCGGTTTGTTTTTCACAGTCATAGCGACATTTTGATTCACAGAAAGTACAGGCCTCGGTCTCTTCGTTGGCGTATTCACTGTAGCCCGTCCAATAGGCAGTAATATTGCCAGCATTTCCCACAGGCAAACAATGATAATCCGGTGCCCTGCCCAATTCATCGATAATTTCAAAGGCTGCGGTTTTCTGTCCCTGCAATCGATAAGGGTTGATGGAATTAACGATAGTTACCGGAGCTTCGCTGGCAACTTCTTTTACCAGACGCATACCATCGTCAAAATTACCTGCTATCTGGATCACCACTGCACCTTTCATCATCGCCTGGGCCAATTTACCCAGCGCGATCTTGCCTTCCGGAATTAACACAAATGCCGTGATCCCTGCACGTGCGGCATAAGCGGCAGCAGATGCAGAAGTGTTGCCAGTGGATGCACATATAATTGCTTTGGAGCCTTCCGACACTGCCTGGGTGACCGCCATGGTCATGCCTCTATCCTTGAATGAACCCGTAGGATTAAGACCCTCGAACTTTACGTACAATTCAATGTCGTTCTCACTAATTTCCGCAATGTTCTCCAGGCGTATTAGTGGTGTCCTTCCTTCGCCCAGAGAAATGATCCGCATGTCATCCTCAACAGGTAAGCGATTACGATAATGATCAATTAAGCCTTTATAGCGATTCATGGAATTTTTAAGCATCTGCCTATGCAAGTGTTTCCAAACGAATCCGAGCCACAGGACCACTCACCGTGTCCAGCGCTTCAATGTTACGAATTGCCTCGTTCATGTCTTTTTCCAGTACGCGTTGCGTCAAAAATATCACCGGGATTTGACTGCTTCCTTCAATCGCCTGCTTTTGGATGATCGCTTTGATACTGATGTTAGAATCGCCGAAAATAGCAGTGATATCCGCCAGCACGCCAGGGCGATCGACTGCTGATAAACGTAAATAGTAAGCCGTTTCGATTTCTTCGATATCTATAACCTGAATATCAGACATAGCATCAGGCTGAAAGGCAAGATGGGGCACACGATTTTCAGGATCGCTGGTGAGGGCGCGGACGATGTCAACGACATCCGCCACCACAGCAGAAGCGGTCGGCTGAGCACCGGCACCTGCGCCATAGTAAAGTGTGGGGCCGACAGCATCGCCATAAACCAACACAGCGTTCATCACACCATCCACATTTGCGATTAGACGACGTTCAGGGATCAGCGTGGGGTGCACACGCATCTCAATACCCTTCTCCGTTTTTCTAGTGATACCCAGGTGTTTAATACGATAACCTAGCTCGCCAGCATACTTTACATCCTGTTGTTCAATGTGAGTAATACCTTCTGTATAGGTTTTCTCGAACTGCAACGGAATACCGAAAGCGATAGAGGCAATGATGGTGAGTTTATGCGCGGCATCGATGCCTTCCACATCAAAGGTAGGATCGGCTTCGGCGTAGCCCAGGGCCTGCGCCTCCTGCAAGACATCATCGAAGTCCCTGCCTTTGTCGCGCATTTCACTGAGGATGAAATTACCTGTGCCATTAATAATACCGGCTGCCCACTGGATTTGGTTGGCGGCCAGGCCCTCGCGCATGGCCTTGATAATGGGAATACCGCCAGCCACTGCCGCCTCGAAAGCCACAGTGACCCCTTTCGCCTGTGCTGCGCTAAATATTTCGTTGCCGTGCAAAGCAATCAGCGCCTTGTTTGCGGTCACCACGTGTTTGCCATTTTCGATAGCCTTGAGCACTAGCTCTTTGGCTAGTGTGTAACCACCAATTAACTCGATAACGATCTCGACTTCCGGATCGTTGACAACGCCGAAGGCATCGTCGGTAATCTTGCCAATCTTGTCGAGACCTTCAATGGCAGCATCGTACTCTTTCGCTGCCGCATGACTAATGACGATTTCCCTGCCTGCACGCCGGGTGATTTCATCCATATTACGCGTCAACACGCTAACGGTACCACCTCCAACGGTGCCCAGCCCTAACAAGCCTATCTTTATTGGATCCATATAGTTTTCTCAGCTCTCATCGTACTGAAAATCAACCGGCCAAGCTCACCGGGGCTTCATCTTTCTTGAACATTGCTCGAATGCCTCGAATGGCCTGTCGAGTCCGATGCTCATTTTCGATCAAGGCGAAACGTAAATAATTATCGCCATATTCGCCAAAACCGATCCCGGGCGAGGCAGCAACTTTCGCATCCAGTAACAATTTCTTCGAAAACTCCAATGAACCCATTGCCTTGTAATGATCCGGGATTTCAGCCCAGACAAACATCGTTGCTTTCGGTTTTTGAACGGGCCAGCCGATGCTGTTCAAGCCTTCACATAATACATCGCGGCGGGCCTGATACACACTCACAATATCCTCTACACATTGTTGATCGCCTTCCAACGCCTTGATGGCCGCAATTTGAATTGGAGTAAACATGCCATAATCAAGGTAAGATTTCAGTCTTGCCAGGGCATGCACGAGCACCTCGCTGCCGACCATAAAGCCCACTCGCCATCCAGGCATATTGTAACTCTTCGATAAAGAAAAGAACTCCACCGCTACTTCCTTTGCGCCTTTTACCTGAAGTATCGACGGTGCCACGTAGCCATCAAATACAATATCGGCATAGGCGAGATCTTGTACAACCCAAATTTCATGTTCTTTGGCAAAGGCAATAACTTTCTCGAAGAAGGGCAATTCAACACATTGCGCTGTCGGGTTGCTGGGAAAATTCAAAACCAATAATTTTGGTTTCGGCCAGCTATTGCGAACCGCATTTTCCAGTTCTGAAAAAAAATCGATACCTACGCCTATAGGCACATGCCTGACGTCTGCACCACCGAGAATAAAACCATAAGGATGTATTGGATAGGCCGGGTTGGGCACCAGCGCAACATCACCTTTGTCCATGATCGCCATGGCCAGATGGGCCAATCCTTCCTTCGAACCCAATGTGACTATCGCCTCGGTCTCAGGATCCAGATCCACATCATAGCGTTGCTTATACCAATTGCAGATAGCACGACGTAGACGTGGAATCCCTCTGGACATCGAATACCTGTGGGTATCTTTGCGCTGTGATGCCTCTACCAGTTTATCGACAATGTGCTGAGGCGCAGGTTGATCCGGATTGCCCATGCCAAAATCAATAATGTCCTCACCACGGCGGCGCTCCTGCATTTTTAATTCGTTAACGATAGTAAAAACATAGGGTGGCAAGCGATCTATTTTTGGGAAATCTGTGTTCAACTGCAATTCCTGATAGTTGTAAGAATAAAAAGCGGCTGAGTATACGTTATCCCACACACAGGTAACAGCCATGAAGACCAGTGTTTATCGAGTACGATGGGTCTGCACCCAAATCAAGAGTATTGCCAATAAGAACACGGATTGCCGCTTCCTTACAGGGCCATGGTTTCGCCAGAGCGAGAGCTAAGCTCGGCGGTTTATTTGATTGTCATCGACAGTGAAGACAAGTGTTTTTCGGTTTCTGCAAACAGAGCGTCAACCCAACGCAGGCGCCACCTGTGAAGCGCAGGTTTCACTGAATCTCACAGACGCTTCCGCACAATTAATATGGCATCAGGCAGCTGACCGCTGTTTGTCACGATTGCCACTGCTCAATCGCAGGAACTCTTCAGTGTCTATTACATGCGCAGTCGAAACAGCCAGAATGCCGAGGGTCACGCGATGGACTTCCGCGGCCGGTATAGCGCCGAAGCCCGCGTCTGGGTAATCGAAGGTACCTGTTGCATCAGACAGAAACGCAACTCGATAACCATTGAACATGGCGTCACGCGCTGTGGCGTGACAGCAATTTTCTGTTGTCACACCGGTCACCGCGACCGTATCGATGTTTGCGCTTCTCAAAATCATATCGAGATCGGTGCCGAAGAACGCGCTGTAGCGGTGCTTTTTGATCACTAACTCATTTTTCAAAGGTGTAAGTTCAGGTACGACATCAATGCCGGGTTCCCCGTCTACAAGACAGGCACCATTGGCAATTGGGGTCCAGACCTCGGCAAACATCCCCATGTCAGATCCATCCGCGCGGTGGGTGTGTAAAGTGTAAACAACCTTCATTCCACTTTGCCGGGCGAAGGCCAGCAGTCTTTGCATGTTCGGATAGATATCTCGCCCCATGGGCGTTTCCAGTGCGGCACCTGGTTGGAGAAAGTCGTTTTGCATGTCCACAACGATCAGCGCCGTGCGTAAAGGATCTATTGCATCAATGGTCATTCCCATGGTGTTCTCCTTAAGATTTACACCCCCTCGTTGAGGGAGAAGAGATTTTTCGATTGATATAGAACTGAACTAATTCTCTACCGATATTTCGACTGATACTAGTGTTATTTTGACGCCTGCCTAAATCAGGCGGAAAAAAGATGCCAGCTCACCTGTTACTGTCTGCAAAGCAAAGACTATCGTATACTTGCGCGATGGTAAGAGTAGCAACAATTCAAATGGTATCCACAAGCGATGTAAAGGCAAACCTGAGACAGGCTCGAGACCTCATTCAGAAGGCAGCCTCTAAAGGTGCGGAGTTTGCTGTTTTGCCGGAATATTTCCCACTCATCAGTGATAATGAGACGGACAAACTGGGCATTGCCGAGGACCTGGGCAGTGGACCGATACAGGATATGCTTGGCGAACTCGCAAAACAATATGGCATGTGGCTGATGGGTGGCACGATACCAATACGCAGCGATGATACTCAGCGCGTGGCCAGCGCTTGTCTCTTATATAACCCTGCTGGTGAACTCTCTTCCCGTTACGATAAAATGCATATGTTTGATGTATGTGTCAACAGGGAAGATGGGGAGGCATATAACGAATCCAATACCATCGTTCCCGGTCGAGAAGTTGTCGTGGCAGATACATCTTTTGCCACTCTCGGCTTGTCTGTTTGCTATGACTTGCGCTTTCCCGAACTCTACCGCGAACTCGTAAACAAAGGCGCAACCATTTTCACTGTGCCAGCGGCCTTTACCTACACTACTGGCAAACGTCATTGGGAAATGTTCTTATGTGCCCGCGCGGTGGAAAACCTGTGCTTCGTTATTGCCTCAAGTCAGGGTGGGCACAATACCGAAAAAAGAAGAACCTGGGGTCGAAGCATGATTATTGATCCCTGGGGTAATATTTTATGTTCACTGGAAGAAGGTCCTGGTCTTGCCTGTGCCGATCTTGACCTGACGCGCGTTGATGAATTACGCGCGTCCTTTCCTGCACTTCAACATCGTATCCTGGGAGTTTAAAATTTGAATCAATCTTTAGAGTTAGCGCAAGAGCAACTATTAAGCCCCGTGGGAATGGAGGTCAGCGACATTCAGCTTACCCTGGATAAACTGATCGCCCATGATATTGATTACGCCGATCTGTATTTTGAAGCATCTCGCGCGGAATCCTGGGTAATGGAAGATCGCATTATCCGCGAAGGATCCTACAGTATTGATCAGGGTGTCGGGGTGCGCGCGATTAGCGGCGAGAAAACCGGTTTTGCCTACTCCGACGAAATTGTGCTGCCCGCTTTGGATAATGCGGCAAAGGCTGCCCGATCCATTGCGAAGAGCGGTGGCGATGGAAAACTGCAGGCCTGGCGACAACAGGACATTACACCTCTATATGTACCCAACGCGCCGATGGATTCCCTGAGTTCCGAAGACAAAGTCGCTTTGCTAAAAAAGATAGATGATCTTTGCAGGAAGAAAGATAAACGAGTCACGCAGGTCATTGCCAGTGTGAGTGGTTCTTATACAGCCGTCCTTGTGGCCGCCAGCGACGGCACGTTTGCCGCTGACATGCGCCCTTTGGTCCGGCTGAATATCAACGTCATCGTTGAAGACAAAGGTAAAATTGAAAAAGGCAGCGCCGGTGGCGGTGGACGCTTCGGATACGAATATTTCCAGGACGATGAGCTTATCGATTCTTACATCGATGAGGCTATTGCTCAGGCAATTACCAATCTGGAGGCCGTTGCAGCACCCGCTGGTAGCATGACCGTGGTGCTGGGACCCGGTTGGCCCGGTATCCTTTTACATGAAGCCATTGGTCATGGCCTGGAAGGCGATTTTAATCGCAAAGGAACATCCACTTTTTCCGGCCGAATTGGCGAACGCGTGGCGACCCCTGAAGTGACTGTCGTTGATGATGGCACGATCCCAAAACGTCGTGGATCTTTGTCAATAGATGATGAGGGTGTACCCACACAATGCACAACATTGATTGAAAACGGCATCCTGAAAAATTATATGCAAGACAAACATAATGCAAAATTGATGGGTATGGCGGCTACTGGTAACGGTCGGCGCGAATCCTACGCACACTTGCCGATGCCCCGCATGACCAACACTTATATGTTAGGCGGCCAGCATGAGCATGAGGAAATTATTGCCTCTGTTGAAAAGGGAATTTACGCCTCGCAGTTTGGCGGTGGCCAGGTTGATATCACCAATGGCAAGTTTGTCTTCAGTGCAAGCCAGGCCTGGCTTATTGAAAAGGGTAAATTAACTGCAGCCATCAAGGGCGCAACCATTATCGGCAATGGCCCCGATGTACTTACCCGTGTATCGATGGTGGGAAATGACATGCAACTGGATTCCGGTGTCGGTGTCTGCGGCAAAGATGGGCAGTCGGTACCCGTGGGTGTTGGTCAGCCCACGATCCGCATCGATGACTTAACCGTCGGCGGTACAAGTACCTGACTTACCAGGAGGCTGTCCAGGAATAGAAACCGTCTCGAGGGAAAGCCATTTTGAGTCCATTTTTTCGATCATTTGAGGCGAATAGTGGTAACTATTTAACGAAAATGAGCGGGAAAATGGGCCAAAATGGCTTTTCCGCAGTAGGTTATCTATTCTCGGACAAACTCCTGGCCTTAGTCTTCCGCGCTCGCCGGTATTACGGGTACACCTGATTCCACCCCGGTATTTTGCGCCCGATGTCGTAACAAGTGATCCATCAGCACTATCGCCAGCATTGCCTCAGCGATAGGCGTCGCACGAATGCCGACACAGGGATCGTGACGACCCGTGGTAATAACCTCGTCGGCCTTTCCCTGCAGGTTAACAGTCTTTCCCGGAAGACGTATGCTGGAGGTGGGTTTAAGCGCAATGCTCACCAGGATATCCTGACCACTTGAGATACCACCAAGGCTCCCGCCTGCATGATTACTGAGGAAACCTTGCGGCGTAATTTCATCTCGATGTTCACTACCTTTTTGTTCTATGGATGCAAAACCAGCGCCGATTTCCACGCCTTTGACAGCATTGATGCTCATCATTGCTTTGGCGATATCCGCATCAAGTCGATCAAATACAGGCTCGCCAAGGCCAACCGGTACATTTTCAGCAATGACATTGACCCGAGCGCCAATGGAGTCACCCGCCTTACGTAGCTTATCCATATAAGTTTCCAGCTCGGCAAACTTGTCCTCATCAGCGCAAAAAAAGGGATTCTTCTCAACAGCATCCCAGTCCTTGCACTCAAGCTTAATAGGGCCGAGTTGTGCCAGATAGCCTCTTATCCTTAAACCGCAATGCTGGAGCAGGTATTTTTTAGCGATGGCGCCCGCCGCGACGCGCATACAGGTCTCGCGCGCAGAAGCCCTGCCACCACCCCGATAATCACGCAGACCGTATTTCTGTTGGTAGGTGTAATCGGCATGACCAGGGCGGAAGACTTCTTTGATCTTCGAATAATCTTTAGAGCGTTGATCTTCATTTTCAATCAACAGACCAATAGGCGTGCCTGTAGTCTTGCCTTCAAACACGCCGGACATGATTTTGACGCTGTCTGATTCTTTGCGTTGGGTGACGTGGCGGGATTTCCCAGGTTTGCGCCGATCCAGATCATGCTGCAAGTCGGCTTCAGACAAATCCATGCCTGGCGGGCAGCCATCAACAATGCACAGGTATCCACTACCGTGACTTTCTCCAGCGGTGCTGATTGAAAATAATTTTCCGAAGTTATTGCCTGACATAGCTGCGCATTTTAACTGCTTATGAAAATATCTGCTTGATGGATTTAAGGCTTATTGTTTTTTTTGTTCAATTCATAAACATCAATAAAGCCATCACGGTTGGGCATACGCACCTTTAACAGTGATTTTGCGTTGAGAATCTGACTGTCGCTAATGATGCCATTCAAATAGAGAAGATAAGCAGTCACCGCGTAAGCCTCATCATTGCTTAAAGAACCCGGTGCCTGCATCGGCATTGAACGACGATTAAAATCATACAAAGTGGTGGCATAGGGCCAATAGCTGCCTATTGTTTTTTCCGGCCATTCATCCGTCAGTTGCATGTGCGCATTGGCAAGTTGGTCGGCGCTGCCGCCCTCACCGTTCGGGCCATGACATGATTGGCATTTATCCAGATAAATGGCTTTACCCTCAATTGCATCTCCGTGCCCTTCGGGCAAACCTGTTCCATCTGGCATAACACTGATCTGCCATCTGGCTATCTGCTCCTCAGAGGCCGGCTGACCCAACTTTGGACCCGCAGCCACTTCGCCCGCGACGCTGTTAATCCCAGTCAGCGTCAAGGCCAATATCGTTATCAGTCTTACTATCTTTGTCATCGTATACATGCTTTACCTCACCATCGCTATCGACCTGCCAGGCAACGATGGCGTTGTAATGAAAAAACCCGTGACGCCCACGTCTGGCGATCAATTCTTCACGTTCTGGTTGCCGATAACCACTGTCATCGGTCACTCTGCTTTTCAGCACCGATTTACTGCCGTTCCAATGCCAGGGAATACGAAATCTCGTGAAGCACTTTTCCAATATGGGTTCCTGCAAGGCCGCCTCAGCCCAGGTCTGGCCACCATCAGCGCTCACTTCTACCTTACTCACCTTACCCTGACCACTCCAGGCCAAACCCGTGATTTGATATAAGCCCGGTTGCGGCATATGCATACCTGAAGATGGGGAAGTGATTAGTGACTTTGCCTCCATCACCATGCTGAACATATTTGCCTTGCCCGAAGGTAGTAACTCTGTATAACGGGCGGTCTCATTACGCGCCATGACAGGCGCATCAGTGACTGTCAGTCGTCGCAACCATTTGACATTCAATACGCCCTCCCAACCTGGCAGGATAAGACGCATAGGATAACCGTTTTCAGGGCGCAACCTTTCGCCATTTTGATACAGCGCCAGAATCGCATCATCCATGGCTTTCTCCATCGGAATGCTAATATTCATTGCAAAGGCATCCGCACCTTCGGCAATAAGCCACCTCGCCTGCTTATCAACACCGACTTCGTCCAACAACACCGCTAGCGGAATACCCGTCCATTCGCTGCATGACACTAAGCCATGAAAATAACCCGCGCTGGCACCTATGGGTTGTTTATTAAACCCTGCATTGCTATTACCACCGCACTCGAGAAAACAAATTTGCGATCGCATGGGGTAACGAAGCAGATCGTCAACACAAAAAAATGAGGGACGCTTGAGCAATCCGTGTATTAAAAGACGATGAAGACCCGGATCGATTTGTGGCACACCATTATGATGCCGTTCAAAATGCAGACCATTGGGCGTGATCATGCCTTCCATTGCATGTAAGGGAGTCCACGATGAACCATTACCACCGACCTGACTATTAGCGGCGGCGTACCGCACTACTTCACCTTCATAGGGAGAGGGTTGACCGTAATTGGAAAAAGGCGCGCCCGCTTCTTTCATCCAGGGCGGATTGGCGAGATCAATTTTCTCTACCGAGCTGTTTTTTATGTCGGCGGCATCGACTGCATTCGCTGTTAAGCCGGCCATCGCAAAAGTCAGACCTGATTTGAGTAACAAGCGCCTGTCCAGCAAACCGTTATTGGCAACTTTATTCAATGCCAGGGTCGCGCTTATCTCTTTATCAAGTATCTTCATTAATTAACATCGTGTCTCAAAAGAGAATTTTTTTATACATCTGAATAACAGATCTGGAACTATTCAATTTTGTAAGCCATCCAGTTGCTCCGCTGTCAACAGAAACACCCCATGACCTCCATGTTCAAATTCCAGCCACATAAAAGGTATGTGCGGATAGTTTTCGATGAGCGCATCTTCGCTATTGCCTACCTCCACGACCAGAATACCCGCATCATTAAGGTAGCGTCTACTCTGTGCGATCAGTTGTCGAACAATATCAAGACCGTCTTCGCCCGCTTGCAGAGCCAGGCGGGGTTCATGGCGAAATTCTGCCGGTAAATTCGTCATGTCCTCGGTATCTACATAAGGCGGATTAGCGACGATGATATCGTAGCGTTGTCCCTGAAGATTTTCGTAGAGATCAGAACGAACCAGCCTGAGGCGATCGTCGACACCATGGCGACGACTATTTTCATCCGCCACTGCCAGAGCATCAATACTGATATCGACGGCATCTACTTTTGCCTCAGGAAAAGCAATCGCACAGGCAACGGCAATACAGGCACTGCCGGTGCCCATATCAAGTATGTTAGCTACCTCATCGCTCACCACCCAGGGCGTAAATTGTTCCCTAATCAGTTCTGCGATTGGAGAACGAGGCACCAATACTCTTTCATCCACATAGAAAGGCAAACCACAAAACCATGCCTCATTCAGCATATATGCCACGGGTTGTCGATGCTCTATTCGGTGACTTACCAGACCAAGCAGGAATTCCTTTGCCTCTTTGTCAAGGCGCTGATTTAGCTGCGCATCATCGATTTCAAAAGGCAGGCTCAGTCCACGCAGGATAAGATAGGCGGCTTCGTCGTAAGCATTATCGGTACCGTGGCCGAAACACAAATCTGCCTCATCGAAACACTGCTCCGCCCAAAGGATAAATTGATAGGGCGTATTTACTTCCAGGGGAGAATTCACAGAGGTGAAACGAATAAATTATGCCAAGGACTGGTAGCCCGGGATTTTTGCCAGGTCAACATCATCAATCTGCGTTTTTGACAGATTCTCTTCTGCATATTTCAGGTATATTTTATTGCCTATGAAAATGTCGAACAAATCAGGATCAATATGCCCATCGACTTTCATTTGTCCCAGGATCATTAAGGATTGTGACAGGGGCATAGCCTTTTTATAAGGCCTGTCGCTGGCAGTCAGTGCTTCAAAAACATCTGCAATTGCCACCATGCGCGCTTGCACGGACATTTGTTCACCCTTCAGGCGGTTGGGATAGCCGGTACCATCTATTTTTTCGTGGTGTCCACCCGCATACTCCGGAACACGGCGAAGATGTTTCGGGTAGGGCAAAGATTCCAGCATTTTAATGGTGACACTGACGTGATTATTGATGATCTCCCGTTCCCGCACCGAGAGTGTGCCGCGACCAATTTTCAGGTTCTGAGTTTCTTCATCAGACAGTAAAGGCTCTTCCTCACCAGAGCTCAGCCATAGTTCGCTTGCAATCTCGTCGATATGTATCACATCTTCCTGCCTTATGGTCTCGCCACCGATATTACATGTTGCAATAAAAGCCCGGGCATTTTCGATCCACTTTACTCTCTCCTGATAGATCACATCATTGTCCAGATTGGGCTCACTGGAATTTGATGTGTTTATCTGACGACGCAGAGCTGCAATTTCAGCATCACGCTTTAGTACTTCAAAACGGGCTTGAACGAGATGAATACGATCGAAAATAGTCTCCAGCTTGGTGCCTTTGTCGACAACATATTCCGGCGTTGTGATTTTACCGCAATCATGCAGCCAGGCCGCCACTTCCAGTTCATATTTTTCCAGCTCTGTCATTTGAAAATCTTTTAAAGGTCCGCTAGTCATATCACATGCGGCGTCCGCCAACAGAGTGGTTAACAAAGGTACCCTGCGACAATGACCAGCCGTGTAGGGTGATTTTTCATCGATGGCATTTGCTATCAGCTGAATCAGTGCATCAAATAACTGCTTTTGCGCGTCGATAAGACTTCGGTTGGTGATGGTCACTGCGGCCTGTGAACTCAAGGATTCCACAACTTGTTGATCAAAGTTTGAAAAGGGCACAACTTCACCGCTTTCTTCATGCTGGGCATTGATGAGTTGCAGGACGCCAATCAACTCATTTTCATGATTGGTCATTGGCACCGTGAGGAATGATTTGGAACGGTAGCCTGACTTTCCGTCAAAATTGCGGGTTCCGGAAAAATCGAATTGCTCACTGGTGTAGGCATCATCGATATTAATTGTCTCACCGCTAATTGCTGCCCAGGCGGCAACCATTTTATCGTTAGGTATGCCTTCATCGCTGTACAGTGAAATGGGATAAAATTCGATAGCTTCCTCGCTGGTGCCACCCTTATGCACGCCAAGCGACCTTGTCAGCATGATTTCAAACTTCAGGCATTTGTCATCCGTGTGCGTATAGAGCGAGCCACCGTCAGCATTGGTCACATCCATAGCCTTGATCAGAATCATTTCCAACAGGCGGCTATGGTCTTTTTCCGCCGATAATGCAACACCGATGTCGGTCAGCTCTTTTAACAGGCTGGAAAAATCAACTTCCGATATTTCCATATTTTATTTTCAATCTCTAGATGGGCGGCCAGACGCCATTCTAGTTGATTTGAGAAAGAAGGAAACTCTAATTAATGTAGAGTTTCCGGTAAAGCAGGTACCTCCGGCATTTTTAACCTTATTATGCGATTAACAATATAGATGGCCTCCTATGTCAGTTCGCAGTCTTATCGTCTGACAGTTCAAGAAACATTTTATTCAAGCGCTGCACAAAGTTGGCAGGATCATCCAATTTACCCCCCTCACTCAACAAGGCCTGATCAAAAATTATATGCGACCAATCTGTAAAGCGATCTTCATCCTGCTCATCTTTAAGTTTTTTCAGGATGAAATGATTGGGGTTAATTTCCAGAATGGGTTTGCTGCCAGGCATAGATTGGCCGGAAGCGGCCAGGATCTGTTCCAGGTGCCGACCCATATCGTTATCATCGGCCACCAGGCATGCGGGCGAATTGGTCAAGCGATCAGTAACTCGTACATCCTTCACTTTGTTACTCAATAATTCCTTAATACGCGTCATGATATCCCCGTATTCCTTATTCGCTTTTTTCGTTTTATTCGCTTTCTTCTTTTTCAGTTTCTCTTTCTTATCCTCATCTTCTGCTTCAGACAATTCATCGAGATCCAACTCACCCTTGTTAACAGACGTTAATGGCTTGCCGTCAAATTCGTTCAAGTGAGTGGTCAGCCACTCATCAATAGGGTCGGTGAGCAACAAAACTTCAACACCTTTGTCGCGAAAAACTTCCAGGTGAGGACTATTTTTAGCCGTTGAATAATTATCCGCAGTAATAAAATAAATTGCCTTTTGGCCTTCCTTCATGCGACTCACATAATCTTCGAGCGATACGATCTGGTCTTCCTTATCTTCATGAGTAGAGCTAAAGCGAAACAACCTGGCCAAATCTTCCTGTTTGTCTGTGACTTCAATAATCCCTTCTTTAAGCACACGGCCGAACTCTTTCCAGAAGATTGCATATTTTTCCGCATCCTTCTTCGCCATGTTACGAAGCAAATCAAGAATCTTCTTGGTACAACCGGAACGAATGGAATCGATGGTCTTGTTTTTTTGCAGTATCTCCCGGGAGATATTCAACGGTAGATCATTAGAATCGACCACGCCTTTAACAAATCGCAAATACGAAGGTATCAGTTGCTCCGCATCATCCATGATAAACACACGTCGGACATAGAGCTTTATACCGTGGCGTTTTTCCCGATCCCAGAGATCAAAAGGTGCGCGAGCGGGTATGTACAATAAACTGGTGTATTCCAGTTTACCTTCAACCTGGTTATGCACATGGGCCAGGGGTGCCTCGTAGTCATGTCCGACATGCTTGTAGAATTCCTCATATTCTTCTTTTTTGATCCCCCGCTTACTGCGGGTCCAAAGAGCAGTGGCACTATTGACCGTCTCTTCGCTCTTTTCTTCTTCCCCATCGACCTCCTTGTCCATGACAATGGGCATGGAAATGTGATCTGAGTACTTGCTGATGATTGAGCGAAGTCGATAGGCATTTAGAAACTCGTCAGCTTCGTCGCGCAAATGCAATACTATTTTGGTACCCCGCTTTGCCCGCTCAATCGTCTCCAGGGTGTAATCATTTTTACCCTCAGATATCCAGCGAATGCCTTCCTCTTTTGCCAACCCTGCCCGTCGACTACTTACGTCTACTTTATGAGCGATGATAAAGGCGGAATAAAAGCCAACACCGAATTGACCAATCAATTGACTGTCTTTGCTTTGATCCCCGGTCAGGGATTCAAAAAACTGTCTTGTGCCCGATTTAGCAATCGTCCCCAGGTTTTCGATCACCTCCTCACGAGACATCCCGATACCGTTGTCCTCAACGGTGATAGTCTTTTGCTCCTTGTTAAATTCAACACGAATTTTCAAGTCTGAGTCGTTTTCAAACAGACCGTCGTCAGTCAGTGCTTCAAATCGCAGCTTATCGGCAGCATCTGAGGCATTGGAGATCAGTTCACGCAAAAAGATCTCTTTATTGCTGTAGAGAGAATGGATCATTAGATCCAGTAGTTGTTGCACCTCGGTTTGAAAACCCAGGGTTTCTTTCTTTGTTTCAACGCTCATACGTCTTTGTTCCTAAGGTATAAATTAAGGGAATAGTGATTTCCAGTCTCTATATGTATGGTCACCGGTTCTGATTTTCAAGCGCCAGCGTCAACAGTAGTAGACCATGCCTGATTTAAGCCCGTCTTTTATTGCTTTAGCAGATACTTGCAGCCATAATCCTCAGCTTGGTGCTTATCTTTACAATCATTCCGTTACGGAGAATTTACATGAAAAAACAGTTCAAACAACTAGGCCAGGGCATGACAGAGTACATCATTATTGTGGCGCTGGTGGCTATTACAGCTATCGCAGCCTATGGTCTATTCGGTGACACCTTACGCACCATGCTCGGCGGCATGGCACAGGAATTATCCGGTAAAGACTCAACTGCTCAAACCCAGGCACAAACGGCGGCAGACGGTGTAGTGACTGATGGTGCAAACAAAGGTTCTCTGAGCACCTACGACGGTCGCGCAACGAACAATTAGACCAGCGTTTTGTGCCCTCAAAACCCCCCTCAATAGAGATGGGAGTTTGGACTACCACTTGTATTAAAATAACTAAGCACCTGGGCCAGACCTACCCAGGTGTTTGATTTTACTCGTAAACTTAGCCGTCAAACAGGACAGTCGGCGGTAATCACCAATTTATTCCTGTTGGTGATCGTCATCGCCGGCCTTTCTATGTACAAGTCGGGCAAGCTCACCACCGACAAGATGCAGTTGCAAAATGCTGCCGATGCGGCGGCCTATTCTATGGCGCTAACTGAGGCACGCGATCTCAATTTTGCCGCCTACATGAACCGCGCCATCGTCGCTAACGAAGTAGCGATCGGTCAGTTGGTCGGACTTTCATCATGGGCTTTTCACTATCGATCCTTCGGCGAATTCCTTACTTCTTATGACACGCTTTTTATTGGCCCGGCAACCCTCGGGGTCTCCACACCCATTATCAACACAATTGCTTCAGTATTTGCCGCGACGGGTGAACCGGCCATTAATATCCTCTCGAAGGTTGCCAATATCGGCACCACAGTCTTGCATAACATCAATAAAATTTATGGTCTCGCTGAGTATGGATATCACGCCGTCAGCGTAGTGTTCGCCATCGGTGTTTTGAACCAGGTGATAAACGACAACGCCCCGCCCGGCACCAAGCTTTCTGATTTTGGTACAGTCGCGCTGATAGCCCATATTTTTACCTATGGCGGTTTGCCCGGACTACCCGGTGATCAGTTCTCTACAGCATATAACCCCACTACCAAGCAGACCGCGGAAGAATTAACAGAAGGGGGCTATGGCCGCCTGGCGGCAACCATTCGAGATGGTCGGGATCCCTTTACCCGCGGTACCGGGGGAGAGGTTCTTTTTGGAGCCGGATCAAAGGTGTCGGGAAAAGGCTGGGAACTGCGTCTACCAGGCTTTCCAATCGATGTCACCTCACCCGATTCTTTCCCTTTCGTCCTTGACGCAGGGGTATTTGGCTATGAAGCCAAAATCACTTTCCATTTTGATTTGTCGTTAGAGCGCAAAGGGGGCAGTGAACTCCGCCTGGTGTTGCCTTCAGGTAATTCAGGTGGTGAAAGTGCCAACTGGTCTGCAGCAGATACGACCGGCTTGTTCTTTGAGCTGGGCGGTAGCATACATTTCAAAGTCTGGGTATTACCCGAACCTTTCAGAACAACTATATTCAATGCTGGTGGTCAGGTCACTTTGGCTGACTCACGATTGACGCTTGGTGTGACTCTGGGTGATCCTGTCACAGAGACCGACGATGATTGTCTCGCCGAAAATGACGCGCAGCAACTGCTCAATGAAGACACCGACGCGGACGGCAATCTTGACACTTCCAACGATGCCGATCTCCTGGAATGTACCTATACCGCGAGTGATTTTACCATTCTTGATATTCCCTTTCCGACGGCTGCGCCCTTTGGTGCGGGATTTTCCCAGGCCGGTTTTTATAAGCCGGGCAATGCGCTTAATAATAAATTCGACAAGCCCAAGCTCTTATCATCACCGCTTGGACCGATTGAGCCGGAACATTACGGTGAAGCGGCCAATAACCTGCTTGCCTGGGAATCCCCCGGCCCTGTTCCTCCTTTTCCAACCGGTATTTCGTCGGCGCCATTATTCAAACCCCTGTCTCATGTCAACAAGACCTATAAAGGTCTGCCCCGTTACGTGGACACCACCGGCAATGAATCGTTTCTCGGTATAGGTGCGCCGAACTTGCTTATCGGCTTAGTGCTCGATGAAAATGATTTTGACCAAAATGCATCCGGTAACGGTGTTGAAAATGAAGCCACGGGGCAGTTCCAGCTCACTGAGGACCTGGCTGATCAGGAACTTGCCGTGATTGCCAAGGCTGAGCTTTACTTCTCCCGCCCTTCAGATTTCGCCGATACCGGCGGCCGGCATTTTTGGCGAGAAGATAGACAAACAGAATATGGCAATGGCTTTAACCCTTATTGGCAAGTTCGTTTGGTTGAGACAACCTATGCCGATCGGGTGCTGGCACTGTTCATTCAACAAAAACAAAATTTTGTCGATCTGGGTGAATCCTTTGATGCAATCTTTGGCGACATTATGTCCTACCTGCCAGGCGCGCCATAAGCCATGCGATACAAGTCATTAACGACCCATCGAGGCCAGGCCTTAACTGAGTTCCTGATTTGCGCCTCTTTCGCCTTGATTCCTCTCCTGCTCGGTATCTCAATGCTGGCCAAATATATAGATATCAAACAAGCTGCTGTACAGGCCGCTCGTTACGAGGCCTGGGAATATTCGGTCTGGTACGCCAAAGACGATGAGATGATGACCGGCTTCGGCGATGGCGATTTGGACGAGTTCATTGTGCAACCCAAAAAATCAATCGCCGAGACCCAGGCTGAGACGCGCAGACGCTTTTACACTGACCCTTCTGATGAAGTAAATACCCTGCTAATACGCGACAGCGATTCCAATACCGACTGGACCGTTGATAAGCGTAACCGGTTCTGGGTTGATCATCGCGGCAACAGACTCTACAGCGGCGTCGCTGGTGGCGTCCTGGACAGCTCTGATGATACTCCAACGGTGCCTATCATCGGCGACATCATGAACCTGATGCTGGACATTTTAGATTGGGCCTTCAGTGCTATTGGTACCTTGATCAGTTTTGTTGGCGGCTCACAGGGCTTTAGCGCCATCAACACTGATGGTTACGCCACTTCCACTACCGCCCTGGTAGTGCCTTTGCATCGACAATTCGTCAATACCCAGACATTGACCGGACCAGCAAATGTCAATATGAGCGACACTGAGCTATCCTTCGGCGGCTCTGCCAGCGTATTGACTGACGGCTGGAACGCTGGTGGCGTCGCCCAAACCTATAATCAGGCGGCGGGAACAGTCCCCACAACCCTGTTGAAATTGATATTCGACGCACCGGTGATAAGAGATATCTGGAGTATTGTCACCGTATTGGCGCCAGAACTGCGCACCTGTAACCCCACTTTTCCGTGGCCAGATTCTGATAGTGGTAGCCTCTGGTTTGGCTACATTGATATTGATGCGGTACATCCTGATCGACTTTCAGGTGGTGGAAGAGAAATTGAGGATCCAAACGATGCCAGCCAGACCATTGAAGCTGGCCATGTTTGCAACGATGCGGGTATGTGTGATTTCACGCCCGCCCTGCCCCGTCGTGATGACCTTCGGGAGTGCGAGCCCAATTATTAATTTAATACAACATCGGCGTCGCTTCACAATGGACTTAGGTCAAGCCTGGATTGCGCTTGCCTGCTTAATATTTCCGTCTTTGCTTGTCGCCCTGCCCGATTTTCCGCCACCCAAGGATGCCAAGGTAGAAATAGTCGGTAACAATATGGTTCTGAACGGTATCAGTTCAGATATCCGCGCTTTTTATACCAAAGAATCCTTTGAAAAGGTTTCTGCGTTTTACCGTGAGAAATGGCAAGACCCGGTGAGTGGCGGCGAACGCGATGAGGAATTACCAGGCTATAGCGAGACCGATGTTATGATCCCATGGCGTTTGTTCACGCGTATTGAAGATGGTTATTTGATGACCGTACAATTTCAGGAGGCTGATCGTAAAGGTGTCTGGGGTTATCTTGCTGTCAGTCGCTTACCGAAGGATCCTGGCGGCAATCAAAATCCAGTACTGGCCATTCCGCGGGATATACCTGTCATGGGTGACTCTCAAATCATCAGTGAACTGGTGAACGAAGACCCGGGTCAACATGGCCGTACCATGATTATCTATAATACCCATTCAGTTGGGAGTAATATCAGCTTTTATCGCCATCACTACCTTAACCGAGGCTTCAGTGTCGACAATGACATCAGTCTCAGTCAAGGGGCCATGCACTCCCTTGTGTTTAAGTCATCACGAAAACGTATTAACATTATGGTCATTGGCGGGGCTAACGATACCAGAGTAGTAATAAATGCTGTCACCAACTCAATATTTTGAGCGGAAACTAATGCATGGATATCCGAGATTGAATCGCTTACACCGCCAACGTGGGCAGGGCATGGTGGAATATGTCGTAATACTAGCTTTTTGTGTGCTGGTATTACTCAGTGCACAAAGCTATGACGTCGCTGGTACAAACGCCAATATTTTTGTTCACATTCGCAATGTTATTCAGGATAATTACCGGGGCTACTCCTACAGTATTTCCTTGTCTGATACACCGATCCACGATAACCTCGGCGAGTATCTTATTGACTCTGGAGTGGTCGACCCCATCAACCCCCATGAGATGATAGAGAAGGTCAGGGGCTACACCACTTTCCCTACTCTTGACGACTTTCCCGATGGTATGCCAAATAGCGCCAGTGATGTGCTCGACGGGGCTCTCTCGTTTTTCTGAGCTCCGCTTGCGAACCCGCATTAGAACAAGAAACCGACTAATACAATAAATGAATATGGGATATGGCAACTAAAAACGACAATAAAACAATGCCAATGCTGATTGGCGCTATTGCACTCGGCCTGTTTGCCGCACTGTGTTCGGTTTTTTATCTACACGTTCGCGAAAATTCGCTTAAAGAACAGTATGCACAGGATCAGATGGGCAATGTTGCTGTTGTCGTCGCCAAAAGGAATTTACCCAAAGGGACTCAGGTCACGCCAGAATATTTTGGCGTATTCCAGATGCCGGTAGATTATGTTCACGATGATGCTGTCGCGCCTGGCGAATTTGACCGTTACATCGGACGTTCACTTACTGCAAACCTTAGTGAAGGTAGAACCCTGTTAAAGAGCTTCATGGAAGCTGATTTCCCCGTCGACTTTTCCGATATTATTCCGAAAGGTCATCGTGCGATGACCATTTCCGTCGACGATATTAATTCCATTGGTGGACACCTGCGTCCAGGCAATCGTGTTGATCTTTTCGTCAATATTCCATTCAAACTGGATACCAAACAGGTCGCTGCCGCGCTCGCCTCTGGTTTTAGCCTTGAATTACCGCCGCAGATCACCGACATGATTCCTCCGGAGCTCATCGCTCAAATTGACAATGCGGAAGCCCTTGAAACCATTTTGGCAGGCGCATCACCGAGCGATCTGATTTTACCCGTAATACAGAACGTGCGTGTTTTGGCCACGGGAAAAGACCCCTATGAAGAAACACTTGATAGCCTGCGTCAACCACAACGTAGCCGCGAGGCGCATTTTAGTACGATCACGCTTGACGTCGACGTGGAACAGGCCGGATTGCTAACCCTTGCCATTGATAAGGGAGAAATCTTCGCCCTCTTGCGTAATCGTGGTGATGAAAGTGCATCCGATTTCACCTATGTTGCACCAAGGGATCTGTTATCCAATGCCTCTGATATGGCTGCTGCAGAAAAAGAACGTGCGTCGCGCGTCGCCGAGGCAGCTGGTGTTGATATTAATGGCAATCTTGTAGATGCCGATGGTAAGACTCTGGTCAGTGCCGAGCAACTGGCAGCGGCTGGTTATACGGTAAACGAAAATGGCCAGATTGTTGATAAGGACGGTAACATCATCGACCCCAGTGATATCATTGTTGCTGCCGACGGCACCATGATGACCAAACAACAATTGGCTGCCGCGGGTTTAACTGTGAATGCCAGTGGCCAGATAATTGACAAGGATGGCAATGTTGTCTCTGCCGATAACATAGTGATGGCTGCCGACGGCACCATGATGACCAAACAACAACTGGCTGCCGCAGGACTCTCCGTTAATGCGAATGGCGAAATCGTTGATGCCAATGGCAAAGTTGTCTCACCTGACGACATTATCGTCAGGGCCGATGGCACAATTATCTCCAGGCAACAACTGGAAGCCGCCGGACTCACGGCCGCAGCAGGAGTGGATGCTACCGGCAACCTTGTAGATGCTTCCGGCAATGTCCTGATGAGCAAAGAACAGTTGGCAGCGGCTGGCTATTCTGTCAATGAGAAAGGCCAGATAGTCGATAAAGATGGCAACGTCGTTGACCCACAAAATATTCTGGTCGACAAAGACGGCAATATCGTTGACCCGAACAATATCATTGTCGCTGCCGATGGCAGTGTGCTAACCAAAGCTCAACTGGAAGCCGCTGGCATTACCGCAGCAGCAGGTGTCGACGCCACTGGCAATCTTGTAGATTCTTCTGGCAATGTCTTGATGAGCAAGGAGCAGCTTGCGGCGGCCGGTTACACTGTTAATGAAAAAGGTCAGATTGTTGACCGGGACGGTAACGTTATTGACCCGAAAAATATCCTGGTCGACAAAGACGGTAATATAGTCAGTCCGAATGACATCGTCATCGCCTCTGACGGCAGTGTTATGACTAAAGCACAACTGGCGGCTGCAGGATTAACCATTAATGAAAACGGCGAAATTGTTGACAAGAATGGCAATATCGTCGACCCGGATGATCTAATCACCAGCGCCGATGGCACTGTGCTCAGTAAGAAAGCGTTGGCAGCTCAAGGTCTGTCAGTTAATGCAAACGGCGAGATTGTTAATGCAGATGGCAGGGTGTTGAGCCGCGAGGAAATTGCTGCAGTAGCTGAAAATATGACCATTTTAGGCGCAACTCAAGGAAGCAAGTTCCAGCTCATTATCGGCGGTTCCAGCGAAGATGGTGTTGCCAAGAGCCTGGAGGTGAACGTTAAGAGTAATACACCCCCTGCTGAGGAATAGCCCAGGTCATGACCCGGCTTAGCCTGTATTTGCTCTTGATCGTGTCAGGACCTGGTTTTGTCTATGCAGACGATCAAGACCTGATGCTGGAAGAACCTGATCCTGCAAAAGGCAAAGGCGTAATTATCGAGCTGGAGGAGGAAGGTAGCGGGCGAACCGAAAAAGCCAGCGATAGTTCTGTTGTCGCAACTACCAATAAGAAAAAGAAAGAAGGTAAGCGAAGGATCGAACTGATTGTCGGTGGTCAGGGAGAAGATGGTGTCGCTAAACGTAGCAGTCTGATCATCGATGAATAAGAACATGTTGGCCGGCTACATCTTTGGCTGCGATAAAGATTGTTAACACTGTAGTGCAAAAGTATCAGGAATAACAAAATCATGATAAAAAAACTGTTTATAGGATGTTTAATATTTTTCTCGGCCTGCTACTGTTTTGCCGAAGATAGCATCGGACTTTATGTCGGTGAGATAAAAATTCTGAAAGTAGAGGACATAGAACGTATTGCAGTAGGTAACTCCAAGCTGCTCAGCACCTCTATGCTAAACAATGGCCAATTACTTCTGATTGGGGAAGAGGCTGGCGACAGCAACGTCCACATCTGGTTTAAAAATGGCAAGGAAAGAGATTTATTTGTCAGGATCAGCCAAACACTGAGTGTCCTTGAGCAAACTGCCAACGAAGTCAGAACGCTTCTGGCAGATGTAGAGGGCCTGAAAGTTCGTATCGTCGGTGAGCGTATCATTCTATCCGGGCTGGTGGATACAGGGCACACCGACGCCATCGAAACGGTCAAAGGTGCCATTGTCGGCCTGATGGATTTAACCCAAAAAGCGGCATTGGATGAAAACACCCCGGATAACAAGATGGTGATCATGAATATCAAGATCACCGAGTTCAACAAGAATTATCTCGAAAATTTCGGCATCAACTGGGATACCGCCATCGCTGGACCCTCTGCCGCGCTTGCACTCGATGGTGTTACCAATAGAAAGTTTCGCCCAACGAGCGAAGCGCCTGCATCATTTGAAAGTGCATTGGCAAAGGTCGACGATAACGACAACATTGTTAATGATGTGACTAACGCATTTGGGTATTTTGGTATTGCTTCAGAAATTTCATCGCGCATCAACTTTGCGGTGAATTCCGGTAACGCACTGATATTGGCAGAGCCGCGCTTATCTACACGCAGTGGTGGTGAAGCCAGTTTCCTCGCCGGTGGTGAGTTTCCCATTGAAATATCCACTATCAGTGGCACAACTATCGAGTTCAAGGAATTCGGTGTCGCGCTTAGTGTCAAACCGGTAGTGGATCGTAACAATAACATTCGTGCCAATGTTTCCACTGAGATTAGTGCAATAGACCGTTCTGTTGCAGTCGGTGATGTGCCGGGTCTGCTTACCCGTAAGACCACCACAGACATCAGCATGCGTTCCGGTGAAACCCTGGTAATGTCTGGTCTCATGAACCAGCAAAGCTCGAAAGATATTTCAGGCATCAAATTTCTGAAGGATATCCCAATATTGGGGCAACTGTTTCGTTCAAAAAACTTCCGTGATCAAAAAAGTGAATTAGTCATCTTTGTGACGCCTACCGTTTTTAATGCTGACTCGGATATAAATAAGGAAGCCATTGAGTATGCGAATAAAGGCATCGAAGCCACTATTGAAGCGATTGATGAAAAACAGCTTGATATCGTTTATTAGATCTAGAGGTAATTATGTTTGACATTTTAGTCACCAACAGTAAAGGCGAAAAAGTTAAGAATTTCCGCTGCCCGGTAAGTGAATGCACCATTGGCAAGGCCAGGGATAATTTCATTC
>JBLIML010000006.1:0-52018 GCA_047638675.1 Planctomycetota bacterium | reverse complement strand
TTTAACGGCGCATTTTACCGGTTATCAGCCGCTTAATAATGGTACCCAGGAGTTTTGCGAAGACATTCCTGAAGTAGCCGACAGTATTTTCGTAATTGAATACTTGCACGATTTTCTTAAGGAAATGCAGGTTGATTTTCGCATTATCAAGGATGTCAACGAGATAGGCATCTTTGCAAACTGGGATGATATTCTCGTCTTTGATGATATTGAGAAGGTAACTGTTTTTTACCAGCCACCGGTAATACTGCCAGAGGGAGCGCTTAAAGTTAGATACGAATTCGAGGAGGGCGGCGGTTACATTGGCATCGTCACCGCTCTTCATCCTGAAAAGGAAAAAACCTATCACTCGGTGTTTTACTTTCAGGTGGGCGGGTCTGGCTATGGCTACGTGCCGCTCTTTGTTGCGCTGCTTGTGCTAGCCCAAGCGCTATATTTTTATAATAACAGGGCGGCGCGTAAATAGATTATGCCGAACATCTATTCATAATTCGATCTAAGGACAGTGTACTAAGATTTCGCGAAAACGGTATGATGCAACTATGTATTCTCGTTGGCTCTTAATAATCTTCGCGCTTTTGGCGCTTTTGTGTTTTCCACCACAGTGGTATCCGATGGCGTGGCGCCTGCAGCTGAGTCAGTGGTTCGGTGCAGATGCCTATCGCGCTCTACCCGAAGGCAAAGACTCGCGCATAACAGAAAACGAAGATCCTTGCCCTGAGGACCTGTTGGGCTGGCGGGAAGCTCAAACTATTGCCGGTGTTAATGTTCGCCGCTCGCCCAATTGTGTTGCTGACAACCCCAATGCCGTCGCGGCTTTTGTGCGCGGAACGAATAACGTTTCCGACGCGGTTCTGTTGGCCAGCGGTCTGACACCGGATGCGGTAGAGAAAGGACGCGATCTGGATGGTGATGGCGACCCGGATGAAATCCACATTCGTCTCGAGGTGGCGGAGCTCAATGGCGCCTCGCCAGAGAGTCTCGTGCCATCAGCGCAATACGCCATTGCCCCGGGCATCAAGCCGGGTTTTTGGGTTTTTGCGCCGAAGATGTTTGGCATGGCCACCAAAAACTTTGAGTCGGTAGAGGCGCGTTCCATGTTGCGTCTACCCTCGCCAGCGATTCGTGTTGAACAAGGCGATCATGTAAAAATTACCTTGGAAAATAGCCACTACATGCCACACACGATCCATTTTCACGGTGTCGACCATCCCTATGTCGATAGTGAAGGGGAAGGTAATGACGGTGTTCCAATTACCAGTGAAAAGCCGGTGATGCCAGGCCATGCGCGCACCTATAATATGCAGCCGCGTCAGACCGGCACTATGTTTTATCATTGCCATGTGCAGACTCATGTACACATTATGATGGGATTGCAGGGCTTGTTCGTCATTGAGGAAAACCGACCTAACAATTGGGTACAAACACTGAACGTTGGCGCTGGCCTTGTGCGAGCACCGTCGGTCGCCGTTAGTGAAACTTTCGATCGAGAGTACGATCTTCAGTATCTGGATATTGATATTGATTTGAATAATCGAATACAGGCCCATAACGACCCGCGACTGATTACCAGAGATATGCATCGCCGTTACGACATTACGGACGCAAAAAGTGATTATTTTACGCTCAACGGGAAGTCGTTTCCCTACACGTTTCGGGAGTCGTTAATTGTCGCAAAACCCGACGAGAGAATTAAATTACGCGTTGTTAACGGCGGCAGCACTGGTGTCGCCCTGCACACCCACGGACACAAGGTGACCGCTACCCACTATGATGGCGTGAATGTTAAACCGGCAGCGCAAATCATTCGAGACGTGGTGTGGATTGCCAGCGCGCAACGCGTGGATCTCGAACTGCAAACCACCAACGATGGTCTGCATTCATATGGCCAGGGGATCTGGTTGTTTCATGATCATCAGGGAAAAGGCGTCACAAATGATGGTTTGGGCCCGGGAGGTAATGTTAGCGCTATTGTCTATGAAGACTATTTACAGGAAAACGGTTGGCCCCGCACCCAGGGCATGGACTTGAAACAGTTTTTTACCGAAGCCTATTATCGAAAAGAAACCCCGGTCTGGGGGAGCTTGAGCGAGGGAACATTTTCTGACGCGAAGTCAGACCCGATGATGTTGATGCGTTTGTTGGGCCTGGGCCTGTCTCTGGGTGTTCTAGTGGCAATGGCAATTAATGCGATTTTTTCTAGCAGGCGATAGCCTGGAAAGCGTGCTGGGATTGCTCGACCACGGAATAATTGAATGGGGCCTTTAAAAATCTTTTGTGTAGTCTGCGCTCTGGCGGCCAATTTATTTATTCCTGTGAATGCCGAGTCAGAGAATCCGCATGCCGAACATGCTCTTCACAACATGACACTTGACAGAACGGGGATGGTAATGAATAGCAACCATCACAACTTGCCAGAAGACTGTGAAGAATTGGGGCGCGATTATGACTTCGAAGTAAGCGCTGGCACGAAGTACGCTGCGGATTATCCGGGCACTGTCTTTGGCATGAGCCAACATCAGTTCGAGGTCGAGCCTTGTAGTCGCATTACCGTCACTTTTATCAATCAGGACGAAGTTCGCCATCAATGGATGGTTCACGGATTGCCCAGATATCTCTACCCCGGCGGGATGTTTCATCTTGAGGCGGCGGGCGGGCATTCTCAAACCGGTTCTTTTATCGTGCCCAGCGATGATCGTACCTATCTTGTCCACTGTGATATGGCACAACATATGGAAAAAGGCATGAAAGCTCAGCTGAAAGTTGGTAAGGGCAGTGGCGATTTGTGGGCCGTGCCAGGCCTAAGCGCCAGCTTTGTAAAAGACTCTTATCTTCCAGAGAAAACCGGCGTCTATTTAATGGCGATTGCCCTCGCAGGGGTCATTACAGGCATTTCAATACTATCTGTTTGGCGAGCGCGGATGGCGTCAAACCGGTAGCCTGCTGAAACGGGCCATTTTCTTTATGAGCTCCAGGAGGTGCAGCACGGATCCTCGATACCGCTTGTTTTTTTAGGCTAAAACCAATCCGACATACCTGGAAGCCCTTGGTTACAGCACCAAAAGTATTATCCAAATTGAAATCACTTTCGGATAACTGTCTTAATTCGCTACGAAAAATCGTGGTCTAAGATAAATTTTTCCGCTATCATCGCTTTTTTTGAACCCCAGTTGTTTATTTAACTTTAGATCCTGCTTTTTAGGCGGGCAGAGGATGTAGATCAATATGGTATTTGCAATAGCGCTGGTTCTTCTGGTTGTAGGCTCCGTACTCTTTCATTTCCTAAGCCCCTGGTATCTGACAGAACTTGCTTCCAACTGGAGTACTATTGATGACACGCTTGACATTACATTCTGGGTTACCGGTGTGGTTTTTGTCGCAGTTAACCTGTTCATGGCCTGGTGCGTGTATAAATTTCGTTACAATAAGGATCGTAAATCTGAATACGAGCCCGAAAACAAAAAGCTGGAAGTCTGGCTAACCGTTCTGACTTCTATCGGCGTTGCTGCAATGCTGACACCAGGCTTGTATGTATGGGCCAAGTTCGTTAATCCGCCAGAAGACGCCGATGTGTTTGAGGTTGTTGGTAAGCAATGGCAATGGAGCTATCGATTTCCGGGTGAAGATGGTGTATTGGGTACTGTTGATACCCAGCACGTCTCCTTCGACAACCCTTTTGGCATGAATCCTGATGATCCTAACGGTCAGGACGATGTCCTTGTTTCAAATGGCGAGGTGCATCTCCCTATAGACAGGCCAGTAGTCGCGTTGCTGCGTTCTCAAGATGTATTACACAACTATACCGTGGCTCAGTTTCGCGTGAAAATGGATATGGTGCCGGGTGTCGTTACCAGTATGTGGTTTACGCCAACCAGGCTGGGAAAATACGATGCGCTGTGTGAAGAGCTGTGTGGAGTAGGTCATTACAACATGCGAGGCCATGTGGTTGTGGACGAAGAGGCAGACTTCAAAGATTGGCTAAAAACCTACCCCACCTATGCACAGACTGTGTCTGGGGAGTCTAAACCGCTTGTAGTGGAAGGCCTTAGTTTGGCTGAACAAGGCCGTGCTCTAGCGGAGTCTCACGCCTGTCTTGTTTGCCATAGTGTAGATGGCGCTGCGAGTATCGGGCCGACATGGAAGGACTTGTTTGGCAAGACGGAAAAGATGGCGGACGGCAGCACTATTGTTGTCGATGCCGATTATCTGAAAGAATCTATCCTGTCACCAAATGCCAAAATAGTGGATGGTTATGCGCCATCGATGCCACCTAGCAGTTTGACAGATGCGGAATTAGAAGCGTTGATTAGCTATATCAAAGATGGCCTTTGAGACGAAAAATAATGAGATCGCCAGGCCAATTTGAAATAACCACCAGGAGAATAATCTAGATGTCTATTGCAGCGCACGACGATAATGAGTTTGTAGGGGCGGCAGAAATCCCGGAGATGGAGCTCTATCACGCGAAAACGTGGTTAGGCAAATATGTTTTCAGTCAGGATGCCAAGGTCATTGCAATCCAGTATTCAATCACAGCGATGGGAATCGGTCTTGTGGCGTTGGCGATGTCCATGCTAATCCGTTTGCAGCTGGGTTTTCCCGGCTCCTTCGCTTTTATCGATCCTTCGGTATATATCCAGCTCGTCACAATGCATGGCATGATTATGGTTGTTTATTTGCTGACAGCGCTTTTTCTTGGTGGCTTTGGTAATTACCTGATTCCTTTAATGGTCGGCGCCCGTGACATGGTGTTTCCCTATGTCAACATGCTCAGCTTCTGGATTTATTTTCTAGCTGTTCTGGTCTTGGTTGCGAGTTTCTTCGTCCCCGGTGGCTCCACCGGCGCTGGCTGGACGCTTTATCCTCCTCAGGCTATTTTGCCGGGCACGCCTGGCGACGGCTTGGGTATAATATTGATGCTGGTGTCTCTGTGCCTGTTTATTGTCGGCTTTACTATGGGCGGTCTGAACTATGTGGTGACCGTGCTTCAGGCGCGTACGCGCGGCATGACGCTTATGCGCTTGCCGCTGACGATCTGGGGGATCTTTATGGCCACAGTGCTTGCACTGCTGGCGTTTCCTGCGCTATTGGTTGCCTGTATCATGATGTTGTTTGATAAGCTTATCGGCACCAGTTTTTTCATGCCTGCGATAATTTCATTAGGGCAGCAACTCGATCATGTTGGCGGCAGTCCCATTTTGTTTCAGCACTTGTTCTGGTTTTTTGGGCACCCCGAGGTTTATATCGTTGCGCTACCCGCTTTTGGTATTGTCTCTGATCTTCTCGCTGTTAATGCCAGAAAAAACATTTTTGGTTATCGCATGATGGTCTGGGCAATCGTAGTTATTGGCGCACTCAGTTTCATTGTCTGGGCTCATCACATGTATGTTAGTGGCATGAACCCTTACTTTGGTTTCTTTTTTGCCACCACGACCTTGATTATCGCGGTGCCTACGGCACTTAAAGTCTATAATTGGGTTTTGACTCTATGGCGGGGCAATATCCGGCTTAACGTGCCTATGTTGTTTGCCATCGGCTTTATTTTTACCTTCATTAACGGCGGCTTGACGGGCCTATTTCTTGGTAACGTCACCATCGATCTGCCACTTTCAGATACGATGTTTGTTGTCGCCCACTTCCATATGGTGATGGCAGTATCCCCGGTGCTTGTCGTGTTTGGTGCGATATATCACTGGTACCCGAAGATAACGGGTCGTATGTTGAACGATACTCTGGGTCATTTTCATTTCTGGGTGACTTTTGTTGGCTCTTACGCCATCTACTATCCAATGCACTACCTCGGGTTCCTGGGCGTGCCAAGAAGATATTATTCTATTGAGGGCACCGATTTTATACCCGAGTCCGCCATGACCTTGAATGCCGGGATCTCAATAGCAGCTTTTATCGTTGGCGCTGTGCAATTGGTGTTTGTCTATAACCTTATCGTCAGTTATTTCCGCGGAAAGGAGTCTGGCGGTAATCCATGGCAGGCCACTACTCTGGAATGGCAGACCCCCGATACACCGCCAACACATGGTAATTTTGGTAAGGAGTTGCCCCTGGTTTATCGTTGGGCCTACGATTTTGGTGTTCCGGGCGCGGCGGACGATTTTATCCCACAGAATGTTCCGCCATCGGGTGTGAAAGCAAGCAGCAAGGATGAGGGCTAGCCAGAAGGCGAACTAATCATGACCATCACTTTAATATTTATGGCTGTGCTTATGATTGTTGTTGCCGGATGGCTGTTGAAGCAATCGGTCGACACTCAGCCCTGGGACGCCAGCGCCAAATATGCGTCAGACGAGGATTTTAGCGGCCGTTCTTTGCATCTGTCAAATGCGAAGCTTGGCCTATTTGTTTTTCTTGCTGTCATCACTTCAATGTTTTCGTTGTTTATCAGCGCTTACCTGATGCGGATGAACGTTGGTGACTGGCGGCCTTTAACGGATCCTGATTTGTTATGGCTAAACACGGGCGTGCTTGTGCTTAGTAGTATCGCGTTGCAGTGGGCGAGTGTTGGTGCCAGAGATGGAGATTCCAGCGCTGTCCGAAATGCCCTGCTTGCGGGCGGGTTTTTCGCCTTCGCCTTTATGGCCGGTCAGTTCATGGCCTGGCAGGAATTACTCAAAGCGGGCTATTTTGCACAATCGAACCCAGCAAACGCCTTTTTTTATCTGATCACTGGGCTTCATGCCTTGCATCTTTTGGGCGGAATGGTTGTTTGGGGTATGGCGACCATTAAGCTGATTGGTGGTGCTAAAGTAGCAAACATACGATCGAGCGTGGAATTGTGTGCTATTTACTGGCACTTTCTACTCGTGATTTGGGTAATTTTATTTGGTGTGATGCTATCAACTTAGAATACAAGGTAAATATATGTCGAACGAAGCTGTAGTAGACGAGATTGGCAGACCGGTGGCTTTGGTTGAGGGCCTACAGGGCGTTGTTAACGATTGGTCATCAGATCAGTTGACCTTCAAGCGCGTGCCCTGGGGCAAGGCTATGATGTGGATTTTTCTCCTTAGTGATACGTTTATTTTTACCTGCTTTCTGACCAGCTATATGACGGTACGTATGTCCACTACCGTGCCATGGCCTAATACAAGCGAAGTCTTTGCCTTAACATTGTTTGGGCAACATATCCCTTTGATATTGATCGCCATTATGACTTTCATTCTTATCAGCAGCAGCGGCACGATGGCGATGGCGGTTAAGTTCGGTTATGAGAAAAACCGTAAGATGACGACATTATTAATACTGCTGACCGCCATGTTCGGCGCCTCATTTGTCGGCATGCAAGCCTTCGAGTGGACCAAGCTAATTTCGGAGGGCGTTCGTCCCTGGGGCAACCCCTTTGGTGCCGCTCAGTTCGGTGCGTGCTTTTTCATGATTACAGGGTTCCATGGTGTACACGTCTCGATAGGTGTGATTTTTCTGCTGATTGTTGCCAGGAAAGTTTGGCGGGGCGATCTAGACGAAATGAGGCCGGGTTTTTTCACCACTCGCAGGGGCGGTTACGAGGTTGTTGAAATCATGGGCCTATACTGGCATTTCGTCGACCTGGTGTGGGTATTTATTTTTGCATTCTTTTATCTTTGGTAGGAGTTAGGTATGAGCGAAACAAAAACAGTCGCGGTGGTTGCAGAGGCTGAAGCGCAAGAACATCCAATTTCCACTTATTTTTGGGTTTGGGGGCTGCTTTTTGTCCTTAGCGCCTTGTCTTATATGGTTGATTATTTACAGTTCCAGGGGATGGTTCGGTGGACGCTTATACTCATTTTCATGTTTTTAAAAGCGGGCTTCATTACTGCCATTTTTATGCATCTATATTACGAAAGACTGGCGATGGCCTGCGCAATTCTGATACCAACAGGTGCGTTAATGGTGTTGATAGCGCTTATGAGCTTTGAGGCAGATCACACCAACGTGATACGGGCAACATACCTTGATGGTGCTTCAGGAGTTCTGGCGATGGAAGAGGGTCACGGACATTAACACTGCAGTTAGTAGACGGTAGAAATCTCCGCCGTCTACCATTTCAGAATTAAAAGAAAACCGATATTGCTTACCTGAATGGCGTTCCACTAAGGGGTCTGCATACGCTGCCCTGGAGACAGGGTGATTGCCCCTTCATTGATTAACATGCGGCCGATGAATTATTCCAAAACTAATTTTTACATCTATGTGCTAGCAAGCTTGTTAGCGTATTGCGTCATCGTCCTCGGTGCCTATACAAGACTTTCCGATGCGGGCTTGGGTTGTCCTGACTGGCCAGGATGCTATGGCGAGTTTTTCGTTCCGGAAGGCACAGACGCGATGGCTCGGGCAAACGAGGCTTTTCCCGAGCGACCACTGGAAAAGAGCAAAGCCTGGAAGGAAATGGTGCATCGTTATGCGGCAGAGACTCTTGGACTACTTATTCTCTTTTTGACGATTAAAAGCTGGGTGTCGCGAGCGAAAGGAAGGCCTACACAGTTATTTGCACCGAATGCCTTGTTAGTGATGGTGATTTTCCAGGGAGCGCTCGGAATGTGGACGGTCACGCTGTTATTAAAACCCGTCATCGTAACCGCACACCTGCTTGGTGGCATGTCCATTCTGGCTTTGTTGTATTGGCTGTCGATTACCGCATTCCAGCCTCTGCTCGGATATAAAAGAAGCAGGTTGACGCCGTGGGTTGCGGCAGGCCTGGTGCTTGTTTTTTGCCAAATTGCACTCGGCGGTTGGACTAGCGCGAATTATTCCGCTCTGATTTGCACAGACTTTCCTACCTGTCAGGGACAATGGTGGCCGCAAATGGATTTTCGAGAAGGTTTCACTCTCTGGCGCGGCCTGGGCGTAGATTATGAAGGCGGCGTGCTTGATGCGATGTCTCGAACGGCTGTACATGTTACCCACCGAGTGGGCGCTTTACTGACATTCCTCGCGATTGGAAGTCTCGCAGTTAGCGCTTTTATGATGAAGAATCAAGCTCTAAGACGGTGCGCCTGTGTGGTCATGTTCGTTTTGCTGACACAGATTTCCCTGGGCATCGCTAATGTTCTTTTGGTGTTACCCTTACCTGTTGCAGTGGCGCATAATGCCGTGGCCGCGTTATTAGTGCTTTCTTTAATCACGTTGCTGTATTTTTCATATTCCAAAAACGGGAACGCAGAGAATTAAATTGAAAGAGTCAATCACAACAGCACCCATCTCCGCGTTCGATTGGCGCGATTTTCTGTCGCTCTGCAAGCCAAAGATAGTGGCTATGATTGTCTTTACAGCGATCGTAGGCATGTTTTTATCAAGCCCGGGAATGATCCCTCTTGACGCCTTTTTGTTTGGTAGTCTCGGGGTTGGTCTTGCTGCCGCATCGGCCGCCTGCATTAATCACATCGTCGATGAAAAAATAGATGTTTTGATGGCACGCACAAGCAAACGTCCCTTGCCAAAAGGTAAGCTTTCAACGAAAGCGGCAATAATATTCGCTGGATGTTTGTGTCTGTCATCAATGATTATACTTGCCGTCATGGTGAATTTTCTCACCGCAGTACTCACACTGGCATCCCTGGTTGGTTATGGATTTATTTATTCTGTTTATTTAAAAAGAGCGACACCCCAAAATATCGTTATTGGTGGCGTAGCTGGTGCCGCCCCACCCGTGCTCGGTTGGACCGCGATAAGCGGAAGTCTGGATCCAAACTCGCTACTTCTGTTTCTTATTATCTTCGCCTGGACGCCGCCCCATTTTTGGGCGCTTGCTATTGCACGGCGAGAAGAATATGCCAAAGCTGACGTGCCTATGTTGCCGGTCACTCATGGTGTGAAATTCACGCGTCTTCACATCTTGCTGTATACCGTTATTTTATTTGTTATCAGCCTGCTGCCCTACGTTACATTGATGAGCGGGCCCACTTATCTGTTTGGCGCAGTCGTGCTAGGAGGGTGGTTTCTGTACTATGCAATCAAAATGCAAAGCAATCATTCAGATGGTCTGGCGATGCAAACCTTCTCTTATTCAATCGTTTATTTGTTGGCCTTGTTCGCGTTTTTGCTTGTGGATCACTATATCCCTGTTCTGCTTGGCTATAGTTAAGATCCACTAACAATCAAGCAGAAAAAGCCGCCTTCATTTTCTTCATGGCGTTTTGCTCAAGTTGACGAATTCTTTCCGCCGACACACCATATACCGCAGCAAGATCGTGCAGGGTAGATTTTTCTTCGCTCAACCAGCGTCGCTTGATTATTTCCTGACTTCGCTCATCCAGTTCATCAAGTGCCGTATATAAAGACCGCTGGTCGAGCGCTTCGGTTTGAGAGGCTTCCGTTTGTTGCTCAGGATTAAGACGCTGGTCTTCCAGATACCCTGCCGGGGAGAAAATATCGGCATCGTGGTCTTCGTTCACCGGACCATCAAAAGACGCATCGTGTGCGCTTAGGCGCTGTTCCATTTTCATTACATCCGCGGGCGACACGCCGAGATCTCTGGCAACGGCATTCACTTCTTCCTGATCTAACCAGCCAAGTCTCTTTTTTGCTGAGCGAAGATTAAAGAACAATTTGCGCTGGGATTTGGTCGTCGCCACCTTCACGATGCGCCAATTGCGCAGTATAAATTCGTGCATTTCAGCCCGCACCCAATGCACGGCGAAGGAGACAAGTCTTACTCCGAAATCAGGATCAAAACGTTTTACGGCCTTCATCAGGCCGATATTGCCCTCCTGAATAAGATCTGCCTGGGACAGACCGTAACCGTTGTAACCACGGGCCACGCGGACGACAAAACGTAAATGTGAAAGCACGAGTTGGCGCGCAGCTTCAAGATCGTCAGATTCGTGGAATCGCCTACTCAGATCTTGCTCTTCTTCGAGGCTGAGCAAAGGGATCTTGTTAACACTCTGGATATAGCTGTCCAGAGAGCCTGCCGGCAGGGCAAGTTGTAAGTTGGCCAAATTGTTCATTTTAATGCTCCCCATTTCTAAGGATTTTAATTAAGCGGATTTTAGCACTCATCGAGTTAGAGTGCTAATGATAGTGGGAGTTCCTTATAGCAGGGCATCAAGCCGATGTTTTTATGGAGATTATGTGGGTTCAATTGATTTAATATGACGTTTTACAGATACCCAGGAGCCGAGAAGGCCAAGCCAGGCACCACCGAGGACTAAGAGCAGGAACTCAAGAATCGAAAGGCCGTGCAGGGTAAAATTGCTGGAATAGAGTTCTGCCAGTCGGGCCACGGGAGATTTCATTAGAAACAGGGACAGACTCACTAATCCCCACGCCAACAGACCACCAGCACCACCGTGAAACAGGCCGGAATAAAGGAAGGGTCTTTGAATGAAAGCTTCTGTTGCGCCAAAGAGTTTATTTACTTCGATCTCAGTGCGGCGGTTATAAATAGCCAGCCTGATGGTATTTCCAATAATCAACAACACCGCCAAAGCTAATAATATGGATAACACGATAACCGCCTGTCGAACGATTTCGATAATTGCGAACAAGCGTTGAATCCATTGTCGATCAAATTGAGCCGCATCCACTTCTGGCAAAGCGCGTAATTTTTGCATGAGTTGGTCGCTTTCCGGGCCGGAAAGCCCTTCAAGCATCGGTTGTAGCAATAAGATATGGGGGAGAGGGTTGATCTCGAGCACATTCATCGCCTCATTCAGCCCGGATTCACGCTGAAACTCACGAAGCGCCTCTTCACGGCTTATAAACTTAACAGTAGAAATGCCTTTAATCTTTCCAATCTCCTCGGCAAGAGAATGAGCTCGTTCATCGTTTACATTCAGTTTCAGGAAAAGTGAAATTTCCGCACTATCGTCCCAGCCGCTTGCAACAAGTCGGCAATTTTCCAGCAACAAATAAAACCCGGCAGGTAAGGACAACGCGATGCCGACAACCGCCGTTGTTAACAAACTATTCAGTGGGTATCTGAACAATTGCCCCAGGCTAAAAATACAGGCTTGTGCATGTTGCATTAGCCATGTGCTCAAGATCTTCTTTAAGTTAGAACGATTGCTCTGAATGGCAGCACGCTTGTTCATTGGTTCGTTGTTTTACCTATATGCGTAAGCAATCTTCCCTCTCGCAGGGTAATAATACTTTTGTTCATTTTTCTGATCATGTCTAGATCGTGACTGGCGATAAGCACCGTAACGCCAACTTGATTAAACTGCTCAAACAATTTCATGATGTCCCAGGACAGTGCTGGGTCGAGATTGCCGGTGGGTTCGTCTGCCAGGAGTAGAGCAGGACGATGCACCACGGCTCGGGCAACGCCAACTCTTTGCTGTTCTCCGCCAGACAGAGCAACCGGACTATGCTTCTCCTTTTTTAACAAGCCGACTTTATCCAATGCAGCGTGTACGCGCCGGCGGATTTCTTTGTAGCGATATCCAGCTATAACCAACGGCAAGGCAATATTATCGAAAACAGATCTGTCATATAACAAGCGATGGTCTTGAAACATAAAGCCAATATTTCGCCTGAATATTGGTATACGGTTGCCCGTGACACGCTCCAGGTTTTGACCATTAACGATAATCTGCCCTTTGTTGTGTCGCTCTATTAAAGCGACCAGTCTCAGTAAGGAGCTTTTGCCGGCGCCCGAGCGGCCGGTAATATAAACCATTGCTGCCTGCTCAACATATAGATTGACCTTTCGCAGGGCTTCATTGCCATCACCGTAATGCATAGACACATCGGTAAAGCGAATCATGTTTGCGTGTCTAGCAAAGCATCGACAAAGTCGCTTGCGTTGAATGCACGAAAATCATCTATCTTCTCGCCAACACCAATGAAGCGTACGGGGATGTTAAAGGTTTGAGCAAGCGCGAAAACAACGCCACCTTTGGCGGTGCCGTCGAGTTTAGTTAAGGCAATACCGGTTACGCCCACGGCCTCATGGAATAAACGAACCTGAGAAATAGCGTTTTGGCCGGTGCCGGCATCAACAACAAGTAAAACTTCCAGATCCAGTTCATCATCGAATTTGCTAATCGTTCGGCGTATTTTTTTCAGCTCTTCCATGAGATTGTCCTTATTGTGCAATCTGCCAGCGGTGTCGGCGATGACAATATCACAGTCTCTGGCGCGGGCGGATTGCAAGGCATCGTAAATGACGGCGGCACTATCGGATCCGCTTTGCTGTGCGATAACGGGCAAATTATTTTTTTCACCCCAGGATTGAATCTGCTCGATAGCTGCAGCGCGAAAGGTGTCGCCGGCGGCTAACAGTACCTTGTCACCAGCTTTGCTAAAATAGTTCGCCATCTTGCCGATAGTCGTCGTTTTTCCAACACCGTTAACGCCAATCACCAGAATTACGAAAGGCTTTTTGATGACGAAAATCTCTTCAATAGGGGCTTGAACGGGCGTCAGCATCTGTATCATTTGCTCACGCAGGCATGCGATAATTTCTTCCTTCGAGCCTAGCCGATGACTTTTCGCTTCACGAGATAAAGCATCCATAATACGTTTGGTAGATTCGATGCCAAGGTCTGCCATTAGCAATCTGGATTCAATTTCCTCGAGCTGTTGAGGCTCAATTTTTTGTTTGCCAGAAACAATGTCTCCCAAATCGGTGAGTAAGCCCGTCCTGGTTTTATGTAAACCCGTCCGAAGGAGCTGGAAAAAGCCATCTGTGGCTGAATCGTGCTTTTGTTCTTTAATGCCGAACATAATTATGCACTGGTTTTCGTAGTTGAATTGAGTGTATTGCCGCCCCGCCCCGCAAAGGAAAGAACCCGGCCACGATGGATAAATATACTGTTATCATCACCTTAAGCTTTTGTCATATTGTCCAACATCGATATAAATGTTGAAATGCTGTATATAGAATTGACGCAGGATCCTATCATTAACAGATGCCGAACTACTAAACTGAATCGCGCTCTAAGAGCAATAACTGTTTTGCTAAACAGCAGATTAATTTGACTAACAACAGGAGAGAGTCGTTTGAAGAAATGCGTATATCCGACCATAATTTATTGTGCCCTCTGGTGTTTTACGGCGGTACAGGCGGAAGTTCATGAATTTTCTCTTGATAATGGGCTGAAATTACTCGTCAAGGTAGACCACCGCGCACCGATAGTTGTGTCTCAAGTCTGGTACAAGGTGGGATCCAGTTATGAGCATGATGGTATTACGGGTATTTCCCACGCTCTGGAGCACATGATGTTCAAGGGCACAAAAAAGAATCCAAAAGGCGAGTTCTCGCGGATTATTTCTGCTAATGGCGGCGAGGAAAACGCGTTTACTGGTACAGACTATACCGCCTATTTTCAGACGCTTGAAAAATCTCGCCTTGCGATAAGCCTGGAGCTGGAAGCGGATAGAATGCGTAATCTGACTGTTCCAGACGAAGAATTTATCAAGGAGATTAAAGTGGTGCGAGAAGAGCGCCGTATGCGTACTGAAGATAATCCTGGTGCCTTTGCCAGGGAAGTAGCGCTGGCTACCGCATATCAAACCAGTCCTTATCGCCAGCCCGTTGTAGGTTGGATGGCCGACTTGCATTCCATGCGGGCGGAGGACCTTAGAGACTGGTACCGACAGTGGTATGCACCCAATAATGCGACACTGGTGATAGCCGGCGATGTAGAACCGCCAAAGGTCTATAAATTAGTGAAAAAATATTTTGGCAAATTAAAAGCTGAAAAGATCGTGTTACCTGCTGTAAACAGAGAAGTCGAGCAACATGGTATCAAGCGTGTCGTGGTGAAAAGACCAGCCGAGGTGCCCCAAATTCAGATGGCCTACAAGATACCTGTGTTAAGGACAGCTTTGGCTGGGCCGGATAAGACCTTAGCATGGGAGCCCTATGCGCTCGAAGTGCTGGCTGGCGTACTTGACGGCGGCAATAGTGCGCGTTTTGCCAGTCGTCTTGTGCGTGGCAAGGAGATCGCCAGCAATGTCGGCGTGGGTTATCCGCTGACCTCAAGATTGAATGACGTTTTCACCTTCAGCGGAACACCAGCACGGGGTATTTCTGCAGACCAGCTTGAGTTAGCCATTCGTGAGGAAATAAGCGACTTGCAGAATGAGCGAGTAAGCGATGAAGAGCTCGAAAGAGTGAAGGCCCAGGTGGTTTCCAGCGATATCTATGAAAAAGACTCTGTGTTTTACCAGGCTATGATTCTGGGTATATTGGAAACCGTAGGTTTGTCCTGGAAAATTGTTGATGAATATGTCGAGCGAGTACAAGCAGTGACAGCTGATCAAGTGCAAGCCGTTGCTAAAAAATACTTTGTCGATGACAGGCTCACGGTTGCCGTACTAGAGCCCTTACCTATGGATCCGAACAAGAGACGAGCGGGCAACGGAGGAGCGCATCATGGGCATTAAATTCTGGTTTTTCTTTTTAATTTTTGCCTCCCCGGTATTTGCAGGTCCACAAATACAGCATTGGCAAACCACATCGGGAGCGAGTGTCTATTTTGTCGAAGCACATGAACTGCCCATGGTTGACATACAAGTGACCTTTGATGCTGGTAGCGCCCGGGATCCGATTGACAAAAAAGGCCTGTCTGCCATGACAAACAGTTTGCTCGCAGAAGGCGCCGCGATGCTAAATGCAGACGAGATCAGTTTTGAGTTTGAGCGATTGGGAGCCAATTATGGCGCCAGCGGGGGCATCGATTCTGCTTCGGTTTCTTTGAGAAGTCTTGCTGAGAAAAACAAGTTGGACAAGGCGTTGGTAACCTTGCGTAAAGTAATGGCTGAGCCGGATTTTCCGTCAGCAGCCGTGGAGCGTCAACGGAAACGTTTTCTTATCGGCATACAACAGAAACGACAGTCTCCGGCAGCCGTCGCCAGCGAGGCTTTTTATGCAGCGATATATAACGATCATCCTTATGCTTACCCACGAGAAGGTAGTGAGGAAAGCATCGCCTCTATCAGCCAGGCCGAAATCGCGGCCTTCCATAGTCGGTATTACGTTGCTAGTAATGCAACGATTGCCATCGTTGGTGATTTGGATAGAACGCAAGCAAAGACATTGGCAGAGGAGTTGACTCAATCTTTGCAAAGAGGTGAAAAAGCGATGCCAATAATTGCTGTGCCGGCACTGACTGGGGCAAAGCAGATAAAGAGCGTCCATCCTTCCACACAAACACATATTCTGCTCGGACAAACGGGCATGAAAAGAGGGGATCCTGATTATTTCCCCCTCTATGTTGGCAATCATATTCTTGGAGGAAGCGGTTTAGTTTCGCTATTGTTTAAAGAGATAAGAGAAAAGCGAGGGCTCTCCTACAGCGCCTACAGTTACTTTTCGCCGATGCGGGAAAATGGACCTTTCCTGGCGGGTCTGGCCACACGTGCCGACCAGGCTGAAGAAGCCCTGAAGGTCTTGCGTGAGAACATCAGATCGTTCATCAAAGAAGGCCCAAGCCAGGCAGAGCTGGATTCTGCCAAGAAAAATATTACTGGCGGCTTTCCTTTGCGCATTGATAGCAACAGTAATATTCTCGCTTATGCGACCGTGATAGGGTTTTACAATCTGCCGTCTGACTACCTCGAGACATTTACCGCTCGAGTCGAAGCGGTAAGTGCTGAGGATATAAGAGATGCCTTTAATCGGCGCATAGTGCCTGACAAATTGGTTACAGTAATGGTTGGTCCGGATAGTTCGTCAAACAAGGAGCCAAACTGAAGCAGGCTCGCCCAACATCTGGCAAGATCCGCATAATCGGCGGCAAATGGCGCGGCCGTAAGATTAAATTGCCGGAAAACGTGGAACTGAGACCGACACCCTCTCGCGTTCGTGAAACTCTTTTTAACTGGTTGTCACCCGTCATTGATGGGGCCAACTGCCTGGATTTATTTGCCGGCAGCGGGGCTTTGGGCTTTGAAGCGCTGTCCCGTGGTGCCGCCAGGGTTACCATGGTGGAGCAAAACAGGAATAGCGTGAATATGTTGGTTCAACAGTCAAGAGAATTTCAAACAGCAGGCTTAAATATCGTTTGCGATGACGCGATGAACTACCTCGACGCCTCGGTAGAGAAATTTGATATTGTCTTTCTGGATCCCCCTTTTTCAAAAAATCTTCTGCAGAACACTTGTGAGACGTTGCTTAACAAGGGACACTTAGGGTCAAAAGCACTTGTCTACCTCGAAAGCGATGGTGATATAGCCATCACCTCGGCATACACGATTTCGAAACAGGGCAAAGCAGGCAAAGTTCATTACATGTTATTGGAAAGCAGCTTAGGGAGAGAAACAAAAGAATGTTAACAGCCATATATCCGGGCACATTTGACCCGATTACAAATGGTCATAGCGATATCGTCGCCAGAGCAACAAGCTTGTTCGATAAGATCATTGTTGCTGTCGCTAAAAGCACAAGCAAAACGACCGCATTTACCATTGACGAACGCGTGGAAATGGCAAAACAGGCATTGGAGGGATTGGACCGCGTCGAAGTGTGCCGTTTTGATGGACTAATGACGGCGTTTGCGCGAGAAAGAGGCGCTAAGGTGATAGTTCGCGGCTTGCGAGCGGTCTCCGATTTTGAAAATGAATTTCAGATGGCAGGCATGAATCGTCACTTGAACGAGGATGCTGAAACCGTATTTTTAACACCTGCAGAGCATCTCAGTTTTATATCTTCCAGTTTAGTTCGTGAAGTCGCTAGTTTAGGTGGAGATGTCAGTAACTTTGTGCACGAGAGCGTAAAGCACGCCTTGCGCGAGCGTCTGGCGAAATAAATGGCCTTGATGATCACGGATGTTTGTATCAACTGCGATGTTTGTGAACCAGCATGTCCCAACAATGCCATTTATGAAGGTGAGGAGCACTATGAGATTAGACCTGAGTTGTGTACTGAGTGTGTCGGCCATTTCGACGATCAGCAATGTGTGGCACTGTGTCCAGTAGACTGCATACCTTTGAATCCGGATTATGTAGAAACTCGCGAACAACTTTATGCCAAATACGAAAGTCTGATTTTTTGCAACGAGAATGAAATTAATAAAAATGTATCGAAGCCTTAAAATATTACTTTTGTTAGCTGCGAGCCTGAGCTTTAGTTTGCAATGTCAGGCTTCGGCCGACACGCCCTCTGCTGCTGCAATAGCCAGCGCGCATCCGCTGGCGACAGAAGCGGGATTGAATATTCTCAGTCAAGGCGGCAATGCTTTTGATGCAGCGATTGCGGTTACAGCCGCTTTAGCGGTTGTCGAACCTTACTCTTCAGGTATCGGCGGCGGTGGTTTCTGGCTGTTGCACCGTGTCAGTGATGGCAAACAAATTATGGTTGACGGGCGCGAGACGGCCCCTGCCCTTGCGCATCGACGTATGTATCAGGATGAAAATGGCAATGTTAACAAAGGCGCTTCCTTGAACGGTGCTTTATCAGCGGGTATTCCTGGCGTACCCGCGGGCATTGTGCACCTCGCCCAACGTTATGGCCGCTTGCCATTGAAAACATCAATGGCGCCAGCCATTAAGTATGCGCAAACAGGTTTTCCTGTCACAGCACGGTATCAGAACCTGGTTGGGTACCGATTGGAGGTTTTACAGAAAAACCCTGATGCGGCGATGATTTTTTTGGCAGACAATCACATTCCACAGATAGGCCATCTTATTGTACAAAAAGATCTGGCCCTTACCCTGAGACGGATCGCGGAACAGGGTAACGACGGGTTTTATCGTGGCGAATTGGCTGAAAAAATGGTGTCGGGTGTAAGCCAGTCAGGTGGTGTGTGGAGTCTCAACGATCTTGAAAATTATCGTGTTGTAGAGCGCAGGCCTGTCGTTACGAACTATCGGGGCATGAGAGTGGTATCGGCCCCTCCACCGTCTTCCGGTGGGATCGTGATGGCACAGGCGCTGGCGATTCTGGAGCATTTTGACTTGCAAAGTATGGATAGCATTGCTCGCAAACACCATGTCGTGGAAGCCATGCGCCGCGCCTACCGCGACAGGGCTGTTTTCCTGGGTGATCCGGATTTTGTTAAAGTGCCAGAGCGGCGATTGCTCGACAAGGATTACCTGCACGGATTAACGATGAGTATAAACCCCGAAAAGGCAAGCACCAGTGCTGAGCTGGGGAATACGCCGGGACTCATTCAATCCGGTTCAGACACCACACATTTTTCAATTATAGATACAGAGGGGAATCGTGTTGCCGGGACTTTGAGCATCAACCTGCCTTTCGGCTCGTGCTTTGTGGCGCCCGGTACTGGCGTGTTGTTGAATGACGAAATGGATGATTTTTCCATCAAGGAGAACACCCCGAACGCCTATGGTCTGGTAGGCGACAAGGCCAATGCGATAGAGGCTGGCAAACGCCCCCTGTCCAGCATGAGCCCGACTTTCATAGAGACCGAAGATAGTATCGGAATTCTTGGCACACCGGGGGGAAGCCGGATCATAAGCATGGTGCTACTTGGCGTATTAGATTTTGCGGCTGGCAACAAACCGGATTCCTGGGTAAGTCTGCCTCGCTATCATCATCAATATCTGCCCGATGAAGTGCAATTCGAACAAAACGGTCTGACACTTATTGAGCAACTTGCTTTAAAAAAACTCGGTCACACATTGAGTGAAAAAAGTCGACCGTATGGAAATATGCAGGCGATTCTTTGGGACAAAAGAAAAAACGAGGTTTATGCTGCCAGCGATCCTCGCGGCGAAGGAGAGGCTAGAGTGATTAGTGATTAGTGACTGGTGTCGGAATTCGATTTTTATGTCGTAACTAAGCCTGGCTCGAGTTCCGTGGAACCAGCGACAATATAACCATCCTAGCGTTGACAATGTGGACAATAGAAAGTCGAGCGCTGTGACAAAACGATTTGGCGAACAGGGTTTTTACATAGATAACAAGGTTCATTATTTCGTCCATAGACGTTCAGTTTTTGGGCAAAATAACCTGGTTCTCCCGCTTCGTTGACAAAATCTCGCAAGGTAGTGCCCCCATTGTAAATAGCGTCGTTCAATACCTGCTTGATCGCCACGACCAGTTTTTCATAGCGTTGTTTCGAAATTTTGCCCGCGGCACGTAAGGGATGAATTCCACAGCGAAACAAAGATTCGCTTGCATAGATATTTCCGACGCCAACAACTTTGTGCGAATCCATTATAAATGTTTTGATGGCCTGACTTCGTCGACGAGACAAGGCATATAAATAGTCGCCTGTGAAATTTTCTTCTAAAGGTTCCGGACCAAGTTCTTTAAGTAGTTTATGCTGGAAAGGTTCTTTGCCAGCCCACAATACAGAACCGAATCGTCTGGGATCTCGCATTCTCAAAGATTTGCCATTTGTCAAAACCAGGTCAACATGGTCGTGTTTTTCCGGAGCCACGCTTGCTTCAACAATCCGCAGACTGCCGGACATGCCGAGGTGGATAAGCGTTGTTCCTTGCGCCACTTGCAAAAGTATATATTTTCCGCGGCGATCGACCTTTTCTATTTTTTCGCCCTGTAGACGGCTGTTAAGTGTTGCAGGAACAGGCCAGCGCAATTGTCTGTTTCGAACGATAACTTTGGATATAGTCTGCCCTAGCACGTGAGGCTCTATGCCTAGACGTGTCGTTTCGACTTCAGGTAATTCGGGCATATTAAATTGCTCTAGTAAACTAAAACTGCGGGCATCGGCCTTACATTTGTCACTTTAGCTGTCTTCATTTGGTTTGTTATCTGGAAGAAATAGTTTCTCGGATACATCACTGTCCAGATGGTACTGCAGGGCAAGGTCGGCTCTCCCCAGGATCAGCGTGGGTGTTATTGAAACTATATCAAACTGAGCGGTACGCCCACTTCTTAGTGTCACAATAATTTTTTCATTTGAGTTACGGGGAACATATTGGGCTACCTGTCGCGCCCGCCCTGTTTGCCATGCGTCCGCCAGATTAATTAGTTGTTCTTCAGCAATGTCATTATTGAGGGGTGACAAAGTCCAGTTGAACCCTATCTTACTTACGACTTGGTCAGCAATCTGAATGGATGTGATTATTTCTTCGGCTGGAATTAACCGGGGACTAACGAAAAACATCGGCGATTGGTGTAATTGATGAAATAGATTATCGTTAACAAGATGTATCGTATTGTTAAAGCTTACATAACGTCGACCATCCAGGGGACTGGTCGTGCCAAAATGAAACTCATGCTTGTCCATATGAAGTGTGATAGCCGCGGGATCCAGTTGATATGACGCCAATGGAGAGATGATCCGATCAACTTGTGCGAAGCTTCTGAGCCTCAGGAGACGCAACATTGCTTCAATCCGCGTCACATTTGCCCTGGCTTCAAATGGCAAAGACATGAACCAGTGGCCTTGCTTCAGGATAAATTCGATTTTTTCACGGCTTTTCCTTTGAATAACAATGTGTCTAATGCTTTCTGCTTCGATATCACTCAATGTTATTATTTCGGTGCCAGTTTTCTTTTCTTCACTGAGGAAAAAAAACACAAGTAAAACGCTAACGACTATCAGCAATAGCAGGCTTGTAACAATACGTTTATTCACAGGAAGACTATAGTTTTTTTCGGCGCCACCATACGAAAAAGCCGATGCCGATAAAGACAAGCGGAAATATCAGCAAAAAGCATAGGCCAATAGCGCCGAGAGCCCACTGGGACATATTAAGTTGGGCATCATCAATCGCGCGAGTGGGGATGGAAATCAGGCTGTCATCACTGCTTAACCAATTGACCATGCGCATGCCGAGCTCAAGATTTCCGCTATTGCCAACATATGTATTGGATAAAAAATCTCCATCACCTAAGACAAGGACACGTTGTTGCCTGTCTTCCTTTTCATCATCTTCACTCGAGCCTACTACTCGTTCCAGGCTCAAGCCAAGCGTAAGGGGTCCCTGTTGTTCTTGTGCGGGGTTGAAATCAATCTCGCCGTGAAGCTCTCCCAGCTCCAGCCAGGTGTGATTGCCACTCATCAACACTGGCCGGCTCAGCCAGCCTTTTCTGGGCTGGGATGCAATGGCGGTCACTTTTGGAAAAAATACCGTTAAATCAAAACCCGTGGTGATCGGATGTTCCGGATAAAGTCGAGCTGTGGTTAATGCAATAGTTGGATCACTGATGCCGAGTAACTGACCTGCAGTATCAATGACCACGCCGGGCAGGGAAGCGATTCCAAGCAGGTTTGCTATCGATTCCATGCCGGAGTCTACGCCTGGATCGATTAACCAGAGTAAATTACCACCCTTATTGAGATAGTCTTCGATTATAGAAAGCTCGCCGGGCAATAATGCGACCAATGGGCTGGCAATAATTAAAACAGAGGTATTGACTGGAATGGCGTTTGTTTCCGCCAGATTTAGAGGCCGAAATTTGAAACCGCGATAGCTGAGTTGTTCTGCCCATTCTCCGAGGTCATGATTCGCTTTGCCAATGGGGTGCCGCTCACCATGGCCTTCAAGAAAGGCCAACCACCGTTCAGTGCCACGCAGTAATCTGTTCAGGGCATTAATAAAGGCCTGCTCACTGTTCGACTTAACGTGTTCTGTGCGGCCCTCATAGACAAGTATCAATTCGCCATTAACATTGATGCCCAATTTTCGCACGTCGTCAGGAGCTGAGTCGGGATTGACGAATCGGAGGGAGATGTCTGGTTTTAAACTTTGGAATTTCCCAACAAATTTTGTAATGAGTAAACGTAACTCGGAGTTTTCTCGAGCATAGGCGCTTATGCTCAAAGGTTTGACTGCTCGTTCCAGTGTCAGCTGACTTGCGGTGGATAAGGTGTGTCTACCTGTGCGAGTTAAATCAGTTTCGAAGTTATAACGGGTGCTAAGCCAGGCGAACAAGGAGAAAAGTATAAGTAGGAGCATCGCCGTGAAAGCGCTTATTAGACGCAATTGTTTTTGTTTTTTCATTGGTGAGTGCGCAGAGCATCCAGACGCCAGATACAAAGAACGATAAAAAATGTTGTAAGCAACAGGTAATAAACAACATCGACAGAATTGAAGGCGCCGCTCAAAAGCGAGTTGAAATGTTTTTGTAAAGAAAGATAGTTGGCTATAGTTTGAAGCTGTTCGTTATCCGCATCATTTGCAATATGAATTATCCAGAGGAGAAACATGAGCATGAAGCTGCTAAAGGCAGACACTGGTGGAGATTTGCTCAGGCTTGAAACAAACAGTCCTATGGCTGCAAAAACAGATGACAATAATACTAATGCCATCAGCCCTGAAGCCAGTAGACCCAGATCGAGGCTGGTGCCAGCGATTAGTGAGAAGGGCATGAACGAGATTAGGGCGATCAGGATAAGGAGGAATGTCATAGCGCCAAGAAATTTACCAAGCACTATTTCTGTTATAGAAACAGGCGAAGATAATAATAACTTAATCGTGCCACTGCGTAATTCATCACTAAATAAACGCATAGTGACGAAGGGAGAAATGAGCAAAAGAACAATGCCCGTGATCTGTAACAATCCGACGACAACGACTTCAGTCAAACCGCGGCCAGCATACCATGGCCCGGATTCCATAAATTTTGACAATAATAAGTAAAAGAAAATGGCGAGTAAAAACTGTACGCTCGCTAGAATAATCCAGGCGAACGGTGAAAGAAAAAATCGCCTTAGTTCATGGCTTGCTATTGTAACTATAGAATTCACAGATTTTTGTCTATGTTCGGAGGCTGATCAAGCTCGCCGCGCGTAAGGCGAACGAAAGTCTGTTCCAGGGAATCCTGTTCCGGGATCAATTCAAATAATCCCCAATTGGACGCCGCAGCGATGTCTGCCAACTGCTGGGGCAGGTTTATGTCGCGTCTATATATAATTCGAAATCGAAATTGGTCGAGACTATCAACATGTGTAATGCCTTCAATTTTGTCCAGTTCTTCAAGCAAAGGCGCATTACGCAATGCAACTGTACAGCATGCTTGATGTGAGTCGTTGTGCAGCGATTGAATTTTCTCATCGAGAACCAACCTTCCGCGATTTATAATCAACACGCGGTCACAGCTGCTTTGCACTTCCGGCAATATATGTGTGGATAATATAACGCTGTGGTCTGCGCCAAGCTCGCTAATTAGCTCACGTATTTCTACAATCTGAACAGGATCCAGTCCTGATGTTGGTTCGTCCAGGATAACCACTGAAGGATTATGAATGATCGACTGGGCGATGCCGACGCGTTGTTGATAACCTTTTGAAAGATTTCCGATCAAGCGTTTACCGTGATTCTGTAAGCCACAACGCTGTTTACTATTGGCAAGTGCATTGGCAAGCTTGTTTCTGGAGACCAGACGGATGCGAGCACAATACGTAAGGTATTCATCAACGGTCAGGTCGTCGTACAGCGGCGGCCGTTCAGGCAAAAAGCCAATATGTTGCTTGGCCTGCGAGGCATCGTCAACGATATCGTATCCGGCAATTGTAATCGTGCCGCTGCTGGCTGCTAATACGCCGCAGATGATCTGCATCGTAGTTGATTTGCCTGCACCATTGGGACCAAGGAAACCCAGTACTTCACCGCGAGTGACTGAAAAACTTATTCCATCAACCGCGCATTGATCACCATAATAGCGGTCAATTTGGTCAACATTGATTAGTATTTCCTTGTCCATGGCGAAATCATTATTTCTGTTTAGTCTACAAGTTCTAAATACGAAGTGTAACAGGACTGCCCTGAGAAGTTGCGCTGGAAGCTAGCCTTCGCATTGTCCTGACCGGGATAAAGGGTCTTTTTTTGGTCTTTTTTATCTATAAACTCAATACTGGAATATCAGAGCCTACTCCGTTAGCATTCATGGTAATGATATTAGCGAGGAAGACTTATGTACAATGATTTGCCCGTATGGACTTATGTCCTTATTACGCTGGGACTTACCCATGTCACCATTGCCAGTGTCACCATATTTTTGCATAGACATCAAACTCACAGGGCCCTGGATCTTCATCCTTGCATCAGTCATTTTTTTCGACTGTGGTTATGGCTGACTACCGGGACCGTGACCAAAGAATGGGTTGCTATTCATCGCAAGCACCATGCCCGTGTGGAAGCTGATGAAGATCCACACAGTCCACAAAGAGTCGGTGTGTTGAAGGTTCTTTTGCAAGGTGCCGAGCTTTATCGCAAGGAGGCCCGTAATCCGGAGACTCTTGAGAAATACGGATTTCAAACGCCCGATGATTATCTGGAAAGAAAGCTCTACAGCCGGTTTTCTTTTCTGGGGATTTTCATCATGCTCGCCTTCAATTTGGCCTGTTTCGGCTTTATTGGATTGACTATCTGGGCGATTCAAATGGCATGGATTCCGATGTTTGCGGCAGGTGTTATAAACGGGCTGGGTCATTGGTGGGGTTATCGTAATTTTGAATCTGCCGATGCGTCTACTAATATCATCCCTCTTGGAATGTTTATCGGTGGCGAAGAGTTACATAATAATCACCACGCCTTCGCCAGCTCAGCGCGATTTTCTTCCAAGTGGTACGAAATTGATTTGGGCTGGAGCTATATCAAGTTGATGCAATCTTTGGGTTTGGCTAAAGTGAAAAAACTTGCGCCAAAGCTTGCTCATGATAGCGCGAAAGAGGGTGTTGATCTTGACACAGTGAAAGCAGTCATTGCCAACCGCTTACACATCATGTCTGTCTATGCCAGAGACGTTGTCAAACAGGTGTATAAGGAAGAAAAGTCTAAGGCGAGCGAAACTAGCAAAGATTTTTTCAAGCGTGGCAAACGTTGGTTGATCCGTCATGAGAATTTGATGGACACCCATGCAAAACAGCGACTGGAAGATTTGCTGGCACAAAGTCATTCTTTATCCGTCGTGTATGAGTACCGTCAAAAACTACAGGCGCTCTGGCAGGAAAAAACGGCGAGCCAGGAAGGATTGCTTGATGCTTTGCAAGAGTGGTGTCAGCAGGCAGAACAAACTGGCATTAAAGCGCTTGAGGACTTTGCCCAGACGATGCGAGGGTATTCATTGTCGCAAGTTTAGCTATAACCATTATGACAATAAAAAACCCGCTTTAGCGGGTTTTTTTGATGTTTGTTAGCAAAAAGATTATTTAATTTTGGCTTCTTTATACAAGACATGCTTGCGGGCAACAGGATCAAATTTTTTCATTTCCATCTTGTCAGGCATGTTGCGTTTGTTTTTGGTGGTGGTGTAGTAGTGACCGGTACCTGCCGAAGACACCAGTTTGATTTTATCCCTTGCGCTGCCAGCCATATCATTACCTCCTAGTTTGATTTACTGCGGGCACTAATGTCCGCCAGTACCTTTTCGATACCGAGTTTATCAATAATACGTAAACCCTTGCAGCTAACACGTAAACGTACCCAGCGTTTTTCATTTTCTAGCCAAAAGCGACGGACATGCAAATTCGGCAAAAACCGTCGTTTCGTTTTGTTGTTGGCGTGGGAGACATTGTTTCCCGCCATCGGCCGTTTACCGGTAACCTGACAAATTCGTGACATGGTAAAAATCTCGCTACAAAGCAAAAAAGAGCGCGGATTATACATGGAAACAGCGCAAGAGCCAAGTACAGGTGTACCAAACCTGACAATAAGCCTAGATTAGGCCTCTCTCTGCAAAAGACACCGTTTCTCCATCACCAATGATGACATGATCAAGTACCCGCGTTTCAACCAGGCTCAGAGCATCCTTAAGGCGTTGGGTGATGTTTTGGTCGGCTCGACTAGGCTCAGCAACCCCGGAAGGGTGATTATGAGCGAGGATAACTGCTGCAGCGTTGTGAAACAAGGCTCGTTTTACCACTTCCCGCGGATGCACACTGGCACCGTCTATGGTGCCCGTGAATAATTCCTCAAAGCAAATCACACGATGCCGATTATCCAAAAACAAGCAGGCAAATACTTCGTGATGATAAGCACGCAATCTCGCTTTGAGGTAATCACGAGTTTCTTTCGGATTACTTAATGCGTGTTGGCTTTTAAGAGTCGACTCCAGGTGGCGTTTGCCTAGCTCGAGTGCTGCCTGGAGCTGTACAAATTTGCTCATACCCAGGCCTTTGCTTTGGCAGAAGCAGCTCAAATCAGCCTCCAACAGAGAGCGCAAACTTTCAAATCGCCCTAATAACTCCCGGGCAAGATCAACAGCGGTTTTACCTTTGATACCTGTGCGTATAAAAATCGCCAGTAACTCTGCGTCTGATAAAGATGCTGGTCCTCGGGTGAGGAGTTTTTCCCTTGGTTGCTCGGCTCTCGGCCAGTCCGTAATCGGCATAACGTCTCCTTGTTATTTGGCTGATGGTGACAAAATGGGCTTTGAAATTAATATTCAAGCCCAAGCATTAGATAATACAAGTATTTTTCAGGATTAATATCGAAAATTGATTAATTTAAGGTAAACTTGGGTTCATGAAAACGCTCTTTAATAAACGTGTTCTGCTAGGTGTCACCGGTGGTATTGCTGCATACAAGAGCGCTGAGCTAACCCGGCGTTTGCGTGATCAGGGCGCCAAGGTGCAAGTGGTCATGACCCGAGCCGCATGTGAATTTATTACACCCCTGACTATGCAGGCCTTATCTGGTAGGCCTGTGTACACAGAACTACTTGATCATGACAGCGAATCTGGCATGGGACATATCGAGCTGGCGCGCTGGAGTGATGTGATTTTGATTGCACCGGCATCTGCCAATTTTATTGCGCGCCTGGCGAACGGCCTGGCCGACGACCTGTTAAGTACGCTGTGTCTCGCGGCAGATGTTCCCTTGTTGGTCGCACCATCCATGAATCAGCAGATGTGGCGAAATCCGGCTACACAGTCAAACATTGCGACAATATCGCATCGAGATATTAAGATTTTAGGCCCGGGGACGGGTGATCAAGCTTGTGGCGAAATTGGACCCGGCAGGATGCTGGAGCCAGAGCAATTGCAGCGTGCGATTCAAGCGGTATTCGAAAACGGAAGTCTTGCAGGTAAGCATGTTGTCGTTACAGCGGGACCTACAAGGGAGCCAATTGATCCGGTTAGATACATTACAAACAGGAGTTCCGGGAAGATGGGTTATGCTATCGCCCGAGCAGCGTTGGAGGCAGGTGCAAACGTAACGCTTGTCTCTGGTCCAGTGGATCTGGAAGCACCAGATAAGATAAATTGTGTCAAAGTAGGTACCGCGAAAGAGATGCGTGATGCTGTGCTAAACATTGCAGACAGCGTCGATATCTTCATAGCTGCGGCTGCGGTCGCCGATTATCAGTGCGAGGACGTCGCCGATCAAAAGATTAAAAAAAACAAGCAATCAATATCTCTTCAATTGAAAAAAACGCCCGATGTCCTTGGAGATGTAGCCAGTTTAAATGGACCGCCATTTACGGTTGGTTTTGCTGCGGAGACCCAGTCATTGAAAAATAACGCAATCAAGAAAATGGAAGGCAAAGGACTGGATATGATAGCTGCAAATCTCGTTGGAAATGGGCTGGCTTTTGACGTTGATGACAACGCCCTGGAAGTTTTCTGGCCCGGCGGCAACTTGTCTTTGCCCACCGCACCAAAAGATAAATTGGCGCGTCAGCTACTTCACGTCATTGTAAAAAATTACTATGAAAAACATTCAAATAAAGCTCATTGATCCACGCCTGGGCACAGAGTTTCCCTTGCCGGCCTATGCTACACCCGGCTCGGCAGGAGTGGACATTTGCGCCTGCCTTGATGAGCAATTACGTCTTGAACCGAAGGCCTGTGTTTTAGTCCCTACAGGCTTTGCCCTGCACATTGGCGACCCCGGTTTGGCCGCGGTTTTATTGCCCCGTTCGGGCCTTGGGCACAAACATGGCATTGTTTTGGGTAATCTTACCGGTTTGATCGATTCAGACTATCAGGGACAGGTATTCGTCTCTTGCTGGAATCGAAGTGACCAAATGTTCGAAATAAATCCGGGAGATCGAATGGCACAAATGGTGTTCATACCGGTAGTCCAGGCCGATTTCGAAATTGTTAAAGAGTTTGAACAGAGCCAACGTGGTTCCGGGGGCTTCGGTCATACGGGTCTTAGAAGTGTGTAAAACAGGGTGGTCGTTCTATCTGACCACTATGAATATTGGTTTCTTCTAAATTCATAACGACAAGCAGGACAAAAGCATGGTTGATGGGCCGGTATCAAACAGGCGATTTAGTCGCCGACAGATAAGAAGCACGATGATGATTGGCGCTGGCGTGATAGTAGCGCTGGTGATTGTTATTGGCGGCTGGTACCTATACGGTATTTCCAATAAGACCGCTGCTGTCGAATCGCAACAACAACTAGAAGAATTTACTCAACTACAAGCACAAAAGATGGCAGCGCCATTTGTCATGCTTGGAGATCAACTTGCGGCCTTGGCGAAAGATCCGACGGTGGTGGCTCTATTTGGCGAAGGAGATGAAAAGGAGTTTGCCGACGCCGCTTCCAGTAGGCTTGGCCAATTCGATTCTGCTTTAAAACTCCGATTTATTCTGCCTGGGAAATATGCGGTCGATAAAGAGTCGAGCCCGCCACTCGGCTACGGCTCACTGGATTTGCTCAAGCGCGCTGAGGATCTTTCTGCAGAGATAGGCGCAGAAGTCTATCTCCATGGCAGTCCGGATGAACATATCGTCATATTGAAACGCGTGAAAGACGTAGAAGCTGAGCTAATTGGATTTTTGCACTTAAGTGTCAGTGTTGATTTATTTGCCAGCGCCATGGCGCAACTGGATGTAAAAGACGCCTATTTGGAATTACAACAAGTTAGCGGTGGGAAAACTCAAATATTAGGGAAGCAAGGCGACGCGGCGATGAAGGTTGGTGTGCCCACGATTATTCCCGTTGAGGGCACACGGTGGACAGCGGCTTTATGGATGAGTGGTGGCGTTCCTTCAGAAGACAGTAGTGGTTCCGGCATGCTCATCATAGTTCTGCTTGTTGTCATTTTATTTGGCGCGGGCATTGTCGTTGTACTGTTATTAAGACGCTCTAAAGGCGATAGCGACAGCCGTAGCTCAGAAGTTGTTTATGCAGGTGCAGTTAAAGCCATTATGGATGGTGTCCATCCAGGAATGGAAAAAATGGTGCCCAATCTGCCCGTTTCAGCAGGTCAAACACAGGCAGTGACGCCAGTTTCACAAGGTGAGCTCGGTGACGATATTACTATGATAATCAGAGCCGAAGATATAAAGGCTGCGGCAAGCGAGACGGAAGTGTTTGATCTGACGCAGGCTGAAACACCCGCGGAGCCAGGCCTGTCCGGGAATGAAGACGTGACACCGCTTGCGCAGGAGACCCCTCCGCCTTCGTCGGCACAATCCGGGGCGCCGGCGGGGATTTTCAGAGCCTACGATATACGCGGTATCGTCGGCGAGCAGCTTAATGCGGAAATAGTTACCAGGATTGGGCAGGCCATAGGTAGTGAAGCGGGTGTTCGCGGGCAAAGCACGATAGCAGTAGGCAGAGATGGAAGAATTTCGAGTCCTGAATTGGGAGATGCACTAATACAGGGCTTGCGAGATTCCGGTCGTGACGTTATAGATGTTGGTGTTGTACCTACTCCGGTTTTGTATTTTGCGGCACATTTTCTTGAAGTGAACAGTGGCGTCATGCTAACGGGTAGCCACAATGGCCCTGAATATAATGGTCTCAAAATTGTCCTTGATGGCGAAACATTGTCCGAAGATGGGATACAGAATATTTATACCAGAATACAGGAGAACAATTTCGAAAGTGGTCAGGGCAATCTGCAATCAAGTGAGATTATTGCAGATTATATTCGGCGCATTTCGGAAGATATTCCGGTTGCTCTGGGTGGCGCCTACAAAATTGTTGTCGATTGTGGAAATGGCGTAGCCGGTGCGGTTGCTCCACAATTATTACGCGCTCTTGGCCATGACGTAGTCGAACTCTATTGTGATATTGACGGTAATTTTCCGAACCATCACCCCGATCCGAGTCAACCAGAAAATATGCAGCCTTTAATAGAAAAACTAAAGGAAGAACAGGCTGACCTGGGATTTGCGTTTGATGGGGATGGTGATCGACTTGGTGTTGTGGATGACCTAGGTAATATTATCTGGCCGGATCGTCAATTGATGTTATTGGCTAAAGATGTTTTGTCTCGTAATCCGGGTGCGCCGATTATTTTTGATGTGAAATGTAGTCGTTATCTTAAGGGAATCATCGAGTCCAATGGCGGCAAGCCGCTAATGTGGAAAACAGGGCACTCGCTGATAAAGGGTAAGATGAAAGAAGTAAATGCGCCTCTGGCTGGAGAAATGAGTGGCCACATCTTTTTCAAGGAGCGCTGGTACGGTTTTGATGATGCAATTTATACCGCAGCTCGTTTATTGGAAGTGCTGATGAAAGCCAAGGTGAAACCGTCGGAAACCTTTGCGGAGATGCCTGAAGGCGTTGGCACGCCCGAGTTACGAATCGATTTACCGGAAACAGCACATCAATCGTTTATGGCGGATTTACAGGAGAAGATTAAATTTGATGGAGCTGAGGTCATTGATATAGATGGTTATCGAGTAGAATTTGCCGACGGCTGGGGTCTAATACGCCCCTCAAATACCTCACCTTGCCTGGTATTGCGTTTTGAAGCAGAAAGCAAAGACGCCCTGGAAAGAATTCAGAGTGAGTTTCGAACTGTTTTGTTATCAATAAATTCGGACTTACTTTTGCCATTTTGATACTCTATACGCAATTAACAGGCAATTTAACCCCTTATCTAAACCATGCAGAGTTGCGAATATGACAGCTCCAGCGACACAAATACGAACCCAAAATGATGCTGGCGATATAGCTAGAGTCTTAGTTGAGGCTTTGCCATATATACGGCGTTTCAATGGTAAGACCATCGTAATTAAATATGGCGGTAATGCCATGTCAGATGAGCATTTGAAAAGTAGTTTTGCCCGAGATGTTGTGTTGATGAAACTGGTGGGGATGAATCCGGTGATCGTCCACGGCGGTGGCCCACAGATTGGTAAATTGTTAGATCGAATTGGCAAAGAATCCAAGTTTGTTGAAGGAATGCGTGTAACCGATAGCGAGACGATGGACGTCGTGGAGATGGTGCTCGGCGGTTTGGTGAACAAGGAAATCGTTAACTTGATCAATACGCATGGCGGCAAGGCGGTTGGCCTCAGTGGCAAAGATGCGCAAATGATTCGAGCTCGTAAGCTGGTTTTCAGTCGCAATAAACCAGAGCTTGAAGCGCCGGAGATTATTGATATTGGTCATGTAGGTGAAGTGGAGAGTATCGACATTGCTGTGGTAGATATGTTGATACAGGGAGATTTTATACCCGTCATAGCTCCCATTGGCGTTGGCGAAGATGGTCAGTCCTATAATATCAATGCGGATCTTGTGGCTTCAAAAATGGCGCAGGTGCTGAAAGCGGAAAAACTGATCATGCTAACTAACACTCCGGGGCTACTCGATGCAAATGGAAATGTGTTAACGGGCCTACGTATCGCAGATGTGGAGCAGCTGATCGATGATGGTGTTATTCATGGTGGCATGTTGCCCAAGATAAATTCTGCTATTGAGGCCGTGAAAAATGATGTTGGTTCAGTACAAATTATTGATGGTCGCGTCGAACATGCGGTACTCCTTGAAGTATTTACCGATCAAGGTATCGGCACGTTGATAGACGGAAACAGTATCTAGTTTTATCCTGACATGACAGATAAGCCTAATCGCCGCCAACAAATATTGGAGGTACTAGCGCAGGAGTTAGAGTCCAACCCTGGCACTCGTATTACGACGGCGGCATTGGCAAAAGCCGTTGGCGTCTCCGAGGCGGCTCTTTACAGGCACTTCGCCAGCAAAGCAAAAATGTTCGAAGCCTTGATAGATTTTGCCGAAGAGTCGGTATTTACGTTGACCAATAAAATAATGGAGCAAGAGAAAAACGTGATTGTGCGTTGTGAAAGACTCATTCAGCTTGTCCTGGGGTTTTCAGAGAGAAATCCTGGTATCACACGCGTATTGCTGGGAGATGCGCTGATCGGTGAAAATGAGCGGCTTCGTGTTCGTGTAGGTAAATTTTTTGAGCGTGTTGAAACTCAAATTAAACAGATCCTGCGAGAAGCCAATTTATCTGATGGCCCACGGGCTATGGCCCCTATTGACGCTGCTGCCAATGAAATTGTTGCCTTAATTGAAGGACGAATGAGTCAGTACGTCCGCACAAATTTTGACAGGAAGCCAACAGAATATAGTGCGGAACAGTGGCAGGTATTAAAAACGGGTATGTTTAAATCTCTCTAACAACATTGATCTTTTACAGACCTTTTACAGACCTTTTAATCGTTTAAACCGCACTATATCTTCGTCTGCTGCGGCTTTAACCGCATCGTGTTCTTTGCTTTTGTTCTCGATAAACGCGTTATTATTTTCGATTCGAGTGCGCAATAAATCGATATCCTTCAACAGAGCTTCGTTAGGGGCATTGCCGCCTAGTTCCGCCTTGGCAGCGGCCTCTATTCGTTTGTCCAGATCTTCCTGGGTTTTCTCGTTACGTTTATTAGTGAGTGTAATATCAGACTCGATCACCGTAAGCTTGTCGTCTCTACCGGCCTCAATGTCAGCAATAGAGACAAAAGTATCGAGTAAAATCTTGTCCTGAAGCATTTGTTCGTCTTGTATCTTTTTTTGTGCCACTGCTATTTCGGCCTGTCGTGCGTCTTCAGCAAGCTCTTCTTCGGTTTTTGCGCGGTCCTTTTTCTCAAGCACCATGCCTTGTTCACTTAACTCCTGATGACCTTTCTGGGCGTACTCTGGAGGCACTGTTTCGCCGCACTCACGTATGCCCTCATTATTGGTCCAGCACTTAAAACGGGCATGGGCAGGGCTGCTTAGCATCAATAAAAGAATGATACTACTAATAATAGATAGATAATTGGCTGTTTTCATAAAGCTTTCCTTCGTGGTGCGTCTTGTTATGCTCGAGGAATTAATGAATATTTTACCTTTATTTCGCGAATTTTAAAGTATAAGAACAGGCTCATTTATTTCAACCCAGCCCATACTGATGGCGATAATCATTAATACTGGCAAGATAATTACTCATATCAGACCGAGACTGCAAGTGTTCAACCAGGTTTTCAAGATTGATAATGCTTATGACCTTCATTCCATGCTCTTGTTCAATTTCCTGGATGGCGGATTTTTCGCCCTGTCCACGCTCCTGTCTGTCCAAAGCAATGGCAATGCCCACGGCTGCCGCACCAGCCGCCTGTATGAGCTGCCGAGATAAGTTCACCGAAGTGCCAGCGGTAATGACATCATCGATTAGTAAAATCTTGCCATTTAAGGGCGCTCCCATAGTCAGGCCGCCCTCACCATGGTCTTTTTCCTCCTTTCGATCAAAGGAAAAAGGCACATTACGATTTTGTTCCTGCGCATAGGAAATCGCGACCGCAGCGGCCAGTGGAATACCTTTATAGGCTGGCCCAAACAACATATCGAATTCCAGTTCGCTCTGCTCTATTGCCTGTCTGTAATAACGTCCCAGGCGCTGTAGGGATGCACCGTCATTGAATAAACCACTATTAAAAAAGTAAGGGCTAACGCGTCCTGACTTCAGCGTAAACTCGCCGAAACAAAGCACGCCTTGTTTAAGAGCGAATTCTATAAACTCTTGTTGATATTCATGCATGAAAAGCAATGCTTAAAAAGAAATGACTATTGTACATCTATTACGACATCTGACTTGTCGAAGACTTTTTCGCGCAAGCCGAATGTGAGCAGATTCAGACTGAAGAATTACCCGTTGCATATTTGTTGGCGAATAAAGGTTCTCAAAGCACGGGGCAATCGATGATGCCCAAGATTACACAAATCATCAAGTGCGATCTGGGGTTCTATTTTATTCAGTGAAGAACTGTTGATGAAATGAAAAGGTATAGGTTTCTGCCTCATCCTCAGGCGTGATGGTCAAGGTGTATTTCAGAGTTTCCTCGTTGTTAACAGTTGTCTCGGCGATATAATAAATAGCGCCATGTTCCGTTAATTCACGCACATTCAACTCGCGCAGCTGAGAACTAAGATTAGTTGCTGTTGCTTTAATCTTGGCCCTGACCGGGCTACCAAGGGTATTCATGACTTTTTTTAGAACCGATATATTTAGCAAAGCGCGATTTTTGCTACGAGGTATGTGATAGGACTTGGCCACTTCCGGCGTCAGAATGTCCGTGGTAAAGGCACTGAAGTGCACGGTGTAATCACCAAAACTCTTTGATTGTTCAGCACTTACGCTAAGTGTTGCACTGGCCATCAAAACCGCTAATAACGTCGTTAAGGATTTAATCATATGCATGCTCCTGAATTTCGAGATCAATCTGCAAGCTCTTACTATAGCAGACATCTTGTTGGTGAGAAGTTCCAGTCTATTAAATTTTTGTACATTATTGGCTTGCTGGCCCTAAGCAAAGCGGTTGTTTGTCAGTGACTTCAATAGACAGGGTTTTGTCACGGTTATGCAGCCCGGAGAGAATGGCTATACTTGATTTTTTGACAGCAAATTCGCTAGCGAGAAGCTCGATCAGGTGTTTATTTGCCCTTCCCTTAATGGCTTGTGCTTTGACACGAACACGCAGACGGTCGCCATAGGGCTCACCGATTGCATCAATATTACACCCTGTGTGTAAGTGCAAACGTAAAATCAGTTTACTGTCCGCGTAACTATAGAATTCGGACACACAAAGGCTAGCTGTTAAGGCTGGTGCCGAAATCCATGAGCGGGGCAACCACCAAAGACATGAATAAATAAATTCCTAATAGTACAACCATGGGAGACCAGTCCAGGCCGGCAGTGGTGGGGATACGCCTTTTCACCTGGCGCATTAGAGGATCAGTGACTTGATAGATTAACACGGTCAGGGGGTTATACGCGCCCGGACTAATCCAGCTAATAACGACAGTAATCATAATAAAAAACATATATAGGTAGGCTGTAAGTTGTAATAAATGTGCAAAGCTTAAAACAAACAAAGCAGCAACTGAGGGCATGCGGCCGCTCATCAGTAATGCCAACAGAATAATTTCCAGAGCCTGAATGGAAAATAACAGAATAATGGACGGCCAGTCGATGCCGCCAAAGCCGGGAACAATTTTTCGAATCACACGCAACGGAGGATTGGTGGCTGTGACTATTGCCTGCGATATCGGGTTATAAAAGTCCGCGCGCACTAATTGAAATAAAAAGCGCAATAAAACCAGCATTAAATAAATGCCGACTACAAATTGCACTAAAGTGACCCCTGCCTGTAATAGGTAAGCCATGTCTGTCAGTTATTTCCAAATTTGTCGGCGAGTTCAATCGATCTGTTTTTTGCCGCCTTCAGGGCATCACCAAACAATCGTTCAATATCGCCTTCCAGTAATACCTGTAGGGCCCGTTCAGTTGTCCCCCCAGGTGAGGTCACTTGCTGCCGAAGCACACCTGGGGCATGAACACTTTCACTTGCCATCTTTGCTGCGCCAAGAGCTGTCTCCAGCGTCAACAGGCGCGCTTGTTCTTCATTGAGCCCGAGTTCTATAGCGGCTTTCTCCATAAGCTCCATAACCAGGAAAAAATACGCGGGACCACTGCCTGATAAGGCCGTGACAGCATCAAGTTTGGCCTCGTCGTCGAGCCAAATGGCAATACCGACAGAGCGCATAATAGCTTCTGCTAAATCGCGGTGTTCTGCCGAGACTTTTTCATTGGCGAACATCGCGGCAGCTCCGCAGCCGATGAGAGCGGGCGTGTTTGGCATGACTCTTACAATAGGCACATCGCTGCCAGCGCTACTTCGGATTGCCGATAGACGAACGCCTGCGGCGATAGATAAAAGTAAGGGCTTTTGTTTGTTTAACGAGTTCGCCAATTCGCGGACAGTGGAGTTTATCGCCTGGGGTTTCACCGCCAGTACAACTACCTCGGCTTTCTGAATGGCTTCGTTATTATCAGCGAATACCGAAATACCAAAAAGGCGAGCGAGTTGTTCTCTTTGTTCCGCGTCAGGATCAGCGCCACACAACAATTCCACAGGATAGCCATTGCCGATCAGTCCACCAATAAGACTACGACCCATATTGCCACAGCCAAGAAAACTGATTCTAGCTTGCTTCATGTGTTTTTCTCGAACGACGATTATTAATCATTGCAGTGTATCAATTAATGTACGGGAGCCCTATTTTCGCTCACCAAACAAAGCAGTTCCTATCCTGACAATGGTCGCGCCTTCTGCGATAGCAGCTTCCAGATCATTGGACGTCCCCATGGAGAGGGTATCGACATTGTATCCGGCCGACTTAAGTTGATCGAAATGTTCGCGCAATCTACAAAACCCTTCGCGTTGTTTGGCGAAATCATTCGTTGGTGCTGGCAGCGCCATTAGACCACGTAGTCGCAAGCCCGGGAATGAAGAGATTTCCTCGGCCAGGGAGATTAATTCGCTGCTCGCAGCGCCAGACTTGCTCGCTTCCTGACTGATATTGAGCTGTATACAGACATTCAACTCCGGCATTTCTGGCGGGCGCAGTGCGCTCAAACGCTGAGCGATTTTGATTCTATCGACCGAATGTATCCAGGAAAAATGTTTAGCGATGTCAGGCGCCTTATTGGTTTGCAAGGGGCCTATAAAGTGCCAGACAACATTTTTAAGGCTCGAGGTATTAACCTTGATACTGGCTTCCTGCTGATAATTCTCGCCAAATTCAAGCTGACCGCAGGCCATCGCCTGTAAAATATCTTCCACTGAACGTGTTTTACTGACCGCAAGTAGCTTCACGGAATTTTCCTCGCGGCCATACTTTGCTTCAAAGGCGCGCACTTTTTCGCGGACTATATTTAGTTGTTGAGCTATGAATTGCATAGGAATACAGTAGTCTATAGGTCAAAATGTCAGTAATATGGTCATTGCAGAGATGGCTGTAAAGAAAATTATAATAGTCACGAAGACATGCTGGAATGGCATTATTGTAAGGGATTAGACTCAAAACTTTGAAAATTAATCGTTGAATTGGAGGCTGTAGATGGATATCGGTGAATTACTAGCGTTTGGTGTAAAAAACGGGTGCTCAGATTTGCATTTGTCCTCAGGTTTACCCCCTATGATACGAGTTGATGGCGATGTGCGCCGTGTCAATGTGCCGCCACTTGATCACAAAGAAGTCCACGACATGGTGTACGACATCATGAACGATAAGAACCGCAAGGACTTTGAAGAGTTCCTGGAATGTGACTTTTCTTTTGAGGTGCCGGGTTTGGCGCGTTTTCGAGTGAACGCTTTTAATCAGAACCGTGGCTCAGCGGCCGTATTTCGAACTATTCCCTCTGTCATTCTGTCTCTTGAGCAGTTGGGCGCACCAAAAATATTTGAGGATATATCTGACTATCCGAGAGGCGTTGTACTCGTTACCGGGCCGACCGGGTCGGGTAAGTCCACCACCCTGGCGGCCATGGTCGATTACAAAAACGACACCGAGTACGGCCATATTTTAACCCTGGAAGACCCCATTGAATTTGTTCACCAGAGTAAAAAATGTCTGATGAACCAGCGCGAAATCCATCGAGATACCCTGGGTTTCACCGAAGCATTACGCTCAGCCTTGCGCGAGGACCCCGACGTGATACTGGTGGGGGAAATGCGTGATCTTGAGACCATTCGCCTGGCATTGGGCGCTGCGGAAACCGGTCACCTGGTTTTCGGTACACTGCACACGAGTTCCGCTGCCAAGACCATTGACCGTGTAGTTGACGTGTTTCCAGCCGCAGAAAAAGACATGGTGAGGGCGATGATGTCGGAGTCCTTACGTGCAGTAATATCGCAGGCACTGTTAAAGAAAAAAGGTGGTGGACGAGTCGCTGCTCACGAGATCATGATCGGTACGCCAGCGATACGAAATCTGATCAGGGAAAACAAGATTGCACAAATGTATTCGGCTATTCAAACAGGCGCGACTTTTGGCATGAAGACACTTGATCAGGATCTGGAGCGGCTGGTGAAAGAGGGTATTGTTGATCGCAATGAAGCCAGAAGTAAGGCGACCAATAGAGACAATTTCTAGAACGCCAATATTTATATAGACGGGGAATCCCTATGGAACGAGAACAGGCGGTTAAGTTTATGCAGGATCTGCTTAAGCTTATGATTGAAAAAAAAGGGTCGGATCTCTTTGTTACAGTCGGTTTTCCGCCTGCCATGAAAGTCCAGGGAAAAATGACCCCAGTGTCAAAGACCGCCCTAACCCCGGAAAATACCAAAGCCATGGTCTACGCCGTCATGAATGATCGGCAGCTGAAAGAGTACGAAGCGACCAAGGAATGTAATTTCGCCGTGGCGCCCCAGGGAATAGGACGTTTTCGTGCCAACGCCTTTATTCAACAGAGTTTTTGCGGATTAGTAATGCGGGTCATTGAGACAGAAGTGCCGAATCTTGAAAAACTGGGATTGCCGGAGGTTTTAAAAGAAACCGTTATGGTGAAGAACGGTTTGATCATCATGGTCGGCGGCACAGGATCAGGTAAATCAACGTCGCTTGCGGCAATGATCGATTATCGTAATCAGAATACCTATGGGCATATCATTACCATCGAAGATCCCATTGAATATGTTCATCCTCACAAGAACTGCGTAATTATGCAACGAGAGGTCGGCGTGGATACTGACGACTGGGAGATTGCGCTTAAGAACACATTAAGACAGGCACCGGATGTTATTCTGCTAGGCGAGATCCGGGATAAAGATACCATGGAATTTGGTATCGCCTTCGCAGAAACAGGGCATCTGGCCATGGCAACTTTACACGCAAACAGTTCAAACCAGGCTCTGGATCGCATAATTAACTTTTTCCCGGAAGAACGTAGAACACAGTTGCTGATGGACTTATCGCTAAACCTGAAAGCGATTATATCGCAGCGATTGGTGAAAACACCTGATGGCAAGGGTCGCCGGGCCGCTATCGAAATATTGCTTAATTCACCATTAATGGCGGACCTGATTCTGAAAGGCGAAGTCCATGAGATCAAGAGCCTTATGGCAAAATCAAAAGAAATGGGCATGCAGACTTTCGATCAGGCTTTGTTTGACCTACAGCAAGCCGACGAGATTTCTTTTGAAGAGGCTTTGCGCAACGCTGATTCGGTTAATGAAATTCGCTTGAGGATCAAATTGGAAGGCAAGGATGCCAAAGACAGCGACAAGATGGCTGGACTGGAACACCTGAGCCTGGAAGCAAGCGAAGAAGATTCGGGGATGTTGTAATAGTTTATAAATCACGAGTAAAACAATAAAAAAGGGGATTTAAAAGTTTGGATATTCTTCCTTACCTGAAACTGGTCGTTGAAAAAAATGCCTCTGATCTGTTTTTCACCGAAAATTCTCCGGTGAAGATAAAAATGGAAGGCAAAGCCACAGCGGTGGGTAAAACCGTACTGGATGGTGAAATGTCGAGGGCAGCAGCTTACGGGATCATGAATGAGAAGCAGATCCAGCAATTTGAAGAGAACCTGGAATGCGACTTCGCGATTCCCATGCCTGATGGCTCAGCGCGTTTTCGTGTCAATGTATTTAAACAACGTGGCGAAGTGGCGATGGTTCTACGTCGAATCCCCAGTGAGATCCCGACCATTGAAGATCTGGGCGTCCCTGAAATATTGAAGGATTTGATTAGCAACAAACGTGGTTTACTGTTGATGGTCGGCGCCACCGGTTCGGGTAAATCGACTACCCTGGCAGCGATGATCAATCATCGTAATGAAACCATGTCTGGACATATTTTAACCATTGAGGATCCGGTGGAATTTAGCCATCCCAATAAAAAATCAATAATTAATCAACGCGAAGTAGGCGTTGATACGCTGTCCTACCCTAATGCGCTTAAAGCCTCTTTGCGCGAAGCGCCCGATGTTATTCTCATAGGCGAGATTCGCGATAGAGACACCATGGAAGCCGCAATGGAACTATCGAATACCGGCCATCTGGCGATTTCAACTCTGCATGCCAATAATGCAAATCAGGCAATGGAACGCGTCATCAATATGTTTCCTCAGGACATGCACAAACAGCTATTCATGGATCTGTCACTTAACATACGCGCAGTCGTTTCCCAGAGACTGGTTCTCGCAGTTAATGGTAAGCGCTGTGCCGCCATCGAGATTTTGATTAACACTCCGCATATTGCGGAATTGATTCTTAAAGGCGAACTCAATAGCGTTAAAGAGGCCATGGCGGAGAGCGGACAAAAAGGCATGCAGACCTTTGATATGGCGCTTTATGAACTTTATAAAGAAGGCCGTGTTGAACTTGAAGAAGCGCTTGGAAATGCCGACTCGAGAACCAATCTTGAGGCGAAGATTAATTTTGGTTGAAATCTCCGCAGCTCATATCGAATAACACACATAAATATCGGTTTCTATAGACATCCTTTGTCTGGATTTCTTGCCCGTTAGCGCGGTTCAGCATTGGTTTAGCCACATTTTTCTGTTCGAATTCACCATTTAAGCTTACGAGCCTTCTGCCGATACTAAGTCAATGCAGAAAAATAATTTGATAACATTCTTCGGTTGCTTTGTTAATCTCGGCCTTGGTGGGGTGAAGTTTTGTGCCCTCTAATGTAAAGCCATGTTTATAGTCACTAATAACATAACGGAAGTCCTCTCGGACAGAAAAACTGAGTTTTCCAATATAATGGAACAGTCGAGATTGGTGACGAAAATACGTGAGAGCGCCGAGCCGGCGCTGATTCGGCAGAACGAACAAATGCGGCAGGAACTGGACATGGCGGCTGAATTTCAACGGGCCGTGTTGCCCAGCGCTATTGATCTACAGTATTTAGATATCGCCATTGTCTATCGACCCTATAGCGACGTGTCCGGCGATGTTTATGATTTCCTGTTAAATCGTGAGGGCGAGCTGGCAATATTTTTAGGGGATGCAACAGGGCATGGAATAGCCGCCGCGTTAATGACGATGATGATACATATTGGGCTGGACGGTATCAGACGTAATCTTGCTACCGATGAATCGATTCGAATTTTAAACAAGGTGATTGCTTGCAGACAGACCGGGCGTTCGGTTTCAGGTGTGTTTTTTCGAATTACACAAAGCGGATATTTAACAGTTACCCATGCAGGCCATCCATCGCTAATTATAATACCTGCTAATGGCGAGACCCTGGTTCAATTCGATGAGGGGGGTTGCGCCCTGGGCATTTTTGAAGACGAACCTGTTCCCTATGAAGAAGAAAGCTATCAGCTGGCGGTCGGCGACAAAGTGATTGCCTACACTGATGCTGCTATTGAATGGAGCAATCCTGACAAAGAGATTTTTGGTTTACACCGTTTGCTGGATACTCTGACACAGCACCGGAATGAATCGATCGCTTCAATTTCTACAGCGTTGACAGGCGAACTTGAAAAATTTAGTCGAGGGCTGGGCTGCAAAGATGATTTAACGGTTTTAACCTTGGAATTTACGGGGGATTAGCAAAAACGTAATACACCTCAGGTTTACCGCAACCTTTCCCATGCTTGTCCCTTGTGGCACCACGCCTTTGCTTCTCTTTGATCACGACGTCGAAAGGCGGGTGTAAGTAATCAAGATCCGAGGCCCCTACTGGCCTACTTCCTCCAGGCAATAAAAAAGGGCCTTGCGGCCCTTCAACTACTATCCTGGGGGGAGGATTACTTATTGTTGATGTACATAGTTACTTCAAAACCAAAACGAATATCGTCGTATGTAGGTGTTTCCCATTTCATTGTCGTTTCTCCAGTTCAGCTATAATTAAGGTTTTATCTTCAAAGCATATTAATAACTGCAGCTAATATGCCAGACTTGAAATGTTTCAAATAATTGTATATTTATATATATAAATCAAATATTTATAAGTCTTTAACATTTTGGGAAAAGATTTTCCCAGGGAAGGGGCTGGAGATAGCTGGTTGTAATTCACCAATATTCTGGTTACTTGTATCCAAATTGTCCAATATGCAGCAGCATTGATAAAGTCTGTGACCACTTGCCAGGTATTTTTGCTCGAACAGGCTTAGCCCGGTCTGCGTATCGTATTGTGTCAACTTACAGACGCCAGGTGTTATGAAATTCATCGCGGCATGAAATTCCGTAGCGTAAATTCGCCAGTTGCATCTAAGTTCCAATATTCCGCCCAGACTCAGCAATTGGGGAAAAACAGGATGCGCGTGCCACCGTCGCCGCAAATGTTTTGCTTTCGGCCAGGGGTTTGGGTACAAAAGATAGTGCTTTTTCAGGCGCCAGCCGTGCTGAAGGGCGAGGCGCCAGAAATCAACGAGATCCATCCTGACAAGAAGACAGTTACCTTCGCGCTCAACATCTTTATGCACGCCTCCCCGGGCAAGTCGATGAGAGGATTTGTCGACGCCAATAACCAGTGCCTCGTCGTATAGTTGTGCCAGCTCACGAGTGGCGCTGCCGGTTCCACATCCTGAATCGAGTATGACGGGCTTATTCAGTTGTTTGCGTAACTTTTCAACAGCAGCAAATATTGTCTGACTGTGAATTGAAATGGGTTTTTTGTATTCGCTTTGCAAATGAATAGCCAACACTTTGAGGAGTTGCGAGTGGACTTCCTTTTGACCGCTATCAACAAGTCGGGATTGGTACTGCACGCGGCTTTTTGGGCTTAAGAAAAGACTGTGGAGGCTTCAAACACTGGCCCATCGACACAGACGCGTTTCATGGCAGGACCGACAGGGGTTTCAACCCGGACGGCGCAAGCCGCACAGCCGCCTACTCCACAGGCCATATACTCCTCAAGCGATACCTGGCAAGCCAGGCCATACTCTTTTGCCATTAAAGCGACTGCCGCTAGCATAGGCGTCGGACCACAACTGAATATTTCAATATTCTTATGCTCTTCACTATCCATACTATCCAGCCAGACTCTAGCGAGGTCAGTGACATACCCGTCAAAGCAGCCCGGATATCCCTGAAGAGAGCAAAGTCGACTGGCGATGCGCCAGTCTTCGAGCAGAGGCATGGCCGCAATAATCCCGTCAGGCATGCCTGAAACCATGATTTGCGAAGGCTGGGTTTTAAATGGAAAGGGTACTTCAGAACCCATAATGACAAAGGGTGAAACATTTTTACTAGTCTTGTTGATATGTTCAGAAAGAAAAACCATCGGTGGTATTCCAACCCCACCTCCGATCAATAGAGGTCGCTTCTTATAATTACTCTGTTTGAACGGCACACCGATAGGGCCAATGAGAGAAAGCGTTTCACCTGTCGTTTGTTTGCTGAGCAGGTTTGTCCCCTTGCCGTGCGCCTTGTATAGAATATCTATCCAGCCTTGCTTTTTGTGCGCGCGCATGATCGACATTGGTCGACGCATAGCCAAATCTTTATCACATCGTAAATGAACAAAGCTACCAGCCTGGGCCGACAGCGCTATCTCAGGTGCCTTCAACCGCAGTAAATACTGGTCGCCAGCAAAGGCCTGATGTTCAAGGATGGTGGCGTCTTCCAGATTAATAGTGTCTCGTGTAAGAGGGTGCTCCATAGGCTCTATTTTTTACCCTGATAGACCAGTCGACCACCGAGGAGAGCATGAGTCACAAGACCTTGCAGTTCCCATCCGTGAAAAGGTGTGTTTTTACCGGCACTCTTTAGAGTGCCCCGCTCAACGGTAAAGTGCTGCTGTAAATCAATAATGGCGATGTCTGCTGGCCTGCCAGGACTGAGTGTGCCGCTATCCAGGCCGAGAATAGCGGCCGGTTTGCAGGTGACACTGGCAATGGCATTCGCCAGCGAGATTATTTTTTTATCAACCAGGTCAAGAACCAAAGGAAGTAAAAGTTCTATGGTGGATGCGCCGGCTGCTGTTTCAGCGAAAGGTGCAGCTTTAGCGTCATTGTCGTGGGGTTGGTGGTCAGAACAGATGGCGTCAATGTCGCCGCTAACGATACCCTGGCACAAAGCTTCTTTGTCGCGCTGGCTACGTAGCGGAGGCCGTAGATGACAGTCTACATTGTAAGCATCCACATCCATCTCCGTCAGGTGCAAATGACAGATGCCAACGTCTGCACTAACGGGTAAACCGGCCTTTTTCGCTTCTTTTATCAGCGCAATACTACGGGCGCAACTCAGGCGGCCAAAGTGGGCGCGGCCGCCGATTTGCTCGATGAGTAAAAGGGCCTGACTAAGGGCTACAGTTTCTGCTGTTTCCGGAATAGGGGATAAGCCGAGGCGAGTGCTTATGGCGCCTTCATGGGCGATGCCATCGCCTTTCAGGTAATGATCTTCTGCTTGTATAAACACAGTCATGTTACAACTGTACGCATATTCGAGCGCATGTCGGAGCACATCGGTATTGGTTATGTCCGCGTAGGCATTGCTAACACCGACACAGCCGGCGCGTTTCAAAGCCAACAATTCGGCCAGATGTTCGCCTTTCAGCCCATGGGTGAGCGCACCCAGAGGAAGGAGTCGTAGCAGACCCACTGACTCTGCGCGTTGCTGGATGAGCTCAGCAACGGCGGCGGTATCAACAACGGGTTGTGTATCTGGAGGACAACAGATACTGGTGATCCCGGAACTAATGGCCGCATGAGACTCACTTTTAATAGTGGCTTTGTGCTCCTGCCCCGGTTCTCGCAAGCGTGCACACAAATCAATGAGGCCAGGGCAAATCACCTTCTCGCTGGCATCTATTTCCAAATCTGCTGTAAAGTCCGCCGTGGTCTTTTTTGATACTGAAATTATTTTGCCTTCCGAAATACAGATCTCACCAATTTCGTCCATAGCATTCGCCGGGTCGATAATTCTGCCCTTGCTAATCCGTATTCGCATCAGGACTCCTTTTCGCTCTGCTCGGAAAGTGAGCCCATGCACATGGCCATAACGGCCATACGTATCGCGATGCCATGGCTTACCTGTTGCAAAATTACGGAGTGTTCGCCGTCGGCTACTTGAGTGTCGATCTCTACACCGCGATTAATAGGGCCCGGATGCATGACGATGGCATCGTCTTTTGCGAATTTAAGTTTCTCCTCAGTCAATCCATAACTGTAGAAATACTCTTGTTCACTGGGCAACAAGGCACTGCGCATACGTTCACGTTGCAAGCGGAGCATAATAATAACATCGACATCTTCCAGGCCTTTTGCCATGTCATGGAAGACATGCACACCAAGGGTTTCCACTTGAGCTGGTAACAAGGTAAGTGGAGCGATAACCCGAACTTCATTTACGCCCAAAGTCGTCAGCGCGTGTATTTCGGAGCGTGCTACCCGGGAATGCAATATATCGCCGATTATGGCTACTTTTAGTGTGGAGAAATCTGCTTTGTGGCGACGAATTGTGAACATATCAAGCATCGCCTGAGTTGGATGCGCATGATTACCGTCGCCTGCGTTAATAATGCGGATACGCGGCGATACTTGTTTAGCAATAAAATGAGCTGCTCCGCTGCTGTTATGACGTACCACAAACATATCACAATGCATCGCTTCAAGTGTTCGCAAGGTATCCTGCAGTGATTCGCCCTTGCTTGCCGAAGAGTGGGCGATATTGATGTTAAGAACATCTGCCGATAAACGCTTCGCCGCTAGCTCGAAAGTTGTCCTTGTGCGAGTGCTAGGTTCAAAGAAAAGATTGACGATGGTTTTGCCACGCAGCAAAGGTACTTTTTTAACCGGGCGATTGCCAACACCGGCGAATGACTCTGCGTGATCAAGAATATCAAGTAGAAGATCTCTACTTAAACCTTCAGTGGTAAGAAAATGCTTAAGGCGTCCGTTATCGTCGAGTTGAATATTGTTTAAGGTCATTCGAGTTACTTAAATTCCAGAGCCAGTGGTTCTGGGCCAAGGAGTTTAACATGTTCGTGGCTCTTGAGCTCCACCCTTTTTCCAACGACGTTGGCCTGTATTGGTAACTCACGCCCGCTTCGATCGATTAGAACGGCAAGTGAGATACTTGCTGGTCGGCCATAATCAAAGATTTCATTCATGGCGGCTCGGATGGTACGTCCTGTGTAAAGGACGTCGTCTATAAGAATGATGTGTCTGTCCTCAATGTCAAACGGCAAGCTGGAGGGGCTTACATGAGGGTGGATGCCAATACGGCTGAAGTCATCGCGGTAAAAGGCGATATTCAGTTCGCCGAGAGGAGATGTGATATTGAGCGCTTGCCTGAGACGATCAGCTACCCATAAACCTCCTGTCTGGATCCCGATTAGCAAAGGTTCTGCAATATCCGACTCGCTCAGATAGGTGCTTAGCCGATTTTGCATGTCGGCTATTATTTGCTCAATATTATGTTTGTTCGTACTCATTTGCGCACAAGAAACCTAAGAGTCTTGCATTGTAACATCACTTTCCCGTACAGGCTTATCCGACAGCCAGGACTCGAGGATTATTTGAGCGGCATGATGATCAAGCTTGTAAGAGTCTTTCAGACGATGTTTAGCTTCATGGGTGGATAAACGTTCATCGGCAAAATGCAGGGGAAGTAAATAGCGGCCTTGTAATTGTCGGGCAAAACGCTCTGCTGCATCCGTCGCGTCCTGGCGATCACCCTGCATGGTAAGCGGTTTGCCAACAACGAATTCATGTGGATCCCATTGCTTTATTATCCTGCTGATGGCCTTCCAGTCGGGTTTACCGTGTTTAGCGCTTATCGTTTCCAGTGGAGATGCCGTGGCGCTTACGGATTGTCCGACGGCGACTCCAATCCGTTTTTCACCATGATCGAAACAGAGATAGACTTTACTGCTCACGCGTGGCCGATATCAGGCGAGAGAAAATTAATATCGACACCAAGTAGCGCGGCGGCTGTTTCCCAGCGTTTTTCACAGGGCGTTTTAAAAATAACCTCAGATTCCGCTGGCCCGCTCAACCAGGCATTGTCCATGATTTCCTGTTCAAGTTGACCGGCAGACCAGCCTGCATAGCCCAGGGCCACCAGGGATTCTTTGGGGCCACCACCTGATGCAATGGCTTCAAGGATGTCTCGGGATGTTGTAACACCGACAGAGTTGTCAATATTAACGGAAGATTGCCATTGCGATAGCGGCTCATGCAAAACGAAACCTCGATCCCTTTGCACAGGGCCACCATGATAAACCGGCAAGAGCTCGACTTTTTTATCGCTGGGCTTCATATCCATTTGCTCAAGCACCTCTCCAAGAGCCATGTCTAGCGGTCGATTGATGACTATACCCATGGCACCTTCATCGTTGTGTACGCATATATAGGTCACAGTATGATAGAAATTGGGATCCACCAGGCCAGGCATGGCGATCAAGAATTGGTTTGTCAGGTTAGACGATCGCATGACTTGATAATATCCATCTACTTCCCAAAACACTATGGGTTTGAATGCTGCAAAGCTGATTATTTGTCATAAGTGAGTTTATTAAAATCGATTACAAAATTATCTGAAACCACCTTTCTTCAGAAATTGCCAGGTGCGGATGATATGCAGGATATCGGTTTCACCATGAATGGCATCAGGAAAAGGTGAAAAAGGAGCGGCAAGTTTAACGATGCGTATGGCCGCGTCGTCCAGGACTTTGTGGCCCGACGGTTGTCTTACGGTGATTATATTAATAGTGCCATCAGGGTTCAGGGCCACATCGAGTACAAGACTGCCGGAGAGCTTTCGTTTTCTGGCCTCATCCGGATAATTCAGATTGCCTACCCGTTCCACTTTGGATCGCCATGCTTCCATATAAGCGGCGTATTTGTATTCGCGGGTGCTGGCTGAGATAAACTTCCGTTTTGGCCGCTTCGCTTTGGCTAAGAGGTGTCGGTCGAGTCTCGCACTAAGAGCGGCGATTTTCATGCTGTTAGCCAATAAGGACGTAGCGCTTGGCTGAGGTTGGGATTTTTTTGTCTTTTTTACAGTTTGTTTTGCGATTTCCGGTTCAGGCACTTCTTGTTCTGGCTGTTTTACTGGTGCGTGACTACTAATCTCTGCGCTTGCCGTGTCAACGGCAAGTTGTTCTCGTGCGCTTACCGGCGTTGCCTGTGATTCGGACGCCGCTTCCGATTCCGTGTCTGCCTGGGCCCGGGATGGATTCGCCGGTGGTGGCGCCGCTACATCGGGCTGGTTATCCGGGAAAGGGGGTGGCAGCGGTGTCGAAGGGGAAACTTCTTCCTCGGTGTCACCTCCGCCTTCGAGATTCGCCTGGGCAAGTAATTTCGCGTCATCACTGAGCTTGCTGCGTTGTTGCACAAGCACTATATCCATTGTGTTATAACGTGGTTGGCGCGAATCTTCGTTCGCAAAGGTGACGCCTAACACAATGACGGCGTGACTGATGATGGCGAGGCAAACCGTTAACCCCAATCGGTCAGTCGGTGTGATGATCGGGCGTTTTACTTCTTCACTCAAAATGCTTTACTCTGCAAGTCATACACACGGATTATAAAATAATTGAAGCCTGTTTTAATGGGTATTTTTATTTTTGACTGTGTACGCTCACTTCAATACAGTCCATTAACTTACCGGCAATATCGATGTTATAAATCTTCTCGAGTTCGCGTATACAGGTAGGGCTGGTAACGTTTATTTCGGTCAGGTAATCGCCAATGACATCAAGCCCAACAAACATTAGTCCCCGTTCACGTAAAGAAGGTCCCACTTGCTCGCATATCCAGCGATCCCGCTCGCTGAGTTCAATTCCTTTGCCCGTGCCGCCGGCAGCGAGATTTCCACGTGATTCACCCGCCAGTGGCACACGGGCAAGGGCATAATCAATGGGTTCTCCGTTGATCAACAGAATGCGTTTGTCTCCCTCACTAATCTGCTCGATAAATTTCTGAATCATAATGTAGCTCGTGCCGAGACGGGTGAGTGTTTCTATCGCTACACTGGTATTCGGATCGCCATGTTTGATACGAAATATGGAACTGCCACCCATACCGTCGAGGGGTTTCAGGATAATTTCGCCATGTTGCTTTGCAAACTGCCTAATACGGTTTGCCTCTCGGGTGACTAGTGTCGGCGCAATACATTGTGGAAAATGCATAATAAACATTTTTTCGTTGGCATCACGAAGACTCCCGGGCCTGTTTACCACCAGAGTTCCTTCTTTGCTTGCCAGCTCCAGAATGTAAGTGGCATATATGTACTCCATGTCAAAGGGTGGATCTTTGCGCATCAAGATGACATCAAGATCAGTAAGAGGGCTGTTGTGTTCGTTTTGAAATTGATACCAATTCTTGTTGTCGTCAGCAACGCTAATTAGTCGACTTCGCGCCATAGCCTTGTCGGCTTCGACATACAAATCGCCCATCTCCATGTAATGAATATCCCAATGGCGTTTCTGCGCGGCCAATAACATAGCTAGCGTACTGTCTTTCTTTACATTAATCCCGTTGATGGGATCCATTATGACACCTAGTTTCATAGGGTGTTTTATCGTTGATGATTAAAGTTGTTGAATCATAGTGATGGCTGTTAATGTATGCCAGATAATTCTGCTTACAAAAATCGCTAAAACTTCGAAAAACCAGCAAAAACACATGACATCTTCTTCTATTCGTATAGTAACGCGAGAAAGTCCTCTGGCGCTTTGGCAGGCAAATTTTGTGCGCGATGCGCTAGTTGATTTGCACCCGCAAATACAGGTAGAAGTACTGGGTATTACTACCGAGGCCGACCGTTTGCTGGACATAAGCCTTGAGAGTCTGGGCGGAAAAGGTGCCTTTGTTAAGGAACTAGAGCAGGCTTTATTAACAGGGCGGGCAGATATTGCGGTACATTCCATGAAGGATGTCACCATTAATTTGCCAGTGGATCTGAGCGTGCCAGTTGTCCTGAAAAGGGAAGATCCTCGAGATGTTTTTGTGTCCAATCGCTATGCGTGCTTTGCTGATTTGCCCTTAGGTGCGCGAGTAGGCACGTCCAGTTTACGCCGTAGATGCCAACTAATGGCCAGACGGCCGGATCTTCGCATCCAGGATATACGCGGCAATGTCGGTACTCGTTTGCGAAAGCTCGATGAGGGTCAGTTTGATGCGCTAATTCTGGCAGCCGCTGGCCTTAAACGTCTTGGACTTGAATCCAGAGTAAGCGAGTATTTTTCAATACAAAATCTTATACCTGCAATTAGTCAAGGCGCGTTGGGCCTGGAAATAAACACAAACAACACAGCGATCCTGGCCTTGATTGAGCCATTGGCTGACGAAACAACACAATGGTGTGTAACTGCCGAACGCGCGCTTAATCGTCGTTTGGGCGGCGATTGTCATGTGCCTATCGCGGGCCACGCCGAAATAAAGGATTCGCAATTGACGCTTAATGGTCTGGTGGGCAGGCTTGATGGTAGTGAGATTCTTCAATCGTCCTGCAGTGGTTTGGTGGGTGATGCGGATTCGGTGGGCGATAAACTAGGTACACAGTTATTGGCTATGGGTGCCGGTACCATTTTACGAGAAGTCCAGGGTAATGATGTACCGTAGTGTTCTACAGTCGCGAACAATACTTGCTACTCGACCTGGCGGTATTTCGGAACAGTTACGGGAGAGCATAAAGAGACAGGGTGGCCAGGTCTTGCATTTGCCGTCTATAGAAATCCGCCCCTTGATCAAATCAGAATCCGCGGAACAATTGCTCAGAACGCTCATTGAGTTTGATGTTCTGATATTCGTCAGTAAAAATGCGGTGAAATATGCCGGTTATTTAATGGCGGATATCGTCGGTCAAGCGAGAGAAAAAACGATACTTGCCATTGGCAGTGGTACATATAAAGAATTGCTAGGCCTTGGTTTTGACGAGGTAGGTTATACCGATGGTAATACCGGAAGTGAAGCCTTGCTGGGCATTGATGAGCTACAGCAAGAGAATGTTCGAAATAAAAGAATAATGATTGTTCGTGGCCAGGGAGGCAGGGAATTGCTCGGCGATAAATTAATAGCTCGCGGTGCCCACATTCAATACGTAGAATTGTATCTTCGGGCGAAACCACAAATTGAAGCTGTGCAGATCAAAAATTTATGGCGAGTGGATAAGCCCGATGCGGTGTTAGCGACCAGTGCCGAGGGCCTGAAGAACCTTCTGGAGATGACGGCGGAAGAAGAGAGATTTTTGTTTTTAAATACGCGACTTGTTGTGATAAGTCCGCGTTTAAAGGACATAGCTGAAGCCATGGGCTT
>JBLIML010000005.1:0-53145 GCA_047638675.1 Planctomycetota bacterium | reverse complement strand
AAATTGTTCGACGCGTATTAAATGAAACCGCGCCCGATATTTTTGTCTCCCTTTCCAGCGATGTCGCACCGCAAATGCGTGAGTATCTGCGTACCAGTACAACAGCCGTCAATGCGTACACCTTGCCCATTTCCCGTCCCTATCTTGATGCCCTGATTGAAAAAATGAAAAAGGGGGGCCGTGAACAAGAACCGCTAATCATGCTCTCAAACGGGGGTGTTGTCGGTGCCCGTGTCGCCGGTAACAATCCCGTGCGAATGATTGAATCAGGTCCTGCCGCCGGCGCACTGGTGGCCGGGCATATAGCCAAAAAATATGGCATCGAAAATCTAATTTCCTTTGATATGGGTGGAACGACGGCAAAGGCTTGCCTTATTCAACAAGGGCAACCTCTTGTTAGCGGTGATTTTGAGGTAGACCGCCGCTATCGATTTAAACCGGGAAGTGGCATGCCGATTACGGTGCCCTCTATCGACATGATAGAGATCGGTGCTGGCGGCGGTTCGATTGCCCGGATGAATGAATTAGGTCTGTTAAAAGTTGGCCCCGACAGTGCAGGTTCCGATCCCGGTCCAGCCTGTTATGGTCGCGGTGGTACGCATCCCTGCGTCACCGATGCGGATGTTGTGCTGGGGATATTGGATGCGGATAATTTTCTTGGCGGGGACATGCAACTGGATCTGGAAGCGGCCGGGCGTGCTATGCAAGGTCTTGCAGATGGCTTAAAAGTCTCAAGCCTCGATGCGGCCTACGGTATTTTTAGTGTGGTCGGTGAATCCATGGCCGCCGCTGCGCGCGCGCACGCAACAGAGCGTGGAGTGAATTACCGAGGCTTGCCCTTGCTCGCCTTTGGTGGTGCAGGACCTGTACATGCCTGTTACGTCGCTGAACAACTCGATAGTTCACGTGTGATCTATCCGCCTATGGCCAGCGTGTTAAGTGCCTTTGGTACCCTGGTGACACCTGCACGTCTGGATCTTGCACGTGGTGGTTTGTCTCGCCTGAATGAAATCAACTGGGACACCGTTGCTGGATTAATTAAAAGCATGATGGATGAGGGACAACAGGCCTTGATGGAGGCAGGCATGGATCAGGATTCCATTGAATATCTGTATTCCTCTGACATGCGCTATTGTGGTCAGCAAACTGAAGTCACTGTCGTTTTCGACGGCGATCCCTGTGATACGAAAGATCCGAAAGACATTCGCGCACGCTATGATAAAGCTTACGAAAAACTTTATGGTGTGCGCCTGGATGATATGGATGTGGAGACAGTGAGTTGGCGAATAACGGCACATGGCGGTGAGACAGGCCGTGAGGCGAAAGTCAGCATGGCACAAACACCGGGCGAGGCGAAACAAACACGTCGGGTTTATTTTGATCATAAGTACATTGAAGTACCTGTCTACGACCGCTCTGCACTTTCAGTTAAGCAGCTTATCGATGGGCCGGTTATTATCGAAGAGCGGGAGACAACGGTATTCATTTTACCTGGCTGGCGCATGACGATTGACGAAGACGGCAGCATAATCGCAAATAGACAGGAGGAAAAATAAGATGGATGGCATAGAACTGGAAATCATGTGGGGCAATTTGATCAGCATTGTCAGTGAGCAGGCAAAGGCTCTGCAACGGACGGCTTTTAGTCCGATTGTGCGAGAGGCAGGCGATCTGGCAACGGGTATATTTGACGCCGATGCGCGTATGGTCTCACAAGGCCTGGCGGGGACACCGGGGCATATTAATTCGCTTGCCGCTGCCGCTCAAAATATTTTAGATATCATCCCAGCTGAAGAACTCGTACCGGAAGATGTGTTGATCACGAACGATCCCTGGCTGTCGGCAGGGCATTTTTTCGACATCACCTTACTCACCCCTATCTTTAGAAAAGGTAAATTGATTGGCTACGCAGGCTCGACTATTCATCACACCGACATCGGTGGCTATGGCATAGGCGCAGGTGCGCGTGATATTCATGAGGAAGGTTTGTGGATCCCACCTCTCAAGTTATATGAAGCGGGTAAACCTAACAGGACTTTGCACGATGTGATCAAACACAATGTGCGAACACCAGACGCCATTTTTGGCGATCTCTCCGCGCAACTTTCCAGCGGTAAAATGGGCGGTGAACGCTTAAACGCGATGTGCGATCGCTATAATCTGGAGGATATAAAGGAACTTTCTGAAGAGATCATCCAGCGTTCGGAAGAGGCAACTCGTGCAGATATTCGAAAATTGGCGGCGGGTACCTATCATGGTAAAACCTCTTTCGATGTGCCAGGTGGTGATGAGATCGTGTTGAAGACAGCGGTAACCATTGACACTGATTTGGGCGAGATCATTATCGACTTTGCTGGTAGTTCCGGCCCAAGCAAACATGGTATCAATGTTGTACCCGCCTATACGCATGCCTACAGTACTTTCGCTGTACGTAGTGTGCTCAATCCGGATCTACCCAATAATGCTGGCAGTCTAACCCCAATCAAAGTGAAATTGCCGGACAATTGTATTGTCAACGCTGAGTATCCAGTGCCCGTGAATGCGCGTCACGTCGTCGGTATGTATGTACCTTTTCCCATACTCAACGCCCTGTCCGCAATTATGCCCGAGAAAGTGTTAGCGGAAGGTTCAGGTGCTGTGTGGACGATGCAGATCCAGGGACGTGACAAGGACAATCGACCTTTCACGAGTTCCATGTTTAATTATTCAGGCGGTATGGGCGCGCGTGCCACCAAGCCAGGACTCTCAGCGACATGCTATCCAACTGGGGTATCGGCCGTTCCCATCGAAGTGCTTGAAGCATCGATACCGATAGAATTCAGTTGCAAGGAGTTGTTGCCGGGCACCGGCGGTAAGGGCAAACACAAGGGTGGTGACGGGCAGCGAATTGGTTTTCGTATGCGCACAGGCAATGACTGGTTATTAAACGCGATCCCCAGTCGTTTAAGAATTCAGGCAGGTGGATTGCAGGGAGGAGAGCCCGGTACAGCAGGTTCCTTTTTAATAAACGGTGAAGCCACATTACAGGCCAGCAAAAAAGCCATGCTGAAAAACGATGAAGTGTTAATGCATACACCGGGTGGTGGTGGATTCGGAGAAATTGAAACTCACTAAGCTAGTTCGTTATGCTGCGACCCTGATGTTGACTACACGATTTCAACGTTGGCTTTGGATGTCGAGTAAGCGTAGTACGACGATATATAAGTCGTAGTCATCCCTGAAAAGCTGCACCTTGAGAGTCAAACACCGAATCATTTCGTCAAGCTGTGCCCGGCCGGGAAGAGGGTGTAAAACCATTTTTGAATCCTGCTGGTGTAGTTCTTCTGCAAACGATGCCCCCATGGGGTGACTGATAATGATACGCCCGCCTTTTTTCAAAAGAGTGGCGGCTTTTATCAGGGCCGCCCGTTGGTCCCAGACATTGCCGAACATGGCATTGAAGAACACGGCATCAAATAAACCAAGACTTTGTGGGAGGTCTATAAAATCTCCATGCCAAAACCTGAGTGCAGGATATTTTTGCCGGGCTTCGGCCAGCATGGACGAATTTAAATCACAACCGACGATTTCATTCACATGGTAGCCTTGGAAATAAGGGATTAATACACCCAGTCCGGTCCCAACATCCAGAACCCGATCCCGTGGTGTCAACTGCGCAGCGGCTACAATAGCCTCTGTCCGTTGCTTCACATCACCAGGAATTTCTTCCCGAAAAACATCGATGTTATCGCTGAAATATCTCTGCTGGTATTTATTGTGCTCTTGATGCTCATTCATGTTGAAATCACCCAGACATTTTAGATGAGATTGCATCTTATAGGCTGAGTGTTAAATGTAATTGATCTAAATCAACAAAAATGAAAACGCATTAAAATAGAAGGTCAATTTGCTCTATTAATTTTTTATTGCAGACTATTTAGTAGTATTCGTCGCAACGATGTCGACTTGTTTTGCCGTTGGTGGACGCATCATGGCCACGGCCACAGCGATAAGTAGTAGAAAAAAGGCGTATCCCTGAAAGACGATACCAAAACCACCATAGGTATACCCGATATAACCTGCCAGTACCGGCCCCACCATTGCGACCGTTGTTATAAGATTCAAGGTACCTAATATTTCGGGGTTTTGTTTCGGACCGAAATAATTAAAAAGCAATATGGTGGTTGCAAACAGGCACATGCCAAAACCATAGCCTTCGCCGAAAACGAACAGGGCAATCATTACAGGGTTATCTGCAATAGATAAGCCCATCATTCCAATAACCTCTGCTAGCAAAGCAGATACGAGTAACCATTTTGGATCTATGCGAGTAGCGAGAATGCCGCCAAAGGCCCGGGATGCCGCATTCAGTAATGCCTGTGAACTCATAGCGGTTGCAGCAATCGCCGTCGATACGCCGAATGTTCCCATATGTACTACCGCCCAGGCACTCATCGTGACGGTACAAAACAGGGTCATGCTCATGGCCGCAACAATGACATAGTACTGTGGACAAAGAACCACATCCCTGTAGTTCCAGTCTGTTGCTGTTTTATACACTCGCTCTGATTGCTTTTCGAATAAAGGATCGGCTACTTCTTCGTCCTTTAGTTTTCTATCAGGCTCGGCTTTGACAAAAATTACGGCGACTAGCGTAATTAAAAACATCGAAGCTGCGACCAACCACCAATACATGCGCCAGGACCCTGTTGCCGACTCAACGCTGGTAACAAGTAATGGACCTGCCACACCGCCCAGTCCGCCGATCGTCATGTACCAACCGATTGCCAGTGATCGTTTGTCAGGCATCCAGTTATTTAACATATGCACGGCCGGCACGGTTGCGCAATGACTAAAGCCGTAGCCCAATAAGGCTGTTGCAAGATAAAACTGAGTAATACTGTGGCAGGTGGCGAGTAAGACAAAACCACAGGTCATGACGAGGCCGCCGGTTCCGTAGGTGGACTTGATACCGAAACGTCGGAGCATCCACGCTGGGATTAATGCAGTGATGCCCGTTAACAGAGCTAAAATAGTGAAGCCCGTTCCAGCCTGGGGCCAGCTCCAGCCCAGTTCTAAAAGCATGGAGGGCAGAGCAACCCCGAGGGAGCCGAAGGTCGCTCCAATTATCAGGAAAAAGATAAAACTGACAATGCCAAACAAGAACCAGCGTTCGATGGTGAAGGAATTCGTCATAGAAGATATGACAAGTTATTTTACGGGAAACAATCGTTTAAAGGATTTGTTTCAAGATAATCAACAAAATTATTCCCGAGTAAAATTGTCTGGTACTTGTGGATTTTCGCCGGCTTTGCCCCAGAGCACGATCTCGTTTCCCCAGGGATCACGAAATGCATAGTTGTAACCATTGAACTCCGACCAGTAATGATCTCGCCAGAGAATTTCCGCTCCCAATTTCTCGGCGGCATCGAGGATGCGTTCGGGTGTGTCATCGTCACTCACCATGATCCAAATTCTCGCTTTACGCCCATCTTTGCTTAAATGCCGCGGATCAGCGCCTTCAGGATCAGGGTAGGGACGTGCATTATTCGAATTGGAAATGCCAAGGTGGAGATTGCCGATCTGGCTCTCCGAGCCATCCGGGTTACGAAAATTTTGACCGGGTACCAAACGATGGTACACGCCTTCCGGTCGACCTTCATTCACCCAACCGAAAACCTCGGCGTAGAATTTGCCAGCGGCGGAAGGATCGTCAGAACTAAGATCGACAAAAATTAAAGCATTGGGGTAAGACATGGTTGCATCTCCTGTTTGTTAGCTTGTAGTTTTTCGTTAATTTATTAACAGTTGGACAGACAGTATGTCTTCGCCACATTCTAAACCTGCACATTGAAGACAGCTTATCTTACATTGCCAGCCATCTGTCTTGCCCACATGCGCCCGAATAGTTGTTAATCACACAGCTCAGGAAATAGCTCGCTAGTCAGCTTGAACTGCCTGTCCATTGTTTCGGCGGTATTCACGGGGAGATATATCGTACTTATTCCGAAATACCCGACTGAAGTGCGCGGAACCGTTGAATCCCCAACGGAAACATATTTCGGAAATAGAGAGTTGGCTGTGTAGAGGACTAATCAGATCCGCACGACATCGATCCAGTCTGCGACTGCGTAAATACTGGCTGAAGCTCATGTCCGCTCCGGTAAATAGCTTCTGTAAATAACGCGTGGAGACGCCATGTACCTGTGCCACATAATTAAGGTTTAAAGCGGGATCGCTGAGCATGGTTTCAATACTCTGACAAATTCGGTGGAGATGGGAGGCCCTGGCACCGGCGGCTCCCCCCAGGCCGAATACCGTCTTTTCCCCGCCCAGACTGGTGATTAGAAACTCCGTTAACGCCAGCTCAACGGGACGCAGTTGACTTGAGGTAATATCCTCCAGCGTTTCTGCGAGGGCACGCAACATGCCGGCAAAGATATGATCAATTCCGGTTCTGGCGTTTAGATGTCCGATCTTCAGGGACAGGGGCGCGATCACGCGGGGACTGAGTGTCAAACGGGGGATTCTCACATGCAATACGCGAAAATCTATGGGGAAGCGCATAGTTGCCTCGGTACGGCAGGGACCATAGGCAATATCGCCCGACTGCAGATCAAACGAATTATTGTCATGTATTAATTGCGCTCTTCCTTCCAGTATCAACACCAGCCAAATCGCGTTCGGTTGCTCCAAATACTTGCCGGATATTTCGTGTCCGGCCGCGTCGATCAGGGCAAATTCCATACCCAAAGGAGAAACATGACAGGAAACAGAACCATGAAAGTGCTGATTTTCTGGCAAATCACCCACCGGCAGGTATAAACGCTTCATGGCGTCTTGCCAGGCCTGGTGTCGTTCAAGCGGGGGAAAAGATTCCGTCGTGAATCGCCAGACTTTCAATTTCGATTCCCTGGCATTCTGTAATTAGCAATCATGGCTCTATATTAGTCGAAATGTTTGTTAGAGTTTAGCTTGAATAAAACGCTTATCCGAAGTAAAGCGGTGCAGATAATACTTTTTTCGTTGTGCAAGGTATTTGAATTGAACTGAATGCTGAATGATCCCACTTCAGGACTCTGTGATTGACAACAATTCGGGCGCACCTGCGCAAGACATTATAGGCGCCCTGGATGATAAGCTAATATGAGTAGTGTTTATTGTGCATTTAACATCATACTGGAAATAATACGATGCCCTATCTTGATACATCCCTATTTACTGTGTTGAATTGTCATGGCTATTTTTTGCCTTCAAAGGCTCTTTCTAATATCCAGGTCAACCTGCAGGAAGGCCTATGAAGGCTTTAATCTATGAACAGCCAGGTGGACCGCAGGTATTACAATATCGAGACGAGCCTGATCCCAAACCAGGCGCTCGTGATGTTGTCGTCAGGGTAGCGGCAAGCACAGTCAATCATCTGGATGCAATCCAGCGCAATGGCTGGTTTACCATGCCCGGTTTCACTTTACCGCATATTTCCGGGATGGATATCGCGGGTACCGTGATTGAGATTGGTGAAGAGGTTAGCATGGTAAAATTGGGTGATCGTGTACTGGTCGACCCTTCTCTTAGCGAAGTGCCTGAGAAATCAAAGCTCTCTGGTATGGGCGATCTCTATGGTGAGCTCGGCGTATTAGGCGCTAACGTTGCCGGTGGCTATGCTGAATTGTGTCTTGCCCCGGAAACGCATCTGTATTCCATCCCCGATACGATGTCCTGGCATCACGCCGTCATGTTTCCTACCGCCTGGATGACAGCCCATCATGCGCTCTTCGATGTAGCGGAACTCCAGGGAGGTGAAACCCTGTTGATCCATGCCGCAGGTAGCGGCGTGTCTATGGCCGGCATTCAATGGGCAAAGCAGGCGGGGGCAAGAGTGCTTGCCACTGCCGGTAGTGAAAAAAAATGTGAACGGGCACTCGAGTTGGGCGCCGATCATGCCTGCAACAACCGTGCAACGGATGTTGCTGCCTGGGCACGGGAACTTACAGAGGGTAAGGGCGTAAACGTTGTATTTGATCACGTGGGTGAGGCCTTATGGGCGGCGTCCATGTTTTCAATGGCACCACGAGGCCGTCTGGTAAATTGTGGCGGTACCTCTGGAAATTCTCCTGTCATCCCTAATCTTGGTTATATGTATCACATGGGTTTACGGATAATGGGATCCGATCCTTATCGTTATGAGGAATTTGCTCCCGCCTGGGCACAATATTGTGAAAGTGATTTTCAGGCGGTCGTGGACAGCGTTTTCCCTCTGGCCGATGGGGCCCAGGCTCAGGACAAACTGCTTAGCGGCGATTTTTTCGGCAAGATTATTCTTGAGCCTTGAGCAAATTATGAGCGCTGATCCTCCCTATCCCGAAATTAAGAAAAGTCACACGATGGCGCACACGGGCCGGCCATGGCGCGACTACAAGCCGCCGCCCTCTGGGCCTGTGTGGGCGGTTATCACCGCTGGCAATACCTATTGGATGCTGGTGGCGGCTATCGATCTGGGTATTTTTGATGCTCTTGAAGAGCGAGGCAAGCAAAAAGCGGAAGTGCTTGCCGGGCATCTTGAAGTGTCGGCAAATCACCTGCAACATTTGCTGGATTGTATGGTGACGCTTGGTTTTCTTGACCAACTTCATGATGAATATGAACTAACCGAAACGGCAGAGCGCTATTTATGCCGCAATGGCGCAGCGTCTATGGCTTCACTCGTGCGAGTCTCACCGGGTCCTTTGGAAAACTGGATTAATCTGGCGGAGACCATTCGCGAAGGCAAAGTTGGCGAGCCGATAGAAGGCGACATGGCTGGTTTTTACGGGCCATTAGTGAAGGCAACTTTTCCAACACAACATAGAGTGGCCACTCGTTTGGGTTGGCGTCTGGGTTGGCAGCGAATACCTGATATGCGAATCCTCGATGTTGGTGCGGGCTGTGCGCCCTGGGCGATAGCCGCAATGGAGCAATCGCCGAACTCGACTGCCGTCATTAACGATTTACCTGAAGTGATCGGACTTGCTGAAACCATGGTTGAAGAACGAGGCCTATCAGCGCGATGTGAGTTTCGCCCTGGTAACTTTCACGATACACCGTTTGAAGAAGAAAGTTATGATCTCATTGCACTGGGTCATATCTGTCGTACAGAGGGACCGGAGTTAGCGCAGGGTCTGATTTCACGCGCGGTCAATGCGCTAAGACCCGGCGGTAAATTATTAGTCGCCGACTACTTTGCCGATAATGATCGCAAACTGAATGCCTTCGGCGTGCACATGGGCATGACCATGTTGGCGAATACTTTACGCGGTTGCATTCTTACCCATGAGCAGATGCATGCGTGGTTGTCGAGTCAGGCGCTTGAAGCCATCCGGATGATCGAGCCCATTGGCTTTAATATGGTTTACGTAGCAAGTAAGAAAAATGGGTCTTCAGCAGAATCTATGGATTAACAGGAAAGGAAGTTAAAGAACGCCGTCATTCCCGCGTGCTTTTGGCGGAGCAGCGTTTACGAACCAAAGGATGGAAGTCCATGGAGATAGAGGGATCAGGATAAATGAGTAGACGCTTGTGTAAATGCTGGTACGAATTAAATTGAATCAATTGTATATCTGGATTCCCGCCAAAAGCACGCGGGAATGACGAGCTTTTTATATAGAATCAATTGTATAACTGCAATTGCATCCTTAGCTAGGTACACGTTATGTTCTTGTAGCACTTCTCCGCCAAAAGCACGCGGGAATGACGAGCTTTGTTTTTCCAGGCTCAAAAGAATAGTATATTTTCACCCACAGATTCTGCGGAAGAGCTAGAAAAATAAATAAGAGGAACACACTCATGTCGGAAACAGCACAAAAAGAAATCGATGTACTGGTAGATGCCTGGTATGTCGTTACGATGAATGAGACGCGCGATATTATTCATCGCGGTTCTGTCGCTATCGTGAAGGATAAAATTATCGATGTTGGCAAAACCGTCGATTTAGAAAAAAAATATAAACCAGCGAGCCGAATTGGCGGCGATCGTTTCGTGGTGACACCCGGGCTTATCAACACGCATATTCATATAACAGGCGAGCCCATCACACGAGGCTATGTACCGGATGATGCATCTTTTGAAGAAAATGTTTTCTATTGGTTATGTACGCTTTATTCGGTTGCGAATGCTGAGGAAGAAAAAGTTTCAGGTCAATTGGCAGCAGTGGAAATGTTACGAAGCGGCACAACGAGTTTTCTAGAAGCCGGTACGATCAATTACCTCGATGACGTGATTGAGGGGCTGGTAGAAACAGGTATACGCGGTCGCGTTGGAAAATGGATTTGGGATCTGCCACCAGAGCCATCGGTTTACCGGCAAAGTACGGATCAGGCTATTGCTAATTTGCAGCGGCAGTTGGAAAAATATAATAAGCCTGACGATCGTATTTCTGCGTGGAGTATTCTTGTTGGTCACACTACCTGTAGTGATCCTCTTTGGCGTGCGGCAAAGACACTCTCAGATGAACATAAAGTCGGTTTAAGTTTTCATATGTCCCCGGCCAATACCGACCCAGATGGATTTACTGCCGAATTTGGTCAACGTCCCATGATTCATTTAGCCGAAATTGGTGTGTTAGATCGTAATTGTGCTATTACACATTGCGTACGTGTGGACGATCAGGAAATTGATGTGATGGCTGCCGCTGGCATCAATGTGGCACATTGTCCGACGACAGCATTAAAGGTCGCTTATGGCATTACCCAGGTCGGTAAGTTTCCGGAAATGGTACAGAAAGGTATCAATGTTTCCATCGGCATCGATGGCAACAATGCGTCCAACTATTCCGATCTCATGCGTGCCACTTATCTTGTGGCTGGACTTTTTAAGGATGCCAGAATGGATCCTCAAATGTTCCCTGCGGAGAAAGCTTTCGAAATGGCGACATTGGGTGGTGCTCGTACTTTACTGATGGAGGATCAAATCGGCTCGCTTGAGCCAGGTAAGAAAGCCGATCTTGTTCTGCACGATACTGATCGACCTGAATGGCGTCCTCTTCTGAACGTAATAAATCAGTTAGTCTGGTCGGCAGACGGACGGGGCGTGCATACTGTGCTGGTCGATGGAAAAGTTGTGGTTGAGGACGGTCATTGCATCACTATCGATGAAGATAAACTTTGGGCGGATGCACAGCGGATGGGTGAAGCCATTACTGCGAGATCTGGTTTGCCGGATAAGGCTAAGTATCCGGTGCTATAACTATTATATTGACTTGCTTAGAACTTTTATTGCCACAGACGCCTACATCCATGTAGGCGTCCGTGGCAAAAATACAATATTAGCGATGTCTAAGACGTCTAATAAATAGACAGTAAATCAGCCGTCTTAGCCCCAAACTTCGCGGGCCTTTTCGTAGATACCCTGGTCATAGGAAAACTCAACCATGTTGCCTTCCGGATCGCGGAGAAAGCAGATGTAGCCAATACGTTTTGGCATTTGCTGTGGTCCGAGGATGAGGCAACCGGCTTCTTTCGCTTTGGCTGCGATATCGTCAACGCCTTGCTTGTCCGGGACTTCAATACCAATGTGTGCAAAGGGTCCGAGTGTTGGGTGTTTTATCGGAGCAAAGGGATCATGTCCTTCAAAAAATTGCGCCAGTACCAGAATAAAGGGACTTTTGCTCTGGGTTTTATCACCCAGCCAGGCACCGTAGCCGTCTTCATCTTCCTCTTTGAATAATAGACTCAGATGGGTAAATTCTTCATACCAGGCAATGACCTTGTCGATGTCATTTACATGCAAGGCGAGATGAGTCCAGGCTTGTTGTTTTGGACGAAATTCGTAATTCGATTTTTCGGTGCTCATATTCGCTGTCTCCTAAATTTAATGTTACCTGTAATGCGAGCCACTAAAGAATTATTAGTTTCTCAATCTACGCTTTTCTGTAATTTTGCTAATATCCACTCTCCTGCACTAGTTGGCGGGTACTGTGGAGGCTTGTCAGGGGACGTGCATGTTGGAATGCACTCTATTCTCGAGTCAAAGTTAGGTTGATGGAAGAATACCGCAGACATACGCGATTCATCGGCCCTCTCGCGTTGCGGGTTAATTACGCGGTGCATTGTGGATACCCATCGATCATTCGTCCATACAGCCAGTAGGTCACCAATATTGATGACGAAGCTATCCTCAATATACGGAACATCCAGCCAATTGCCGTCTTTTGTCTGCACCTGCAGACCACCAGAGTCGTGTGTTTGATAAAGAATAGAAAGGCTCCCGTAATCGGTGTGCGCGCCGCGGCGAAGTTGGTCGGGTTGCGGCACTGACTTTTGCGGTGGATAGTAATTCGCTACCAGATTAGTTGTGTGTTGATCGCAAAAAGGATCGAACCAGTCATTCGGCAAATTCAAGGCCTTTGCCATCAGAGTGAGCAAATGATTTGTAAGACTTTCCATAGCGGAATAATAAGTTATCCAGGCACGCTTAAAGTCCGCGACGTCCTCCGGCCAGATATTGGGAGCGAAAAACATTTCTCGATCTTTATTCATTCCTGCTCGGGCCGCATCTTCTGGATCATCAAAACGATTAATACAATAGACTTCACAAAGATCACCAGGTGTTTCGATATCAAGACTTGCGGCTAATGCAGACGCTTCAGAAGGGAAATAGCCGCGAAAGACATAGGGGCTCGGAGGCATAGCCCTGACTCGTGCTTCTATCGCTTGGGTGAAGAAAGCTACGGAGGAGTCAATCATGTTATCGATAGTTGCTTTGGCTACGGAATGCCCAGTCACTATTAAAAAGCCAAGGGTTTCGCAGGCATGGGCTATTTGATCCGCAACGGCATCATGACCACTGTCATTGAAAAAGGACGGGCCAAGTTCGATAACAGGGATATGGTCTTTAGCTATGGCGTCAGACATATGAGTGATAATTTACGACGTGCTTCAAGCTTGAGGCCACAATTTGTGTTCTCATTAAAATCTTCCACCTTCATGCAGTCAATAAGCCCGGAGCATGAATTGCTCCGGGCTGACATCGATAACAGCTTTTGTTTGTTCTAATCCCAGCTATAACGCACCGAACCAATGACTTCACGTGGTGGGATATATTCGTTGCTCGTTGACCAAATCCCGAAAGGGTTGTTGAAGACATTGTTGATGCCGTCCTCATCAAAGACATTGGAAATCACCAGGTTAAAAGTGACGGGTCGGTTAGCCATGTCATAGGCAAAATTCAGATTGACAACATCGTAACTGGGAACGGTGTCAAATAAAGGATTGTTAAAGACACGGGATTGCATTTCTCCGCGGTGGAGGTATTCCACTCTTGAACTCAACACGGCCCCATCAGAAAAAGCATAGGTGTTGGTCAAACTGAGTCTGGCCATAATACTAGGTAATTTTGGTGGTTCATTACCATTGAGGTTGTTGGTCGTCGCCAGACCAAATCGTGTGCCAAAGCCGCCTCCGGTAAACAGCCCCACGCCTGGTCCAAGTGCCTCACGAAAATCAATCGGATCCAGAGCAAAGGTGTCCCCTTTAAACTTGCCATCTTGCCAGGCAAACATGCCATCTAATTGCCAGTCTTCTGCCATCTTAAAACTGAATTCTGTTTCGACACCATATTCTTCGAGTTTCGGAATCGTGTTGGTACCACCGCCAAAGGGGACTGGATCTTCGAAAATATACTGAAGGTGTTCGTGATCGTAATAAAAAGCGGTGATATTCAGTCTCAGTCTGCCATCCATAAACGTGTTCCGACTACCGATCTCATAAGATGTGACTTCTTCAGGTTTGAAGGCGGCATCTAGAAATATGGCGCCGCCAGTAATGGCACCTGGATTGGTACCGCCGTTTTTCCAGCCCGTCGATACAAGACCATAGATCATATTGTTTTCGGTAAGATTGACGTCAGCACCGACTTTCCATGTGACTTTCGAGTCGTTTGTATCTCTATCGAAGCCGCCAAAGATACCGAAAAATTGAGTACCAAAATCTCTTTGTTTCTCATCCTGATAACGCACGCCACCCGTTACCGCGTACATGTCGGTAAACCGATAAGTGGCCTGGGCATATATCGCAAGATCTTCCCGTGCGACCGTTCGCGTTTCGTTGAAATTTAATGCGGAGGCGAATGGCGGCAGGTTGGCTACACTGGGATTTTCCAGGGCGGCGGCGGACGCAGAGAATGGCGCTGGGGCGGTTGCCTCGAGGAAGTCATTGAAATTGTCATGGTCCAGATAGTAGGCGCCAACGACCCAATCAAGTTTATCACTGTTATAGGTAGCGTTGATTTCCTGACTGAAGGCTTTGGAATCGTTGTCCCAGAAAGGCAGTACATCCCAGTTGTCGAAACTGAAGAATCCCAACCTGTCAATTGCGACTGTTGCTTCTGTCAGGCGATCACCGTCTTCCGATTGACGCTTTTTCAGTTTCTGATAGCCCGTCAACGATTTTATGGTCACACCTATCGGGGTTTCCCACTCCATTGTCAGCGACACACTTTTGTTCTCTAGTTTAAAGATACCAGGGAAATCCTGCGTAAGTTTTCGTGGATCCGGGTTGGGATCGTCGATGTTCTTTTGCGCTGCGGCATGTTGATCGGAGTCATGAATGAATCCTTGCGCGAGAATCGAAAAATTTTCAGTAGGCTCGAATAACCACGACACTTTTCCGGTAATGGAATCGGCATCGTCCAGGTCATAGCCGTCGAGTGCTCCGCCTTTAATTTCAGCGAAGCCATCATGATCGTATTTTTGGATAGACGCACGTATTGCCGATCTGTCGCCGAGGGGGAAATTGACGGCGCCCCTCGCATTGGTAGTATTAAAAGTGCCGTAGCCAAATTCGGCATAACCACTGGCTTCTCCAAGCACTGGCTTTTTAGTGACCAGGTTGATAGCGCCGCCGGTGGTGCCCTGGCCGAATTCTGTACCCTGAGGGCCTCGAAAGACTTCCACGCGTTCCAGCTCGCCCAGATCCAGTCCCATTGAAAGCGGATTCGCCAGATAGATTCCGTCAATGTAAGTAAGTACGCTGGGTTGTGAGGCAATATTTTGGGCGGTTTCCCAACCGATACCCCGAATTGTGACTACCCGGCCAGCACCATCATTCTTTGCCACAATCAAGCCGGGAGTATAGCCATTGAAGTTATCTAATTTTACAATGTTTGATCTATCGAAATCCGCGCCAGAGACGACTGAAACCGCGATGGCGGCGTCTTGCAAAGTGACTTCGCGTTTACGCGCGGTGACGGTGATTTCTTCTAGCGCTAAAGTCGTAGCATTAGTCGATGAAATAACACCTAAAAGTGTTAATACCGTGATGAACGATACAAGTGCGCGATGCGTGTGAATCTTTATCTTACCCATGAATCAACCCCCATTAGCTGTGAACGAGTAACTTACTGAAGTTTGTGATAAAAACAACAAAGGGGTTTGCACGAATGCGCCCCATTGTTTGACAAAATTACTGTAGTTGAATGCTTATCGTAACTGAAGTATCTCTGGCTATCTAGGACGCTTCTCAACTATCGCTTTTACATCGGCTTCATATATTTGTCTTATAAAAACAACACAATTTAATGAGCCGAGGAGGTATTAATTTTTCCGCGGCTCACGCATCGCTTTCCAACAGGATTGATAACGCGGCACCAACCATCGATTCAAATCCATCTGGGCGCCTTCCTGCCAGGAGTAACGTCCCCGAACAGCGAAGCGGGAGCGCAGTCCGACCTGGACGAGTTCATCAACGTGCTGATCTTGTGCCATGATTTTTCCTGCCGCTGAATTGATCAATTCCAGTCGGTGTTCAAATGCGGGATCATCTTGAGCACCTGGTGCGACCAGTTCACCGACATCCATTGCATTGGTCTCCGGTCCCGTGGCACGGACGATTAAATAAATCACCATCTCACTTGTGAGTACCAATGACAGGGTCGGTGGAATATTGGCGAAGATCACCTGGTTACGATCTTCATCGGTGAGTCCAGGAAACACAGGGAGCACGGCTCTTTGCGTAGCGTTAAAACTTGCGTCTTTGTGTAGCGTACCGTTGTATCGGAGATAACCACCTGTATCATCCGGCAATTTAGGGAATGATGCCCGAGCGCTGGGGATAAAATCATGAAGAGGGCCCTGGTGTAAACGATTGGCATGATAGCCGTCATTATTGTTTTCAAACATTACTTTCCAGTTCCAGGGAAACTCGCTCGTTATAGCGGATCCCACGGCTTCGGCGCTGGAAAAATCATAACGTTCTACGGCCTCTTCTATGTATTTTAGTCTAGGCGCGAGAGGTGCTGCATCATGATCGAAATTGACAAAAATAAATCCCAGCCAGATTTCGACTTTCAATGCCGGGAGACGAACATCGTTTTTGCTGAAATTGCAGGTCTTATCCATGGCAGGCCCGTTTGTCAAAGAGCCATCAAGAGAGTAAGTCCAATGATGATAGGGACATACGAAGCCGCGAGCATTGCCATGACCTTCCGCAACCAGCATCGCACGATGTTGACATACGGCTGACATGGCGCGCAATTCTCCCTTGAGATCGCGACTTATAATGAGCGGTTCGCCAATTATCGAGGTAGTAAAGTAATCGCCTTTTTCAGCAAGCTGTGAGACACGGCCGACACACAACCACTCATGATTGAACACGGCTTCTTTCTCAAAGTTATAAAACTCCTCACTGGTGTAGCAAAACGGTGGCAATGTTTCCGCGTCTTCGATCGGCAATACAGAGCTGTCCAGTTTGTCGAAAAATTCGTCGGTCAATTTTGATGAAAGCATGCTAGTTACTCTTCATTTTTGATGTGCTCAGCCATACTAGCCCTGAGCATAAGGCTATTCTTGTCCAGATGCGCACCATAAATTGGTTAAAGCCTGCGACCTTGAATGAAGGATTTCGCCTTTAGGCCCTTGGTAAGCGTTCTATAAGAGAAACGGCGAACAAAAACTAAAGTTGGCGGGCGGATTTGTGCAAGAACATTTAGACTGATACGCGTTATGCTGATAAATAACGGATATCTGTTTTGATTCTATTGACCTGTGCCTGAGAGAAGAAATGCCTAATTCCCATCAAATCAAGCGTGACAAGATTTGCCCTGAGAGAAGACGTAGCTACGATACTGCCTTTATGGGAGTGTGGATAATATGACAGCGAGAGAATTGGTACAAAGCTATCTCTCGTCTTTTGACAGTGGGGATCCTGCTGAAATAGCCTCTCATGTCTCTGAAGACTTTGAGAATGACCAGGTAGGTGAATTGGGCGTAGCCTGTCGAGGACGAGAAATTTACCAGCAAAGACTGGCCGGTTTTCTAGGCACCTTTAAAAACCTCCACTATTCAGTTGAAGAAATCATTGAAGCGGATAATCGTGCCGCCGTGACCTATACAATGCGTGCAATAGACAAAGATCGGCCGATTGAAATACGCGGAGTCATGATTGTTTTTGTACAAGACGGGTTGATCACTAAGAGAAGTGATTATTGGGATGGCCTGTCCTATCAGAAGCAGGTGAGTTGCAGTTCCTAAGTTTTGGGACACTAAATCAAATCCTGGTTAGTCGAGGAATTACTCAATGACAATCTTTTCTGAAAACCCCGCGCTTCGCGATCACTGGTATGTCGCGGCAAGCGAACATGAACTGGATCAGGGGCCGGTCGGACGCACGGTTCTGAATGAAAATATTGTGATTTATCGCGACACGAAAAACCAGGTTATTGCGGCTCCCGACCGCTGTCCACATCGGCAGGCGCCCTTGTCCGCAGGGTCTTTGGATAAAGGCGTGCTTAGCTGTATTTATCACGGATGGGCCTTCGGTGCAGGTGGCCGCTGCGTCGCCATTCCTTCCGCTGATCCGGATTTTCCGATCCCCGGAAACGGACATCTCGCCTGTATTAATACCCGGGTGCAATATGGCCTGGTCTGGGTGTGTTTGGGTGATAATCCGGCAGAGTTACCGGCGATAAGCCAGGAAGGCAATCCTGCATTCAGACGTATCAATAATCCTGTACAGGCCTGGCACGCCTCGGCAACGAGGATGACCGACAATTTTCTTGATGTGGCGCATTTTCCCTGGGTGCATACAGGCACCTTTGGAAACAATCAGCGTACGCGGATTGATGAAATAGAACTGAAGATGCTCGAGGGTGGCTATTATGGCTATCAGTACGACGTTGTTGCGGATAACCCAGGTGCAGCTACGCTGATTTCTGGACAGGCAGGGGAGACCGTCAGTCGCGTCATGAGCACGGGTTTTTTTCTACCTTTTGCCGTACGCAGCACGATTGCCTACCACACTGGTCTTGAGCACATTATTTTACTGCTAACGACGCCAATCGATGATCTCAACTCATATTTCACTTTTGTCGTCTGGCGAAATGATGATTTCAGTGTATCTGCTGAGGACGTCATCGCCTTTGATCGAACCATAGGGAACGAAGATAAAGTGATGTTAGAAAAAGTGTCGGGCGTATTGCCGCTAACACCCAAAGCGTTGGCTAGTACACAGTCGGATAAGGCTTCAACAGCCTGGCGGCATGAATTTGTACGACTGCTTAACTTGTCCTCCCAATCATCTGATGAATAAGATCGTGAAGTCCGCGCCAATATGCCAATTCAGGCAAGTCCTGCAAAGTTAAATTAGCGACATCAGTTTATTCTCAGTCCACTTGAGTTGTGTTGATGGGCTCATCTCAGGAATTGGCGTCGGGAAGTAAGGTCTACTTCTAAGCAGAACCTCCTTTTTCCAGACTTACGGATATCGTTGCGGATAGATAAATGGGGCCAATACACTTACTATCTCGTCTTAGAGTGAGAGAATTATCCATCAAAGGGATTGGCTCATTTACCGCAGTAAAGTTACTATGTTGGTTTTTGTCATCATAGCTTGCCTGGCTTGCGCTATTTCTGCTAATTTCACCCGTTTTGGTTGATATGATTATGATTGTCTTTTTAAGGCATCATTGCGCGTGATAGTCGGCGTTGTGAACAATTATCCAAAATTATGAACTGTCCATATTCGGATACACGAAATGGCATTTCAGCCAATATGTGAAGGTAAATGAGCTAACAAAAATGGAACTGATTCGATATTCGTATAATCTAAAATCACGTCATCATGGCTGTGTTGCCACCATTGGCAACTATGATGGCGTGCATTTGGGTCATCAGGCGGTACTGAGGCAACTCAAGCGACATGCCGAAGTGCTGGATTTGCCCGCTCTCGTTATAACGTTTGAACCTCACCCGCAGGAGTTTTTTAGATCGGGAGACGCGCCAACCCGTTTAACCAGTTTTAGAGAAAAGCTGGAAATACTAAAGCTGCAGGACATTGATCGTGTGTTATGCCTTCGTTTCCAGGATGCAATTGCCGATTTATCGGCGGAGCAGTTTGTAAAACAAATATTGTCAGAAGATCTGGGTGTTAAACGACTCATCATTGGCGATGATTTTAAGTTTGGTAAAGGCAGGCAAGGGGATATTCACACTCTGGAGGCATTTGGTAAGCAGTTAGGTTTTGATGTGATCCCTACCGAAACTCATATGCTCGACGGTGATCGGGTTAGTAGTAGTGCCATTCGGGAAAAGCTCGTAAACAGTCATTTCGAAGAAGCACAAATACTATTGGGGCGTTATTTTAGTATTAGTGGACGCGTCGTTCATGGGGCAAAGCGTGGTCGTGAACTGGGATTTCCAACGGCGAATATTGATCTCAGCAAACGTTATGTACCTATTCGCGGCGTATTCGCCGTCAGTATTAAAGGGGTGGATGATTCCACACATTTGGGTGTCGCAAATTTAGGTACGCGACCCGTGTTTGATGAGAAGAAGTTACTGTTGGAGGCGCATTTATTTGACTTCAATAAAGAAATTTACGGGAAACATATCAGCGTCGAGTTTTTTAAACGATTACGTGATGAGAAAAAATTCACTTCAATCGATCAGCTTGTCGATCAGATTGCGATAGATTCACAGGCCGCCAGAGATTTTTTTGGCGAAATTAATTATGCGACATAATTGTTTTTTTAAATGTTTAAAAAATCACAGTACATTATCAAAACCAGGCAAAAAAATTGAACCCTGTAAAAGTTAATGAGTAACTATAAAGACACATTAAATCTTCCGACTACCGGCTTTCCTATGAAGGGTAACCTGGCTCAGCGCGAACCCACGATGCTTAAACATTGGGAAGAGATGGATCTCTATGGAAAAATTAGAGAAATCAAAGCCGGTAAACCGACATTCATTCTTCACGATGGGCCTCCCTACGCCAATGGTGATATACATATTGGCCATGCGGTAAACAAAATTCTCAAAGACATCATTATTAAGTCACAGGGCCTCGGCGGTAAGGATGCACCCTATGTGCCTGGTTGGGATTGTCATGGTCTACCAATCGAATTAATGGTGGAGAAAAAAGTGGGCAAGGCGGGTCATAAAGTACAGGCGAGTGAGTTTAGAAATGCCTGTCGTGATTATGCTCAAAAGCAGGTTGAAAAGCAGAGAGAAGATTTTAAACGACTCGGGATCTTCGGTGACTGGCAGCGTCCCTACCTGACAATGGCTTTTGATACCGAGGCGAATATCGTCAGATCCTTGGGGAAGATAATTGAGAAAGGTCATCTGCAAAAAGGTGTCAAGCCCGTGCACTGGTGTACTGATTGTGGCTCGGCGCTGGCAGAAGCGGAAGTTGAATATGAGAATAAGGAATCGCCGTCGATTGATGTACGCTTTGGCCTTGTCGATAAGTCAGACCTGCTAAAAAGATTTTCTGTGGACAATATATCCGGGTCTGTTTCAGTCGTTATTTGGACGACGACGCCGTGGACCTTGCCAGCCAACCAGGCAGTGGCTCTACATGCTGATCTTAACTATGCCCTGGTTGACGTTGGCGATGAGGTTCTGATTTTGGCGGAAGGGCTTTGTCAATCGGCCTTGCAACGTTACGGTTTCGACGCGCATCAAATACTGGCTGAATGCAAGGGTGCCGATTTGGAAGGCCTACAACTTCAGCATCCCTTTTACGATCGCCGTGTGCCGGTTATTTTGGGCGATCATGTCAATCTTGAAGCGGGTACCGGTGCGGTACATACCGCACCAGCACATGGTCAGGATGACTTCATTGTCGGTAATCGTTATGGTCTTGAGGTTGTTAACCCCGTAGGTGACAATGGTTGTTTCCTCGCTGATACCGAATTGTTTGCGGGCGAACATGTTTTTAAGGCCAATGCCGCCATCATCGATGTGCTGCAAGAAAAATCAACTCTCGTACACAATGAAAAATTGACGCACAGTTATCCACATTGCTGGCGACATAAGACCCCCATCATTTTTCGTTCCACGCCACAGTGGTTCATCAGCATGGATGCAAATGGCCTACGGGCGAATGCACTTGAGGCTATTAAAGACGTAGCGTGGGAACCCTCATGGGGTGAAGAACGCATTGAAGGTATGGTTAATAATCGACCAGACTGGTGTATTTCCCGACAACGCACATGGGGTGTGCCCATCGCTGTGTTTATCCATCGTGAAACACAGGAACTACATCCGGATACCTCACAATTATTGGAAAAGGTGGCGCGGCGAATCGAGGAGGGCGGTATTGACGCCTGGTTTGATCTGGATCCCCAGGAATTATTAGGTGATGACGCTGCAAAGTATGCCAAGGTCACCGACACGCTGGATGTGTGGTTTGACTCCGGAGTCACTCATGCGTCAGTTCTGAAACAGGATGATCGTCTGAGTTTTCCCGCGGATTTGTATCTGGAAGGTTCAGATCAACATCGAGGCTGGTTCCAGTCTTCTTTATTGACGTCTATCGCCATGAACGACTGCGCGCCTTATAAGGGTGTGTTGACTCACGGATTTACAGTCGATGCAAAAGGCATGAAAATGTCCAAGTCGCGTGGCAATGTCGTCGCCCCTCAGAAAATAATGAAGACTCTCGGTGGCGATGTATTAAGACTTTGGGTTGCGGCGACCGATTATCGTGCTGAGATGAGTGTCTCTGATGAGATCCTGACTCGCATGGCAGATGCCTATCGCCGGATCCGCAACACCGCTCGATATTTGCTCTCCAATTTGCATGGATTTGATCCGAGCAGCGATTGTATGAAGATGGATGATCTTCTGTATCTGGACAGATGGATACTAGAGCAAACTGCCGAATTGCAGGAAGAAATCATTGAAGCCTACGAGTCCTATCAGTTTCACCAGATTTATCAGGCACTGCATCACTATTGTGTCGTCACACTGGGCGGTTTCTACCTCGATATAATTAAAGATCGCATGTATACCTGTCAGTCTGAGAGTCTTGCTCGACGTTCTGCACAGACGACGATGTATCACATCGCCGAAGCATTTACGCGCTGGTTATCGCCTATACTGAGTTTTACAGCAGAAGAGATTTGGCAGCACTTGCCAGGTGAACGTGGTGAGTCTGTTTTTTTCGAAGAGTGGTATCAGCAAATGCCGGGATCTGAAAAAACAGACGAATGCTGGCCGAAAATAATTATGGTGAGAGAAGAAGTCAGTAAAGAACTGGAAAAATTACGTGTTACCGGCGCCATAGGTTCATCCCTTGATGCGGAAGTCCAGATCTATGCGAACAGTGAACTTAAAAAAATTCTTGAAACACTGGAGGATGAATTACGTTTTGTGTTTATCACATCTTATGCAAGTGTTCATGATGAAAGTGAACGACCTGATGACGCGGTGACAGGCGAGCTGGAAGGATTATTTCTTAAGGTAAGACCGTCACAGCATGAGAAATGTATTCGGTGTTGGCACCACAGAGAAGATGTTGGCAGTGACTCCGCGCACCCGGAACTATGCGGCCGCTGTGTTGAGAATATCGATGGTGACGGTGAAACCAGGAAGTATTGTTGATGAAGGGCAGTAATTCCCTAAAGTGGATGTGGCTTTCATTGCTTATTATTATTTGTGATCAGGTAAGCAAAAATGCCGCAACAAAATATCTGGTGTATCAACAGGCCAACGAAATCATCTACGGATTTAATCTGACACTGGTGCATAATACCGGTGCTGCCTTCAGTTTCCTGAGTCAGGCAGGGGGGTGGCAAAGGTGGTTTTTCATTATACTGACCAGTGGAGTCAGTATCGCTTTGATCTATTGGTTGAGTACTTTGCCGGCACAAAGAAGATGGTTAGCTGTCGCCCTTGCACTGGTGCTAGGCGGTGCCCTCGGAAACCTTTGGGATCGTGTCAGTCTTGGCTATGTTATCGACTTTATCCAGGTCTATTACGATAAATGGTATTGGCCAGCATTTAACGTAGCCGATTCTGCTATTTGTGTGGGCGCTGGAATGTTGATTATCGATGCCATCTGGTTTGATCAAGCTGAAATGAGTTCAAAGAAGCCGCGTTCTTCTAATTGAGAGAAAAAAGAATGTGAGACTCCCAGTATTAATTACCCATAGATTAGGCGATAATTTCGCTTTATCTTCTTCTAAGTAGCAATAAAGGATAGTGATATGCAAATTACATTAGCCAACCCACGGGGTTTTTGTGCCGGGGTAGATCGCGCCATTGAAATAGTTGAACGTGCCCTGGAGATTTTTGGTGCGCCGGTCTATGTACGACACGAGGTGGTTCACAATAAATATGTGGTTGAGTCATTACGTGGCAAAGGTGCTGTTTTTGTTGAAGAGCTGGACGAAGTGCCAGACGATGCGACGGTTATCTTCAGTGCGCACGGCGTGGCCAAGGCCGTCAGGGAGGAGGCAGCGAGACGCAGCTTACGAATATTCGATGCTATTTGCCCTTTGGTGACCAAAGTTCATATGGAAGTGGGTCACTACCAGGATGAGGGAAGGGAATGTATTTTAATCGGACACGCAGGCCATCCGGAGGTGGAAGGCACACTAGGTCAATATCGCAGCAAGAATGGCGATGGTGGTATGTATCTGGTGGAGTCAGTTGAAGATGTAAAACGTATGCAGGTTAAAAGACCCGACTTCCTGGCGTTTGTTACACAGACAACCTTGTCTATGGACGACACGGCAGAGGTGATTGATGCGCTACGTGAAAGATTTCCAGAGATTGTTGGACCTAAAAAAGAGGATATTTGTTATGCGACTCAAAATCGCCAGGATGCAGTCAAGAAGCTAACCTCCGTGTGTGAGGTTATCCTGGTGGTTGGTTCACAAAACAGTTCCAACTCAACCCGCTTAATGGAAATCTCACAAAAAGTCGGCGTGCCATCCTACCTGATTGACAATGCCTCTGAAATACAACGTGAATGGATAGAGGGTAAAGATAAAATTGGTTTAACAGCCGGGGCATCCGCACCACAGGTGCTGGTCGAGGAAGTTATCAACAAAATTAAGGAATGGGGCGCCGATGTCGTGATTGAAGCCCCAGGTATCAGGGAAACGGTTGTTTTTTCCCTGCCCAAAGAACTGGCTCTCTAAGGGGATCTACCAATTTATTCTTCAGGATTATCTTCGACTATATAGCCTGCTTTGGTAAGTGCTATTTTCAGGTTTGCGGCGTCATAGCCCGTTATCACCTGTTCACCAATTAACAAGACAGGTACTCTTAATTCACCGCCTGTTTTTGTCTTTAATTCCAGCTGCAGTTCACCATTGTCTTTTATGTTTTTCTCCGTGAAAGCAATATTTTTCTCGGAGAGATCCGAGCGCGTAAGATCGCAGACTTCACATTCAGGCACAGAGTAGAGCACGAGCGCCGGCAAAACGACTTTTGATTTAGGCGATTTGCCAGAGTAAGTTATCTCACCAAGAAACTTACTTCCCGCAGGACAGTATTTTTGGAAAGACCTTTCACCCAATTCATCTTCACATTCGCGTATGTCTGTCGCCCATGAGATGTTTGAGCAAAGTAAAAGAACAATAAAAGCAGGAATTGGTGTTAACTGTTTCATAAGCGCTTCCTCTGAACGTGAAGGAACTACCCGTGGTTGGTAGTAATGACTAAATGTTTATCCGGGAACCTTCATTTAATCATATAATCATATATATACGAGACAAATTATAGGCTTTATTTATGTTAACTCCATCTCAGAAAACACCCGATTTCATGAGCATAATACTATTTCCCGCCCAATTCCTGTTGTTAGCGGCAATTTCTCTCTCCACTTCAGTCGCGTATGCAGAAATGTACAAATGGGTCGATGCCGAGGGTAAAAAAGAAAAAACTTGGGAATAATGCCGTGAGATTACTTTTCATAATCTGAAATTCCTCTTCATAAAGTTTAAGATTGTCTATTCCGGTAACGGCGATATCAATACTATTTGAGTCAACTCACTCCTGTAATTGTATCGCAGCAAAATAGGCGCAATCAGGCTGCTAAGTCTTGAGAGATAGCCCAAGCTCTTCTATAATGCGCTTCCTGAAATATAGCCGGAATAGCTCAGTTGGTAGAGCGGCGCATTCGTAATGCGTAGGTCGGGAGTTCGAATCTCCCTTCTGGCACCATTTAAAATCAATGACGTATTAATTCTTTACGCTAAGGTTATTTTGTTCATTCTCCACTGCGGACAGAAAACAAATTTCAGTGAATTAATATTTGATATATACAAGTACTTCGAATTTTCACACCCATCATCGCGCGAAATATTCAAGCGATTGCTATATTTTGAGTACCTGTCATGAATTCGATATCGAGTCTACTTGCAAAACTCTGTAATCAATTTCTGAGATTCCGCAATTTGCGCCTGACGGACTTCTTCTGTAGCTCTGACCCGACTGCCGTCTTCTTGTAATAATTTCACTCTGGGTTTTGTGTAGGTAGCCAGTCTGCTTTTAGCTTGTTCACAATTTTTAGTTTGAATAGCTTTATCCTCAATTGCCCGTTGCTTTTCCTCTGCTTTTTTCTGACGCTGTTCGCGCGAATCACCCAGATATTTTTGTGTTTTCTCCAAATCCTTTTGAGAACGTTCTGAATCAAATTCGCTCGGTGGATTAATGGAGGTAAATACAGTATCTGCTGTTGGGCGCTTCTGCGTATAATTTGTATTACCCTCGGCGTCGACCCATTTATACATCGCGGTAGCCATAGCGTTGTTTGTTATGACAAAGCAAAATGCCACTAGTAAAAAGAGTGATCTACCGTAAATCATTCTCACCACTTTTGTGCTGAGTAATCTTTGTGTCATATTCAACTCCAGCGCTGACATTGCTTTGTTACTCTATTTCCTTGTACCAGAATTTCCTGAGTCTGGCATCGAGGAGTGTGCCCGGCGGCTCATCAACGGCCACACCGGAAATAATACCGACGTGAACCTTGCCGTCTATTTTCACCACTACAGGCACCGGTGAGGGTAGATAGCCACCACCAGCGTGCACATTACTTCGATCCGCAGCGTCGGTAGAACCATCGATATTCTCATCCGCAATGGCGGTCGCATTATCGAACACCACTTTATATTGACGAGCGATACCCAGATTACTAGAGCAATCGGTAACATCGGCTGTCGATTCGGGCTGGTTGGTGTTAAAAAAGGTGACGGCATTTAGCGTGACAGCATTTCCTACAACCTTTTCTCCGTTACCGAGGGTGATATACCATCCTCTACCAGCCGCTATGATTGCTTCCGCATCGGCCTGGTCAACGACAAGATCTCCGTTTGTATCGTTAACACCTGGGTCAGTGGCACAGGCGCTGGCGTCTTGCAAACAATTAAAGGTTGCATCAAACAGATCTGATTCAACAATAGTGGGCTGGTTGGCGGGGGCTGCAGTCGTCGTACCGGCATCATTATCTTCTGTCGTATCGATATCTGCCTCGGGAGAGGTGCCCGTGTCCTTAAACATATAAAAGCGGTTTTCGACCTCAGAATCAAAGGGATGTTCACGATCACCACTGCCAATGAGTACGGCGTCGTAACCATCAGCGGAATAAACCACATCCGGTGGGAAGAGGAACTTACGCATGCCTTCGGCAAGGGCGGGCGTACCATCTACATCAGCAACGGACGCCAACTTGGTCACGGTCCAGTTGCTGACATTGGTATCAGCCATATCAACGCGCCATATGTTTCCACCGGTATCGCCGACATAGGCACGATTATCGATAGAACCATTGGCGTCAGTTATCACAGCAATATCAGATGGAATGGCATAATCCATCCCAACTACTGCGACATAGGGATGTGCTGGAAGGCCGCCGGCGGGAAGCGCTGGACCTGCCTGCCAGATTGGCGTACCGGTGACTGCATCGACAACAAAAATCCCGCGGCCCATGGTGCGGCTATAAGTGGAAGCACCGACAGTGACTGTGGATGAACTCACCGCGGTGATAGTCGTTGGGTCTATATCTTCCACCGTCGGGTCATAACCTGCGCCGAACATGACAACATCCTCCACGTCATCATCATCAAGCAGACCAGCACCGTCTGTGTCAATGGCCAGCGATAACACCCTTGGCGCCGACCAGGTTTGACCTAACTCACCAAAACCGGTATCGGCATTGCTTTTTTTCCACAATAGCTTGGGATCACTGGGGTCACTCACATCAAGGGCATAGATGAAGCGTCCACCGCGGCGCATTGAGACATATAAGAACACCCTGTCAGGATTGGCGTTGTTATCAACGCTTGTATCCAGTTTTTCGTCAGGCGTAGTGGCTCCACCCGGGCCACTATTGTCTTCTACCAGCACACCAATCGTGCCATCGGCAAAATATGCCTTCTTATTGCTGCTACTGATAGTCGGCTCGTTGTTACGCAGGCGTTGCAGGCTTCCGAAGAACTCTTCTGGGATAAAGCCCCAGTCCTCATGACCTGGTAAGGGTTGGAGGGCAAGGCTTTGATTAAAGCCTCCCTTTACACCACGAAAGATACCGTCATTAGCACCGTAGAAGATATAGACGTCATCGTCGTTACCATGTCGATTGTAGTTGACCACCGCCGGACGTGAGTGCAATACGTCACCATGCGATGAAGTGCGTATATCGTAGGGACTGCTGACTGTGGTATCCGCGTTTTCATCTTCAAAGTTATCAGCTCCCCTGACCCATTCAATCAAGTTGCTACGGGCGCTGGCAGAGCCAGTACCACTTGCCGCGAGGATACTGCCGGAGGCATCACCTTGCGCAGAAGGAAGGGTATAGGTAAAAGTATCATCGTCTATTTTTGTGATAGTTAAAGAAGCGCCATTAAAGGCCGTTGGCGATGCACCTGCGATAGAGACAACGTCGCTTGTTGCAAAACCATGTGCCACTGCTCTCGCCGTTGCCGTCGTCGTTTTTATGGAAGCCGTAATAGTGCCGGTGGCATCAGCATTTACATTAGCCGGGATCAGGTATCTAAAGTTATCGGCATCAAGCACCGTGATAATTGCATCACTCTTATTATAGCCACCTTGGTCAGCACCCTGGATTGTGATCTGACCTAACGATAAATAACCGTGTCCGGTGAGGGTCGCATAAGCGGTTGGGAGTGTTCGCTTAACAATAAATGGACTTGTGGCCGCTGTTGGTGTCGCGGGAGCCACCGAGTAGGTGACGGTATCGCCGACAACAGTGTCGATGTTGGCAGTTGTCTGGTTATAGTCAGTGGGTGTTGCTCCGCTGAAGTCCACATTGTCGCCTACGACAAATTTATGTCCGGGGATAACCGCGCTCGCGGTGGTTGTAACACCCGCCGCCACTGTGACGGGACTGCCAGTGTTCGCAGGTCGCGCCAGGGTAGTGTATTCAAAAGTGTTCGCGGTCGCATTGGAAATAGCGAAGGCCCCACCGTAACCGGTATCGACAGTGCCGGCTATGGTGACAACTTGTCCATTAGTGAAGCCATGGGCAGTTGCGGTGGCCGTAACAGTGGCATTCCCGACAAATGCTTTCGCAGTACCGCTGTTATCCGCGGCAATTAAAGAGGCAACGGGGAATCTAAATCTATTAGCGTCGATAACCGTAATCGTACGCGTTCCATTATAGCCAGTTTGTGTGGCACCATTGATAATGACAGAATTATTGGTGCTATAACCATGGCTTGGTACAGTTGCCATCGCAACTACGGAGGCGCCACCGATGATTCTTGCGCTAGCAAAGGACGTAATCGACGCCAGGGGCGATGCCAGGGTGATGGAGATATTATCACCAATCACACTCCAGCTACTGTATGTTGCGTTATAATCGGTCGGCGCGATTCCGGTAAGTGTAATGTTCCCATCGGTGCCTGGATCCGTCAGCCCATGGCCGGGCGCAGTAACGGTAAGAATGGATGACGTGGTCGTTGCTGTGGCGCTGGCAAAGATCGGGCTATTAGCAGGATTACTGTTACCTGTATCGTATTTAAAAACATTATTATCGACTTTGATAATGCTAAAGGTACCGTTGTATTCAGAGGCACTGACACCAGCGATGGTAACCACGGTGCCCGTGCTATAACCATGACCATTAATAGTGGCTTCTACAGGATTTTTGGGGTTGCCAGTGGCGCGGTTTAAACCATCAAAGCTCTGCGAAATGGAGCCGTCATTAGCTGCAGTAATAACCGTACTGTTACTCGAACTCAGCGCTGTAATCGTCTGACCCACAGCATCCGTCGACAGGGTAGTGGTGAGACCTCCTGTAGAAGTACTGGCAGAAGTAACGGTGAAGGTGTCGGTGATGGCAAGGCCGGTTTGGGTTACGAAGCCTGTTAAAGGAGATACCGCTGTGCTGCCCAATCCAAGCGCGACATTAGTAATATCGGTATTGGTAGTAGCAAACGGGGTAGAGGATAAGCTCGAGCCATCTGTGCAGGCGCCCGTGCAGGTGTACAAATCGCGACCCGCTTGCGTCGCTGCAAAATCCAGTCGCAGATTTTGTGCGGCGCCACCCTTTTCCACCAGGTCACCATCAGGTAAATCAGAGGAACCACCAGCGCCGTTTTCATCTGCGGTACGGTAAGACCAGTAGGTACTCGCTGTGGTCCAGAAGCTGGGAGCGCTGGAATTGATAAAGCCGGTCTCCGGGTTTTCCGCCTCGCCGCCTGCCGCATCGGAGAGGAACAATGTACTGGTTGAGGTATTAAAGCCCAGTTGGTACATTTTTAAATTACCAAACCAACGTGGACTTTTGTTTTCATCAGGTCGGAACACACCGATGTATACCTGATTCAGGTTGGTGCCACGGACGTTGACACTGACAGGCAGGGTACTCGAGGCGAATACACTATTTACTGCCTGTATCTCTGTAAATATCTGGTTCAGGGCATTGACGATAGCGGTACCTGCATTGCCACTTGATACGGCAAAATATTCACCATTACCATTTAAGGCAACGCTCTCCATCAGTGCAGTCATGTTCGGGCCCTGACCTGTCAGTCCCGGATCTACCTCGACCACATACGAGGTTAGGTTCTGACTACCACCGAGCGGACTGACGTCCGCATTGGCCATGTATTTGGCCCATTCATCCATCCAGTTACCCTGTTGACCGCTGGGCGTCAGGCCAATGACACTGCTTGTATCGTAGCCTTGCGCTGCCAGATCCGCTTCCGCTACGGACAATCCAGAAGCATTTTCACCGGCCGGACCATTGCTGATATAAATCATAAAATTACTTTGACATGAATCAGCAATGGGCGAGGTATAGGTAGAACTGGCGGTTGGAGATGCCGGCAGGGCATGTCCTCCTAAACCCGCATTGGTAGCCGGGTGCCCACCAGGCTCATCAGTATTACTGGCATAATCCGTTTTAACCTTGCCGTGACCGGCACGCGAAGTCCCGCCGGACAGATAGCGGTGGATTTCAATCATGCCCTGTGCCGGACTGGCGTTATTGCCTTTGTCGGCTATTTTATTGAGGCCGTTTACCAGGTTTGAGAGAACGGTTTTATTAGCGTTCGTCATTTGCCGCACGGCAAAGCGAATATAGGCTCCATCGATGCTATCGTTATCACCGCCAGTTTCCGGGAACATCAACAGACCGACATTAAATTGATCTGACAAGTTGTTAACAACACCTACCAAAGCGCTTTTTTCATTATCAAAGGCCGTGTTCCAGTTAGCTGTGTTATCCAGGAAGATTAAAATATTCGGGCGCTGAGCGGGCACATTGGGATTAGAGAGAAAAATGTCCGTATCATCGTTAACCGGGTCAAAATCAGCATAGGTCTGTGGTATGCCCGCGCACACTGTTAACAGCAAGGTCGTAAGAAATGCCTGTAATCGGGTATTTTTCTGAATTATTGAAAAATAGCGCATAGGAGTACTCCTGATTAGAAATAGAAATTAAGGGCAGTTACCTGCCAACATGCGTATTTCCACGCCTTGATGAATTGTTGAAGCTGCACCTGTGACGCTGTCACTGACGGTTGCCGTCAATTCCCAGGTGTTGTCTTCAGGGATGATGTCGCCAGCCACGGCGCTGTAGCCGGTAGCGGTTCGACTCTGGATACATTCTGGGGTGGCAACGTCAACAGACCCTATTGCACCACTTACAGTACTGGCAGCGGGGGTCAGGCTAAATTGATTCATATCACTGAGTGTTTGCTCAATGGCATCCTGGGCATCTGCATCCATCTCTTTGATGGCTTGCATATTACCGACAATTTTCAGGTTGGTGGTGCTCATATTTATAGAAGAAACAGCGTACAAGGTCATGATGACCAGGAATATCAGTGCAATGAACAATACTGTACCGCTCTGTTTTTTGGCTAAATTCATTCGGGTATCTCTCTTCGCCCGCTTAAGTTCATGGGGCGTACCTCGGTTGTAAAAATATGACGTTTGAATTTATCGCCGGTTGCTGTGGTCAGGATCGGAACCGTGGGTGCCGCCGGCACTGGCGGTAACACGTATTGTTTGGTGTCGGCATGACCGCTTGCCTCCTCTGTGGCCCTCACTAGCAAATGAATTCTGAATGAGACCGCCATGGGGAGTTGGGTCGTGCTCGCGCTGGGCACATAAAAGTCTGGAATGCCGTCGCCCTGCAAGCCGGTGACGGGATTCGTCGTAGTGGGTGTCGAATCAATGCCGTATTCCAGCTTCATGAATTCGATGCCTTCAACAAGAGGTACGATATTCATTGTTGGGTCGGAACCATCTGAACCCAACTCCAGACGTTTGAGAGTGGGGATAGCATCATCACCGCCGGCACATATGCCATTGGCACCGCTACCAAAGCTACAGGGCGCGACAAAATACACGTGAACATGAAAACTACGTGTCTCTGCTATCGTCGCATCGCCGGTTTTACTGGGATACTTGAGTAAATTGGTTGTCGTATTATCAGCGGCAAGTCCAGGGGCACCCACTGTCGGCACAGGCGAAGTGGGAGGAACCGTCGCACTGATATTACCCTCCAATAAATTCGCATTAAGGACATTTGACTGTAGATAGACTTCGCCCGGATTAGGCGTACCGGTAAAAACAGCTGTATCGGCACGGCGTATCACCAGAATGTCAGAACCCACTGCCAGATTAGCCGCAGTCAACCATGTCCCAGCACAGGTATTAGGGGTACTAGCGATGACTGCTGCGGTGGCCAAATCCGCCGAAGTGTAGCTTTGCACGGGGATTGCCATGCTAGCTCTTAGTGAAGCAAGGTTACCTATCTCACATGGATCGGGCAAGTTCGCCAGCGGGTTACCAAGGTTATAAAAATGCCCATAATAACCAGCATGTCGCAGATCCTCATACAAAATGCTGATGGCATAACGACCGTTTTCTATTAGCTCATTCGACTTGACCAGGGCACGCTGGGCTCTGCTTGAGTTTTGAAAGGTGGTTGTCAGGCCGAGCATCATGAAGGCACCAATGGAGATTGCGACTAACAGCTCGACAAGTGTTACGCCGCTCTGTTGGTTACTTTTATACAGATCCATAATCATAGCTATTTACCCGAATAAATTGGCCACGCGAAAACGGGTTGAAATCGCACGGCGTTTTGTCAAATCGCCGTATAGCGTGTTAGCACAGTTCTTATTAAGGGGTACGGGTAAATCAGACAATGCTTGCCAGCTTATGACCACCGTGAAATAACCCGTTCCAGCAACAGCGCTTAATTCGGTACTAGCATCGTAAGAGAGGCAGGCCCTGGCGCCGATCATCGCGCCGACATTGGCACCGGACAATCGTTCGGCGCTACCCAGCAACAAGGAATCAATGGCATTTAATGTGGCAACCGCCTGAGTGTTATAAGTCGTGGTGCTGGCCGCACAGGTAGGTGTTCCAAGATGACCTGTGCCTGTGGCACCCAGAAATGGCAAGCCCGTGGTGGTGTTAGTGGTGATGGCAAAACAGGCGATGGTAGATCGATTGATGTTAACACGGTCTACAATATCCGACAGAATCACCAGGGCCTGAGCCCGTTGATAAGACTCAAATTCCGCTTGTTGAGCTTTTGCCTGTAAGGCCCCGATCCCGAGAAGACCAATCAGTGTCACAAACAGGGCTATTAAAATTTCTATCATTGAGAACCCGGAATGGGTTCGTATTACTAAGGTTCTTTTCATTAGTCACACCCGTCGCTGCTGTCTTGATCGGTATCCATTGTAATGCGTGGCACGCCACTTAAGCGCAATGAAAGACAGCGCGCAGCGATACTTGTATTGCCATTTACAAAAACGCGAAACTCAGTAAAGGTCGTTGGGCGTCCAGTCCGGGAGAGTTCAACGGTTGCGGGACAGGCTTCGGCAGCAGCATCAGCATTGGTATTACAAGTAATGGTTAAGCCGTTAAACGCGTCTTGTGTCCTGATAATGGAACCGCTTGACTTAATCTCTACGTTCCAACCACCAGTCCAGCTTGTTGTGTTTCTATCGAGTTCAACATCAGTATTACGCTTAATCGCTTCGCTGCGGGCAAGTAACAGACCAACATGTATGTCGGACGTCGCCGTTCTGACTTTCTGCGTCAATAAAAAATTTTGCAAGGAAGGGAGTCCTATCGCCATTAGCGTACCTGCTATTGAAACCGTGATCAGTAATTCAATTATGGTAAAGCCACTGCTCCGTCTAAGGGAGGCTAGTTTTCCTGGCAAAGGAAATACCGATAAAATGTGTAACTGTCGCGCCATCTAATTACCACTTGTCAGCGGGTGTTTTGGCACCCGTATTGTTGATAGTCAGGACACCATCAGCGGTCTGTGTGCCAGAGGGAGTTGCCGTCACAGTATAGACTGGCGGGACATCAGTAATAGCTCCAACCAGGGTGACGGTATAAAAGTCATTGGTGCAGTTGGCGGCGACACATGTCCAATCTTCCTTAACAATGCCCAAAGTAGTAAAATTAAAGCCATAAGTGCGTTGGTCAATCAACACCTGTTCTTCTCGATTAACCACATCCAGCATAAGTTGTTGTGCATCTGAGCGCCGTGCTTTGGTTACCGATGTTAGATAGGAGGGATAGCCAACTGCGGCCATTATGGCGATAATCGCAACAACGATCATCAGTTCAATTAAGGTAAATCCACGTGTGGTTTTCATTAGCATAACTTGTATTAGTTAGTGTTCCAGACACCTACAGCATAGTTGGTTTAAGTGTCAATGACTATCAGGAGTTGACTGATATTTGGCCTCTGAATACCTTAGAGAAGGGTAAAAGCTATAAAATCACGGCAAATGTATGCCAGCGGGGAAACAGAAGGCCTTATTCACCCAGCAAGGTGATGCCCTCACGAATGGCATATTTTGTTAATTCCGCAATACTTTTTAGCGCCAGTTTGTTCATGATTTGCCGCCGATGGGTCTCCACTGTTTTGCTACTTATATTGAGTAATTTTGCAATTTGGCCAGTAGAGTTCCCTTCTGCAAGCAATTGTAAGGTTTCTCTTTCCCGTGGTGTCAATATTTCAGGACTGGCAGTGTTACCCTCTGAGAGGTGATGGAGGTAATCTTTGACGACGAGATTGGTAACACCGGGGCTCAAATAGATTTGTTCATTAGCAATGGTTTGCATGGCAAGAGTCAGTTCTTCAAAAGCACAATCTTTTAACAAATAACCTGATGCCCCTGCCTGTAACATTTGCTTCACAAATCGGCTATCTGAATGCATGGAAAGTGCGAGCACTTTGATTTTGTCGTCGAAGGCTTTTATCTGTCTGGCGGCATCAACACCGTTCATGCCAGGCATAGCCACGTCGAGTATAACCATATCGGGCGGCGATTTTTTGACCATGTCAATCAGGGATCGACCGTTATCCGCTTCACCCAATATTTCGACGTCCTCTAGCGTTTTTAGTAAGGAGCAAAGACCCTCACGAAAAATTTGATGGTCATCTGCAATCAGAATGCGTTGGGTCATATAAAATCTCAGTCTGTCGGTGTAAGTGGTGCAGCAAAGCTAATCTTTGTACCAGATCCGCGATTTGATTCTATTACAAGCTTCTCTCCCAGCGTACTCAATCTTTCCCTGATGCTGAATAGACCATATCCTTGTGGTACGACAATGGATTTTTCCATTGAGGAAATATCGAAACCAATGCCATCATCGCTCACTTCAATCTTGATTCGTTTCTCAACACAATAAATGGTGATGATCGCATGGTCTGCTTTTGCGTGCTTGACTATATTAAGCAGCAACTCTCGTATGATCTGAAATAACATAACACTGGTAGTAACATCAAGAAGTTTATTTTCTCCGTCATCTTTTACTGTGCAAACCAGGCCTCTCTCCAAATAAAACTTTTCTGCCAACCACTCAATTGCCGGCACGAACCCTAATTCATAAAGTATCGGTGGACTTAACTCAAAAATTAGATTGCGAATATCCTTAATTGCCTTGTCAATTGTTTTAATAACTTGGTCCAATATAATCGTCGGTGTGTCTTTGCCTAAAGTGTTTTTAAATACTGACAATCTAAATTTGGACAGGCCTAGATTTTGTATGGTATTGTCATGCAACTCTATCGAAATACGCCGCCGTTCCTTTTCTTCAACCAGTACTATTTCAGACATTAACAATCGAAGTTTATTTTGATACGACTCGAGTTTATCCTGGGCTTCTTTTTGTTTAGTTATATCCTGCAGGGTGCCAACGGATATTTCCGTAGTATTATTGCGGTCTAGTAGTACCCGGCCCATTTGATGGACATGACGGAGCTCTCCTGACGAAGAGATTATTCTATATTCTAAATTCAGAGATTGTTTATTATCAAAGGCTTCCTTCAATCGAGCTTTTACGTGTGCTCTATCATCTTCGTGAACTGACTCAAGTAATTTATTCTCACTGAAAAAACGGATCACTGCCTCATCAATTGTCAGATCATATATATGGGCAAATTGTTCAGAACACGAAATAAGACGGTCATTGGTCAAATCCCATTCCCAATGTCCGAGTTTGCCGATTAATTCAGCTTGATTATAAAGACTATGGCTTTTACGAATTTCTTTTTCTACGGTAATTCGCTCGTCAATTTGTATTTCCAATTCCTCTCGCGATAATTGCAAACTATCAAGCAACTCATTAAATATCCTGGCCAGGTAATTGAATTCATCATCACCATTGATTTCTATGTGATTTTTTAGGTCACCGCTTGCCTGTACTTTTTTTATTCCGCGACTGAGGCGATTTAGCCTGGATAACACCAGTTGATTCATTAACAGAAGAACAAATAAAATAGTTGCAATGCCGATTAACACTAATAAATTTGTGTAATAATCCAGGGTGATTTCACCTTGTAGATAAATATCTCTTGGGAAGGAAATTTTCAATACAAAAGCTGGCTGATTGCGAATGTCTTTTAAAAGAAGAAAACCATTAATTGTTTGTTCGTCAATAATGCGCACCTGGAAAGGAGCGTTGATGCTCAGTGATTTATAAAAGTCGCTATTACTTTTTTCAGACAAGGCTTCATCGAAGGTAAGCAGGTTCATTGATGTTTTTGATACTTGAACCAGGCGTTGAATTATTTTTAGTTCAATTGTCTGGCCCAATATCAGGGTTCCATTGGGTGTCTTATTCAGGGTATTTTTTCTGATGATTTTTGAATTAATAAAAATAGCGCTATCATCAGGCATTTTCATTAAACCGTTTGAACGGCCTTTATTGTCTCTGGGAATAAATAAGGGATGTTCGGGAGACATGTTTGTCTGCCAACTTGCAGGCAAGGAATATAAATCAGTCTGATATTCTTTTTTAAAATGGCCGTATGAAAGAGTTCCGTTATGATCAAAAAATGCAATGAGATTGAATCTTTGGAAAGCGGGACTACTGTCGGCAAGAATTTCCTGTATTCTTTTATCATCGGACTGGTCGAGGTTTAGAAAAAACATTTCCAATTCAGATTGAGATTGAGCAAAGGTAGACATGTGGTCCAGTTCATTTACCAATATCTGAAACGCACGCTGCGTATTTGCCCGCACGTATTTGCTTTCCAATTGTTGAAAGCTTGAGCTTACAATGCCCTTGGATATTGTATAAATAACGCCGATGGTGCTTGCTAATCCGAACAAAATTATGAAAAAGGTTTTTTGTTGTATTGTCATTTTAAATAAGGACTAAAGGCAAAATACGGGAAGCATTTTTTTTCATGACAGGCACATTATGCATCAATCATCTAACCCAAGACACGAAATGAAGAAGATGATAGCAATTTATAAATTCAGTCTTATGCTCATGAAGACAAACCTCGGACTCCGGGGCCAACAAATCGCTGGTTTTCGAATTCAGTAAAAAGTCGTATATCGACCTGAGAAAGCGCTTCACTCAGCAGATCGAAGTTTTCGTAATCTTTGTCATAAACATTATTCACGCGTGCGAAAAATTCCATGTGTGAATAGAAACGATGTCGCCCGCATAGGTTTATGACCGCATAAGGGGAGAATTTATCTGCCTGATTGGATGAATCGCCACGTAAAACTTGATTGGAATTATATAGCACGTCGAATCCCAGGCTGCTTTTGTCATTAAAACAATAATCCGCACCAACTTTCAAATTATATATTGGCAACCCGGGAAGACGTTCGCCAGCACTGACTTGAATTTAATCCCCTTCATCAGCAAAAATATCAACAGGACTTAGCACTTTAAGGTCGTCTTCGAAGGATGCTTCAAGCAATCTGTAAGCAGCAAACCAGTCAGCTTTTCCCCATTGCCCTTCGATCGTCGTCTCTAAAGCCGGACGTTGAGTTTTATCCACATTGACGAATAGGCCCGTGGAACGGTCTGAGGTTTGAAATAATATGTCCTTCTAAGGTGAACATGTTTTTCTTGTCATTAGGCATTGGTGTGACTTTACGGGAGCGTGTGTACCGTTTTTCTAAAAGATAACAGGGCTCAGCTCGTCATTTCTGCTCAAATATCTAAAATGATGTCGGACTTCTTTACACTTTGATGAGTCTTCTCAGTACCGTTCTAAATATTAGTATTTAAACGGATAATTATTTTCTGGCGCAGTCAGGGACATTGTGAAGTTGTCGGAATATTTTACAAAAGGCATCGAGGCAAAATATAAGCACCTGTTTTTGATGACTATTATCTTTGGCACATTAATTGCTTATTATTACTTCAGAAACTAATGGATTTAACAAATATATCGGATTAACTGAGGCCGTAGATTTATGGAAAACAAAATTCTAATTAAGATTATGAAGGTTGCCATGGGCGCGACTCTTGCTCTGACGAGCACGATGGCACTTTCTCTTCCCATCACCGTCTCCAGTGGGACATCATCGGCGACACTTATGGAAGACTTCGGTGGTTTGAATTCTTCTTCTACGTCTTTTTATGATGGAAACGGCGTAAACGTCGCTGAGACTTTTGCCGGTCTGACTGTCGTTGACCCAGGTGTTTCCGGCTTCGAATCTTATTCTGGTTTGCCCACAAGTCCACTTTCGTTATACGCGGGTGGTGCGGCGAGCACAGGAGTTGCTTCTATAATATTTGGCACTGACTTTGACTTTGTGTTCGGACTCGCAGGTGGCACAACCATTGATGATATTGGTGAGGGAGTAGTAGCCTTGTTATTTTATTACGACATCATCGAATTGGGCTTGACGATAGTTGGTAACAACGGCGGGTCAACCTGACTGTTTTTCTAAGACGCCATGGGTTCCCTGGTAGATGACATTAGCATTTTACTGGGTGGGGACCTCATTTTCGCATCTACAATGGCATTCAGAGGGGTGGCAATCCAGAATCTTGATGCGGGTGGTCGGGGCTACGATTCACTTCGTTTTGATGAATATATTACGACTTCCGCACCGGAACCTGTGACCCTGGCACTTTTAGGCCTGGGCCTGGCTGGACTGGGATTTAAGAAGCGTAAAGCCTGAACCAATTTAGCTAGTCGTTTTGTTATTCCTTGAACGCCCCCTTTCAGGGGCGTTTTTTGTGGATCTGATAAATATTTTTTTACACCGGTTTTCAAGTTCTACGCCAGCTGGTGCCGCCGTCCTTATTTTCCAATGCGATCTCATGTAATGACAGGTCAACTAAAAACCAGGCACTTCTTGATTTTTCATACTAGATTGAAAAATAGATAGCTATGATAATCAGCAAGTTGATTTTTATGCGCGAATACGAACCTTAGCCAAAACGGTGATTTTTCCGTTAACTTGTCAATGCCAAGTAGAAGATTATAAACTAAGCTTGATGCCCACAAATCCTGCTCGTGGCGCGCCTGGGCCGACAAACCTGGGATTTTCGAAGTTTTCAAATAGCGGCACATCCACTTCGCTGGGCTCTTCGCCGAGCAGGCCAAAGTTTTCGTAATCCTTATCGAAAACATTGTTTATACGGGCAAAAAATTCAAGGTGTGGATTGATGCGATATCGACCACGCAAGTTCATAAGCGCGTAGCCAGTCAGTTCGTCTACCTGATTGGATTCATCGCCACGTAAAATTTGATCGGAGCGGTACGACACATCGAAGCCAATACTTATGTTGTCATTGAAATAGTAGTCGGCGCCTAATTTCAAATTGTGTCTCGGTAGACCGGGAAGACGATCGCCAGGCTTGACGTCAATTTCACCATCGTCGTCTGCCAGGGGATGGTTTGGGCTAAGCACTTTAAAGGTATCCTCAAAGGTAGCCTCAAGATAGCTATAGGCCGTAAACCAGTCGAGTTTGCCCCAATGTCCGCTAGCCCTGGTCTCAATTCCCAATCGTTGAGTTTCATCCACATTGGCGAACAGACCGGTGGAACGCCCTGTGGTCTGGAACAAGATGTCATTTTTATTGATGGAGCGGAAAAATCCCAGATGATAGTCGGTATCTCTAATTTGTCCGCGAACACCCACTTCAACACTTCGGGTGACAACCTGTTCCAGAGGCGGATCGGCAAGAAAGGCATTTGGTAGACGACATTCGAAATTGACATCATCCGGATCATCGCCAGCGGCGATGGCGGCGGCGATGGCGACGCTGAATATTCTATCGTTACAGCTGAGTTCGATTGGCGTCGGAGCCCTTGATGATTCATTGTAACTGGCATAAAGACTCATCGTTTTATTGGCCTTGTAGGTAAGCCCAACAGCAGGATTGACGCGAAAAAAATCATGTTCACCATTTAATTCCGCTCGATCGCCGGACTGGTCTGCAAGTTTAATTCGCGTGTTATTTATCCGGCCAGCAAAGGTAAGACTGAGTTGTCGGTTTATATCGATGGTATCAGAGAGGTAAAAACTCATAGTTTCGGAAAACGTTTCAATGTCGGTAGCCGCCTCGTCGACGATAATACCTGTACTCAGGCCAAGTGTGCTTCGGCTAAGAGGATCGAGTCCGGCGAGTTCAAGTATGGAATGGAATTTTGATTTGCCTTTGAAATACGCCAGGCCGGCGATGAATAGATTGTTGCGGTCAAACAGATCCTGCATAAATGTCATTTGTAAATCTGTGCCGTAGCTGGCCTGATTACGATCACTAATATTATTAATGGCTTGATCAGACAAGACGCCGCTACCTGATAATTCATCGCTGAGGTCCTGGATATTAAACTGCTCGCTATTTCCTGTCGCCGTTGCGGCGGTATTCAAGAAGTTTTCAAGTGCGTTTGCGTCTGTAAACTGGTTTTGGCAAACATCATCAGTATCCATGCCAATAGCCTCAAGACTCTCTTCTTCAAGCCCTTCAAGCAGGGTGTCAGTAGCGCCGAGATTACAAATAGAAAATTCTGAACCATCGCCATTAAAAGAGTGGGTCTTGTTGCGACGATAAAAAACATTACCGTTGACCTGCAGATCATCAGAAAAAGAATGGGCACCGTCCAGGCTGAACATGTACAGCTTGTTTTCCGTGATATCCGGCGCTGTAAAAACGGTCCGTCGGTCAATCGCGAGTAATTCCACTGGAAGGGGGCCATTGCCAAAGAGCTCCGTATTCCCATGCTGGAAATTAAGATTAAGTTCGGACAGTTGATCTTGCCAGCCAACACTGCCATAAAAATTTATTGCCTCAGAGGGTGATTGTTCACGCCAGCCATCTTCATCAAAATAATGTACATTCCCGTAGTAGCTAAAGTTGTCATTGTGACCACCACTTTCCGCAGAGAGTACCAACCTTCCGAATGAGCCGCCGTAGGCTTTTAGATGGTGTCCCTCGCTATTAACACCATTTTTCATTGTCACAGACAAAGCGCCACCGAGCGTATTTAAACCATATAGCGGGTTGGCACCACCGATAAGATCAATATTATAAATGGCGGACTCTGGCAGTAGATCCCAGTTCACTGAGTCACCCAGAGGTTCGTTGATACGCACTCCATTTTGATAAACGGCAATGCCCTGTGCCAGCCCTAATAATGGCGAGGCTGAGTAACCACGAAACTGGACGTCCGGCTGCAAAGGATTGCTGGCGGCACCGTTGATATTGATACTGCCGACATTACGATTTAGAAAATCGGTGAGATCAAGACTTTGAGCCTGTTCGAGGTCCTCGCTGGTGGCAGACTGAATGTTATAGGGGATTTTTTCTTTTTCCAGACCCACCCCCTGGTTGGGTGTTACGCCAATGACGACAACTTCTTCACTTGCCTGCGCCATCAATGAGGTTGAGTTTGCAATTAACACGGAAAACACAAAAGACCGCCATACTCGGGATGGTGGAGTGGATCTCAGATTTTTTAAGACTCTAGCGTAAAGCATTCCGTATTTCCTGGCGTGGATGATCAAGGGAGGACATTTTTTCTCCCAACACTTAAGTAACTTGAACCCGGGTTAAAGAACTAGTTTCACAAATTCAAAGAAATAGCGTCATTCCCGCATGTTTTTAGCGGGAATGACGACTAAGTTACTGAATTCTCTTATTCCGAGTTCAGGTTAAGTACCCGGCCTGTTTTATTTCTGTCTGTTAAAACAGAAATTAACTTGTTGAAGAGATTAAGGAAATGGAGATAATGCAGAAAATGACAGGAGATTTTCCCGAATAAATTATCTCGCCGCATGGGCGAGCGCTATTGTTACTCTCAACGCTGGGTATCGTCATCCCGAGGAATGGGTCTTGTCACCCTGAGCGAATAGGTATTGTCACCCTTGAGCGAAGTCGAAGGGTCTCGGAACGGAGCCGCGGTTTGTGAGATCTCTCGAACGCCGTTCGGTCTCTGCTCGGTCTCTGTTCCAGACTCGACTCTACCACTCACTTCCATGTGAGTGTCCAGACTCGACTCTACCACTCACTTCCATGTGAGTGTCCAGACTCGACTCTACCACTCACTTCCATGTGAGTGTCCAGACTCGACTCTAGCACTCACTTCCATGTGAGTGTCCAGACTCGACTCTAGCACTCACTTCCATGTGAGTGTCCCGACGCGTTTCTACCACCTACGTCGCTGTAGGCGTCCGTTTCAGTCGAGATGACAAGAATATTGTCACCCTGAGCGAAATCGAAGGGTCATGGAACGCCCTCGTGCTTACTAACTAGAGATGATCCTCAAGCATATCGCGCTCTTCCGCACTGATATCCTTATTCTGTAATCTATTTTTGACCATGTCAGGGGTGATATGTCCGTTTTCTATGAGCAGTACTTTTTCCTCTGGTGACAAATCATCCTGAAAGAACAGGTTACTGGGTGGGAAAAAACCGAGATCTATGCAAACGTCAATCTCGCCGGAAATTTGGCGAAATTTGCTAATGTTTTTTTCAAGACGCATCGAGGCAAATTCTTGTCCAACAACTGCGGCGGTATAGATGGACTGCACTTCCATTCGATAACTGAAAATATGTCCTGCGTCTTCCTCTTTATCAAGGCTCGCTTCGATATTTTCGAGGCGCGTTGGGAGTATCCTCCGTAGCGAATCCAGAATTTCATCATCTTCCAGTCGCTCAGAATAAATATCGAGAATATTATCGATGGGGAGCTGGTTATAAGTATCTGTACTGAAAAGCTCATTGCAGCGATAGGATAAAAGTTTGTAAGAACGAAATCCCAGAGTAGAAAAAATATCTGATAAATCCCGGATATGCAGATTAAAGCCTAGAGAACAAACGAGTTGGGTATGATTCAACTCCAGTTGTGTCGCAATTTTATTGATACGAATTATAAAATCATCGTTGGGATCCGGATTAATCTTGTAAAATATTTTTACAAGATCGGCATCAGACGCAGTTAATATTTCAGTGAAACTGATCATAGTTTTGTTATCCAGAATTTATTTCCGATGCAGTTTCAGGTGTTCCACCAAAATTTTTCTTTCTTCATTGGATATGCTCTCATCTTTAAGGCGCAATTCTACCAGATCTATGGGAATCAATCCCTTGATTAGCAATTTTCGTTTTTCTTCAGGAAAAATGCTGTCACGAAAAAAAATATCTCCAGTGGGAATAAGTTTGCTTTCAATAATAATAGCCACTTCATTCAAAAGTGCACGAAATCCACTGTCCTTATCGTCCAGTCGTTGTTCGACGAAATCAAGGGAGGCTATGCGGTCGAAATAAATTGCCCGCATCTCACCTTTATATTTTTCGATGATCATGGAATTTACTGTAGCTTCAATCTTCCCTTCAATATTCTTAAGTCTGGATCTCAACAAATACTGCATAATTTGAAGAAGCTCAGCATTCGTTTTTATTGCAGAGTAGATCTCAATTACGTTATCAAAGGTTAAATGCTTGTAGATATCGCTTGAAAAGATATCGTTTCGTTGTCTGGCAAGTTCATCGAATGAATCAAAACCCATTATGGGTAGAATTTCTGTTAATTGTGGCGCATTGGGATTAAAACCCACGGCACAAACGAGTTGGACACCTCGTAACTGGAACCTCTTTGCGACCGCATTCAGTTTATCTTCTTTGGCCAATGTTTGGTCGTCACGTAACTTGTAGAAACGCTGTACCAGTTCTTCTTCGGTGGCCGACAATATTTCTTTGAATGCTGGCATTAAAGGTGAATAGCCTTAATTATTGTCATCCTGACCCAGCAATTGTTGCACAATACGAAAGCTTCTTACCCATGGCTTAATCTTGAGAAGGCCCTTGGGTAGACTTTCGATTGCCGCATTGGCCTCAGCATAGTTCCCATAAACACCATAAATAGCGTTATAGCGAGTTACTTCCTTGATGACTACCTGAACATACGCTGCTTCGTTTGTTATCCCATTTTGCTCGATAAATTTAACGATATTATCTTCACGGGTGACACTGCCAATCTGTAAGGTGTAATGTTCCGGAGCCTGACTAAGCACCCAGGCCTCACGCTTGATACCGTCGACAGCAATATTGCTGATCTCATATTCTGCTGCAACATCAACATCTGAAATCTCATTCGTCCTCGCATCTGTCTCAATCGCGACGCTCTCTGTGGGGGTAGGAGGGGCGTCTAACTCACGTAGTTTATTTTCAGCTTCCAAAGTGCCCTGTGCTGCGGCTTTTTCATACCAGCTCCGGGCGATAGCAATATCCTTATCAACCCCGTAACCACTTTCATAAAATACCCCAAGATTAAATTGCGCCTGTCCGATTCCCTGTTCAGCTGATTTCCGGAACCATTGCAGTGCATTGGTATAATCTTTGTCTACACCGCGTCCAAAGGCATACATAACTGCCAGGCTGTATTGGGCATGGCCGTGTCCCTGTTCCGCTGCACTGCTAAACAGGCTGGCTGCCCTGCTGTCATCGGCAGGAACTGATAAACCGCGAAAATACATCAGACCCAGATTAAATTGTGCATCCACCTGTCCGGCGTTTGCGGCCATTTCCCACCAGCGTGCAGCTTCCTGGTAGTTTTGCTTGACGCCGTCACCCCGGAAATACTTTGCACCAACCTGATACTGCACAGCAGGATGACCTTGTTCGGCTGAGAGTAAATACCAACTTAATGCTTTCTCAGAATTTGCTGTTACGCCATGTCCGTAATCGTACATGATACCTAGCATCTTCTGCGCTTCGGAATCTCCGTCCCGGGCAAGGGGCTCAAGGATTTTGAATGCTTTTTTGTAGCTTCCAGCTATATAAGCTTTTCTGCCTTCTTCATACGATTGAGCATGAGCCGATAGTGGTCCAAACAGACAACAAAGCGTTAGCAACAAAGTAATGAGGTGGATTCTCAATTGTTGATACGAAGCGAATCGATAAGAAGAAGATGTAAGCATAATTATGAATATTAGTATTATTGTTACTTAAGCCATCTCTTTAGCAAGTGCGAAGATTTCGTCTGCATCGAAAACTTGATCATTGCTTTCGAATAATCTGGCAATACAAGCTCGATGCAGTGTCAATTTAAATTTGCCAAAGCCAATGGCTCCCCAAACAATCTTTCCATGTCTAATTGTCCCTTCATCCATCATATCAGTGCCAGCAATACCTAAGGGTGGCGTCGCGTTGGCGTCGGCAATAACTTCCAAAGTGCTGATATTTTTCCAATGCTCCTCAGTTAGTAACTGAATGCCCGCAGCACCCGTTGCTAAAATAATGTGCGCATCAGCACAAAGTTCAGCCCGTTCCTCGTCAGTTGCACCACCAGCAGCTGAGACATCGACATCAAAGTGTGTCTTGATGTGCGCGCAAGCCTCCGCGGCGCGTGATTGTTTTCGAGAGGAAATACAAACTGACGCACCTTCTCGTACCATCATCACCGCTGCTCGTTGCCCCACCGGTCCCGTACCGGCAAGTATAACCGCCTTTTTACCTTTTAAACTCGTGCTCAGCAGCATTTTTGCGACGGCAGCGGCAGCGGTTGTATTGCTGCCGTTGCTATCGAGCATAACGGAGACACGAAAATTCGAAAAATAGCTTTGTTGGACTGCCTCCAGTAATTTTTCGCCTGCGGTCATGTCGCTGCCGCCCAAAAACAGGGCCGTATTTTTTTTGTCTTTTGGCGCGCGGGTAAATATCGCCCCCTCGACAAGTGCAGCAATGTTAGTGGGAGTACAATTACCATGACCGATCACATGATCGGCGCCGCCATCGTAGCCAACCACCGTGTCAAATACCGACGGATGTTGGTCAGTATCTAGCTGAAACAAGAGTTTTTTCATTAATATTTCCAATAGGTCATTGTTATTTATAGGGTTTCCATGGAATTGCCAAGCCCATCCCATATCACATGACCTACACCATCTTCGTCGACGCCCTTGTGAACCGTAAAGGTAACCGATGCGAAAGCCAGCGACAACAAATCTTGGCTTCGGTGAGGGCAATGCGAGTATTATCCGTGCTCAAATTTTAACTTAACGAGACACACCATCGCCTTGCATAGAGGTCTCGTGGCGTTTTTCTCTAAATTTTATTTAACAATCAGGAGAAATTGACAATGATTAAGGATAAACCGGTGCAGAATTTTCTCGACGATTTGGCGAGCAAGGCATCGACCCCTGGCGGTGGCAGTGCGGCTGCGATCATGGGGGCGATGGCTGCGGCATTAGTGAGTATGGTTGCCAATTTAACTATAGGTAAAAAGAACTACGAGGAGATTGATGCCGAGATGCAGACATGGCTGGCGGCGTCTGAAGAACTGCGCCATCAACTGACCGACATGGTCAAGGCCGATGTCGAGGTCTTCGATCAGGTGATGGCCGCCTATGGCTTGCCGAAAGAAACTGAAGAAGACAAAACAGCGCGTTTCTCATCAATTCAGTCAGCATTGAAGTCAGCCACCGATGTACCGCTTGCCTGTGCCAAACTTTGTGGCGACGTTATCAAGCTGTGTAAACCCATGGCTGAGAAGGGAAACACCAATGTTATCAGCGATGCGGGCGTGGCTGTGCTGGCCGCTAACGCCGCACTGCGTAGCGCCGCTTTAAATGTCTACATCAATATTGCTGCGATCAAGGACGAAGACTTTGTCAATGACAGGCGCCAGCAACTTGAAAGTCTATTGGATGGTAACGCGGCATTGACTGAAGAAGTGTATGAATTGGTTAAAAGTAAGTTATAAACTTTGATTAAGAAAATGCATGACAATCCAAAAAGCGAGCGAGAATTAATTCAGATTGTTAATGGCGTAGCAGCTTCCGATGGTGCCGGGGTTCAGCTCACGAGAATTATCGGTTCGCCAGAACTGGATATGCTCGACCCTTTTTTAATGTTGGATGCCTTTGGCTCAGATAAGCCCGACGATTACATTGCCGGGTTTCCCTCACACCCGCACCGTGGTTTTGAAACAGTCACTTATATCATCGCTGGTCGTATGCGGCATAAAGACAGTACGGGTCGCGAAGGGATCATCGGACCTGGCGGTGTACAATGGATGACCGCAGGCAAAGGTATCATTCATTCTGAAATGCCGGAACAGGAAGAAGGTTTGCTCATGGGTTTTCAGCTCTGGGTGAATCTTCCCGCTTCGGCGAAAATGACGGAACCGGTCTACCAGGAATATCCAGAGGAAGAAATTGCGCTGTCCCGGCTCGAAGACGGCACTGAAATCCGTGTCATTTGCGGCAAGACCAACACGGGTGTCAGGGGAACCGTAAGTAATGAATATGTTAATCCGACTTTTATGGATGTTACTTTGCCGAAGGGACAATCATTTCAGCAGGATTTGGCTGAAGATGACAATGCGTTTATCTACGTACTAGATGGCGAATTAGGCATCGGTCAAAAAAACTTGCAGTGCAAAAAATTGGGCGTGCTCGGAAACGGAAAGAACGTAATGGTTTCTGCTGAAGGTGCGGACGCACGTTTTATTCTGGTTGCAGGAAGACCGCTAAACGAAGCCGTTGCCCGTTCCGGCCCCTTTGTTATGAATACAAGAGAGGAAGTCATGCAAGCATTTCAGGATTATCAGCAGAACCGCTTTTAGATAAATACGATGCAACAAGGTGGTGTTTTCTATTTTTTGGATCTTCAGTAGAAACTGTGGGTTAAAACACAGCAGTCCTCTTGAGAATGAAAAAAAATAAAACCCCGTCATTCCCGCAAGCTTTTGGCGGAGTAGTAGCACACGGATGTGCTGTTAACGGAGCTAAGGATGCAAATCCAGTGAACAATCTGTCCCCTCCATGGTTTACCGATAATCAAGCAGGGGTAATATCGGATGACGTCTTGTAGACCTTCATAATGTAAAGTAGCTTACTAAATTGTTTTACTGGATTTGCATCCTTAGCTCCGTAAACGGTGCGTCCATGCACCACTTCTCCGCTAAAAACATGCGGGAATGACGAGATTTTATTTTTTTTAGTCTTAAATGTGCGGGAGAGGTTGTTTACTGGATTTCCATCGTTAGCTTCGTAAACGGTGCGTCCATGCACCACTTCTCCGCTAAAAACATGCGGGAATGACGGGGATTTAATTTTTTATTCTCAAGAGGGTTGTTGTGTTTTCACCCACAGATTCCGCGCAGGAGCCAATTTATTATTTTGTTATTCAGGTCTTGCCAACGATAGTTCCCGCTTATATAAAACGCATGGAAAAATCTACTGCCTGCAAATGCTTGGTTAAAGCCCCCACAGAAATGTAATCTACGCCTGTTGCGGCGATGGCTTTGAGTGTGTCAAATTCTACGCCGCCAGATACCTCCAGTTTGCATCGTCCAGCATTGATCTCAACCGCTTCACTCATTGCCTGCAGATCAAAATTATCAAGCAGCACGCTATCCGCACCTGAGGCGATTGCCTGCTTCAGTTCATCAAGATCCTCGACTTCCACTTCAACCGCGTGGCCGGATTCTTTTGCCTGTGTGACAGCTAGTTTGATACTGCCAGCAGCGAGAATATGGTTCTCTTTAATAAGAATGGCATCATACAGACCCATACGATGATTCTTCCCTCCGCCACAGGCCACCGCATATTTTTGCGCGCTGCGTAAACCGGGAATCGTTTTACGTGTGTCTAAGAGGCGTGTTTTACTTTCGCCAAGCTGTTCCACAAATTTACGGGTGACGGTTGCCGTACCGGAGAGTAACTGCAGAAAATTGAGCGCGGTGCGTTCACCACTTAACAAAATTCGAGTAGGCCCTACAATCTCGCAGACTCGCTGTTCAGCAGCAATAGCATCACCATCGTTCGCCGTCCACGTTACCCTGGCGCGCTTATTCAGTTGTTTGAAAACCTCATCAAACCAGGCCGTGCCACAGAGTACGGCTTTTTCTCGACAGATCACTTCTGCCACGGCGCTGGCATCGGCAGAAATTAGCATACCAGTAAGGTCGCCTTTACCAATGTCTTCACTTAAGGCCCGGCGTACTGTACTGGAAATGTCGGCAGGTAGTACTGTAGGAAGTTGCATAGTGCTTAGTGTAGTGTTCCTAATTAGTTTGCCTGAGGATGAGCTCGTCGCCGCGTTGGGTAAATTCTAAATGCTTTAGGAAAGTCATTCCCAATAATATTTCCTCATCATCCATGTGAGGATTGATGCTCGCACGCACATCATGCAGGACAATATTGCCGATTTGAATACGATCCAGCATAGTCATGTACACCACGACAACACCATTTGCAGTGATCGCTTCAACTTCCGGACCTTTTTGCAAATGCAGTGCTCTGGCGATTTTTTCAGGGATGCTGACATCTGTCGCCCCGGTATCAAGTAGAAATTGCACTTTTGCCCCGTTTATTTCGCCAGTGGTGACATAGTGACCTTGACGATTTCGCTGTAATGTCACCAGTCGAGCGTCTTTGGTGTCTATTGTGTCAACGCTTTGATTTGGGTTGTGTTGTTGATCCAGAAAACGATCAAAATATAGCGTTGCCAAAGCCAGGACAATAATCCAGGCGGCAATGGTCATGCCACTGCCAAATTTTCCTGCATTGTCGTGCTCGCGTGTAGGACCTTCTTGCATCGGACAATAATGCCATATTTATACTTGCCCGGAATATCTAATGTTTGAGATAGATGAATTTATTTGCTAACCGACTTTAGTTTTCTACTGAATCGCCGCTAATTCTGCTATGAACAAAAAAATGAAACTCGTTTTCCTGAATTTTTTTCTTACTATTTTGCTTGTCTTTAGCTTCATGCCCTTTGCACTTGCGCAAGATGCTAGAGAAGTCGCTGAAACAGCGGGTGCCGTGCCACCGATTTATCTCGCTGCAAAGCAGGGTAACTTGAAGGCCGTGCGTACGCTTATCGCACAAGGCAGCGATGTCAATGCGGCGAATGCTACAGGCCGTTCTGCTCTGATGAGTGCGGTCTTTTTTCGCAATCGAGGTATTGTCAGGGAGTTACTTGTCGAAGGAGTCAATGTAAATGGCGTTGATGCTCAGGGCCGTACTGCCTTGATGATAGCGGTGGTAGTAAAGGATAGCGAAATGATTAATCTCTTATTGGGCGCTGGCGCTGACGTCGCGCTGGCCGATAAAACAAAAAATACGGCCATCACTCTGGCAGAGAAAACTAAAAATAAAAAGTTGATTAAGCTACTGGAAGATAGTGCAGGCTGATTAGCTTTTATGCATTACCCGTTCGAAGTGTGAACTCGATTGGAAGTCAGGATGGGTTAATTGGAACTACGTCACGAAAAACAACAGAACTATTGCCACTAATGGATTGTCTCAACACTATACCAGTACCCCTCCGGGTATATACCCCGGCCGAGGAGTAGTAAAAGGATCTCGGTAACTTTATACCCGGAGGGTGTGTTTTTGGCGGAGAGTTTCGCCGTGGCGTTAGATGGGAGCGAGAATTGGGCGAAGAGTTCCTACCTGACAAGCAATCGAACACCCGCAGGAAAATGCCGTTTATCGGCCTGATAGAAATTACGGAAAGTACTCCGTTGAACTACCGGCAAGGTGTAAGCGCTGTGACCACGCAGGGTAAAATGTTTTTGATCAAACCATGGTTGAGAATAGCCTTCATAAGGATAGGCTTTAAATCCAGCATAGGGATGCAGAGTGTTTTCACACCACTCCCATACCTGGCCGCAGCACACTAGTAAGTGCGCTTTTTTTGCCACTTCCCATTCGTATTCATGTGGCAATCGCGTTTTGCTCCAGGTGGCAAAAGCACTTGCTTCGTGATAACTCAAGCCGGAAACCGGGCTATCCGCTTCCAGCGTATAGGGTCCGTTCGCATTGGTGCCGTAAAAGTTTTCTGACTCATCAATTCGCCAATGTTGCGGCCGTGAAATCGAATGTTTAGAACGCCATAGCCAGGCATCCTCGCTCCAGTATGCAGCATTCTCATAAGCGCCCGCTTCCATAAAGCCGAGATACTCGGCATTACTCACCGGTCGCTGTGCAATTTCAAAGCTATCCAGTTCAACAAACATTTCGGCACACTCATTATCGTAGTGTCGCAGTCGATCAACTGCGCCGACTGAATAAGTACCTCGTTTCATCTCTGCAAAATCCCCTCGCAAACATGCAGACTGTAAGGGTGAGGTGACCGTGAATTCCGATTCAGCCTGTAAATGACCCTGGGTAAGAATGTAGTTGGTGGTTTCAATGTGCTGGGCATAGTGCTGACTGAGAAAAAATAATAAATAGTTGTTTTGCATCAGATCCGAATCACAAGCCCTATCCATCAACTCGCCGAAATAATGCATATTTTCTTCTTGCGTAGTTGCGGCCCACTGGAAAAGTGCATTGTGAGTGGGCAGCGCCTCACTTCGTTGTGATTTCACTGATAGCTCGGGGATGTAAAGCTGCTTATGCTCGTCGCTGATCATTTCTTTACCCATGACGACTTCGCGCAACCAGTAAGATTCGGTGAAGACACAATGACCAAGATGCCAGCCAGGGGGACTGAGATCGGCATGAAACTGTGCAAGGATGTCATCCTTAGACATCGCTTTTACTATCTCCAACAATTTTTTTTGGTGTTGGCGGAGTTGTAACAAAGATTCATCAAGCATTATAAAAAGTCTTTTTCGATCTCTCTTTGCGGATTTATTCTTAGCAAGCTGTGTTCTTTTATCGCCTGCCAATGTGCCGCCAGGGAGAATGGCTCGGAAGCAATGACAACGGCATCGGGAAAATGTGGATGTGATTCTGTGTAATACAGGGAAGGGCAATGGCCGCCGTTTATAGCATGTCGACAGGCATAGATTGAATCGCCATCGGAAATAAGCAGGTTTAACAGGGCAGGTGTATCGCTCATCATGACTTCTATATCCTCACAAGCACCGATGATGGCCTCCTGTATGGAACAGCCTGAAGAGAGATGCTGTTTAAATAAGGCGAAGAGATATTCCGAATCAGTGTTGCCTTCTATCTCACTGGCAATCTCGGCTGACAGGTGACGGTGTAAGCTTGTCCGCGGACCCGTGTTGAAATTTTCAATACGGCCGTTATGTAAAAACAGGAACTTGTCATGCTTGAAAGGCTGAGTATTGGCCTGGTTCACTGCCTGACCTGGCGTCGCGCTTCGCACGTAGGCCAGCCAGTGAGGGCTATGAAGAGTTTGCCCGAGGCCCGTCAGATTGGTATCCGACCAGATGGGCAGAATGCTGGTATAAATCGCGGCATTACCATCCTCCAGATGCCAGCCAAAACCAAAGCCATCGGCGTTAAGTGTGGTGCCCCGCAATTCTTCGCTAGCCCAGGATTGTTTGACGAGACTGTTGGGATTTTCTTCCAGCAGCCTGTTCAAGAATAAATCCGGTCCGATATAAGCCGCAAGACGGCACATGCACTATTCTCCCTTGTTGACGTATTGATACATGGGGTACATCCTAGTTAAGTGAATCAAATTAGTACAGTTCGAGGCTCCGTCATTCTCGTCTACACTGACAAAAGGGGTTTCTCGAATACATTTATTATGAATTGTCGATTGTATTGTGAAGCCCTATGTCCATCACGCTAGATGTAAAAAAACAATGGTTAACCCAGGTCCGTCAGGTGCCATCGCCCAACTGCGATGAGAGACCGACGGGATGCGAGGTGGACTTGATTGTTATACATGGGATTAGTCTGCCACCAAATGAATATGGTGGGCCCTACATCGACCAACTCTTTACCAATACACTTGATCCACAG
>JBLIML010000004.1:0-76248 GCA_047638675.1 Planctomycetota bacterium | reverse complement strand
TCGCAAAAGGATTAGCAACAATAGTAGGTATCCCTATTTTTGATTCTACCAACTCAGCAATACCTTCTGTAGAAGAGCAACCACCCGCCAAAATCAAATGATCAATATTTGTAATTGAACTGGATGAATAGAAAAACTGCTGAGCCCGACTAATTTGTTGAGCTATAGAATCTTTGAATGGTTCAAGCACTTCGGGGCCATAATTATCCGGCAAGCCACCTTGTTTCTTTGCTAAGCCAGCTTCTTCGTAGGAAAGTCCATAACGACGTTGAATCTCCTCAGTAAGCTGGGCACCGCCGAACTGTTGCTCTCGAGAGTAAATTATCTTGAGGTTTTCAAGCACACTAAAAGTTGTCACTGAGGAGCCTATATCAGCGACCGCGATTATCTGTTCTTCACCGCCACCCAATTGATCACGTGCCAACATGGCAACCGTATTTTCAAGGGCAAAGGCCTCGACATCAATTAGTTTCGCTTCGAGTCCACCAATCTCCAAAGTCGCCACACGGAGGTCAACGTTTTCACTACGAGAAGCGGCCAATAAAACATCAACTCGGTCAGGGTTGTCAGCTGATGGCCCAATCACTTCGAAATCCATTGCCACCTCTTCCAGCGGGAAAGGTATATATTGATCTGCTTCAATCTCGATCTGACTTGCCATATCAGCATCGTTCAGATCCGCCGGCATAGTGATAATTTTGGTAATGACCGACGAACCGGCAACGGCTGCGGCTGCGGTTTTCAGTTTGGTTCCAGATCTTTTTACAGCTCGACCAATGGCCTCGCCTACAGCGTCCATATCGGTTATATTTTTATCTACGACGGAATTTGCAGGGACAGGCTCAACAGCGTAACTTTCCACACGATATCTACCGCCACTTTTGCTTAATTCAAGCAACTTGATTGCGGTGGCGCTGATGTCGATTCCAACCAAAGGATTTGATTTTTTCTTAAACTGTAACAAGATTTTTTCCTTTTGTTGTGGCTAGTTATCTGTGATTTGTATAATAAACATTAACTTCTTTACGCAACTATAGTCAACTAAAAATTAAAAAACAATTAATTAATTAAGCTTCCTGTGAAAACAGGCGGAAAATAGCATTTATCTTAAAATTCACCATATCTTGGATATTTTTCATTTAGACTACACAACATGTTGAGGTTTGCTTTCAAAATTCTGCTTTCCATGGTCATTCTTGGCGTCATTTCTGTTGCCATAATTTTGCTCCTTATTCTGCCGGAACTGCCAAAAATAGACTCTTTAAGGGACGTTCACCTACAGGTTCCTTTACGCATATATAGTCATGATGGCTCCCTCATATCTGAATACGGGGAGAAACGTCGTACACCAATAGCGATAAAAGATGTCCAAATCCCGTTAATCAAGGCGTTTCTTGCTGCAGAGGATGATCGTTTTTACGAGCACCCAGGGGTTGATTGGCAAGGCATCGTTCGCGCCGTAGTTAATCTCATCAAAACAGGTGAGAAAAGTCAGGGTGGCAGTACTATTACTATGCAGGTGGCGAGAAACTTTTTTCTCAGTCGGGAGAAATCTTATTTACGAAAGGTAAATGAAATATTCCTAGCATTTAAAATTGAAGCTGAATTGAGCAAGGATGAAATTCTCGAACTGTACCTTAATAAAATTTATCTGGGACAGCGAGCCTACGGCATCGCAGCTGCCGCACAAGTTTATTATGGTAGTGATATTAACGATCTCGATCTTTCTCAAGTTGCGCTCATTGCAGCTTTACCTAAAGCGCCTTCAACCACTAATCCTGTTAGCTCACCCGAAAAGGCCCATGCGCGACGTAACTATGTTCTACGTAGAATGTTGATCCAGGGATATATAAACGATACGGATTATAAGCAAGCTATTGAGGCGCCGATCACTGCGAGCTTACATAGTCCGGATATCCAGGTAGAGGCGCCTTATGTTGCCGAAATGGTGCGGAAGTTTCTCACCGAAAAATACGGCGAAGAAGCATATACAAATGGCTACAAAGTATTTACGACGATCCGTGATAAAAACCAGGCCGCCGCTAACCACGCACTACGGATCGCTCTTCTCGAATACGATCTACGTCATGGTTATAGAGGTGCTGAATACCATCATGAGCTGTCTACAAATACTGATGAAGAAAGATGGAATGAGCTTCTTTCCGCCTATCCCGTCATTGGCGAATTGTATCCTGCGCTGGTAGTTGAAATTAGAGAACAATCTATTTCCGCTTACATTACGGGTATCGGGATTATCGATATCGAATGGCTCGGTCTAGAATGGGCAAGAAAATATATTACCGAAAATCACCGTGGTGGCAGACCGAAATTAGCTGAAGAAATCGTACAGGCAGGCGATGTCATCAGAATTATTGAAGATGAGCAGGGCCAATGGCGACTTTCTCAAATACCCGAGGTGGAAGGGGGGCTGGTCTCTCTCGATCCGGAAAATGGTGCAACACTTGCGCTAGTAGGCGGCTTCGATTTTCAGCGCAGCAAATTTAACCGAGTCACTCAGGCTTATCGACAGCCTGGCTCTAATTTCAAACCGTTTATATATTCTGCTGCACTGGAAGAAGGCTTTACAGCAGCCACTACAATAAATGATGCGCCAATTGTCTTCGATGACCCCGGCATTGAAGACATCTGGCGACCCGAAAACTATAGTGGCAAAGCCTATGGGCCAACACGTATGAGGGAAGCCCTAATACACTCTCGCAACTTGATTTCGATACGTCTCCTGCATGCTATCGGTGTCCCGCGGGCGCTGGAACATATCGGCAGGTTTGGATTCGACACGAACAAATTACCCCACAATCTTTCACTTGCTCTCGGTAGTGGCGCTATCTCACCGTGGCAACTTGCCAGTGCTTTTAGCATTCTGGCGAACGGTGGTTTCAAGGTTGAACCGTATTTCATCGAGCGTATTGAGTCCTATCGTAATGAAGTTGTCTATCAGGCTGAGCCCCTGGTCGTATGTCGTGATTGCGAGATAAAATCCGAAAAGGCGGACCTAATAATTTCAGATGAAAAAGACCCAGCCGAGATCTTCATCGCAGACGATGAGAGACTTTCTGAAAAAATAACAGACAATGTGGAAATCTCACAGGAACGAAATGCCCCAAGGGTAATAAGCCCGCAGAATATCTGGATCATGCAGTCAATGATGCGAGATGTCATTCAGTATGGAACCGGTCGCAGGGCCAAGTCCCTGAAACGTTCTGATCTCGCGGGCAAAACTGGCACAACCAACGACCAGCGCGATGCCTGGTTTTCTGGTTTTAACGCATCGTTGACTACTATCTCATGGGTAGGTTTTGACAAGTTTCAACCACTAGGCAATGCAGAAACCGGTGCCATCGCTGCACTTCCAATGTGGGTCAAGTATATGGAAGTTGCGCTTGAAGATGTGCCTGAAGTAAAACGGGATCTGCCACCTGGAATGGTGGATATCCGTATTAACAGGAAAACCGGGCTGCCTGCTACATCCGATGATCCAGATGCATTTTTTGAAACTTTCAGAGTAGAGCACGCACCCACGCTGAACCAGGGAGACTCCGATCCTGACCCCTACAACTCCAGCGATCAGGAAACAATCTCTACAGAACTGTTTTAGATTTAGATATCTTTATGCCTGGACGTTTGAAATCAGCGCAAAAAACCCGTTTGGAAATTGCCGAAATGGCGGCGAGGTTGATTGCTATCGATGGCGCCGTGGATTACCACGCTGCAAAAAGAAAAGCCGCCTCTCAACTCGGCTTATCGCAGAATAAAAATTTACCTACGAACCAGGAGATTCAACAAGCGTTAATCAATTATCAACAGCTGTTTCAATCAAATACACAGGGGATGAATTTAGTTGCCCTGCGCTTGCAAGCAGTCGAGGCGATGAAAGTGTTGCATCAGTTTAATCCCGTATTAGTGGGGCCTGTGGCGGCAGGAACCGCAACGAAAACATCAGAAATAACATTACATTTGTATTTCGATCAAGTGGAACAGGTGGGTCTATTTCTCAATGAACGAGGGATCCCCAATAAGTTGTGCGAAAAACACATTAGAATCAATGCTACCAGGAGTATGATTTACCCCGCCTATCGTTTCATAGCGGATCAGACACCTGTTATGTTAGTCATTTTTTCAGAAAAGGATAAGAACTTGAGTCCCCGCAGTTCAATAGATAACAAAACAATGAAGATGATTGCTATAAAAGAATTGATGAGCCTTGTGGAAGAAAACAAAGATTTATTACATAAGTGACCATTGATATTTATGTTAAGCAAATGCACATTCTTAACATAAGCCTGCCTGTTCCACTACGCCGTAGCTTCGATTACACGGCTGGTGATATTCCCATAGACAGCCTGATCCCCGGCATGCGTATTCTTGTGCCCTTTGGTAGACAAAAGCAAAGAGTGGGCATACTTACAAAAATTGCTAACCACACCAATGTTGATACAGGTAAAATCAAAAACATTATTTCGGTTATCGATACTCAACCTGTTCTTTCAAAATCGGATCTGAAATTATTGCAGTGGACCGCTGATTACTACCATCACCCTGTTGGCGAAGTAATATTTAATGCACTTCCCGCATTCCTGAAGCTCGGCAAACCCGCCACGTTGAAAAGCAGCTATTGCTGGGCCTTGTCTGAGAGCGGCAAAAAAATCAAACCTGAAGTATTAAAACGTGCACCCAGGCAATTGGCTTTGCTTCAATTGCTGGCCTCGCAGCCTCAGCCAATTTCACTAAAAGAGATTGAATCTTTACATTTACACGCAGGTAAATCGCTACTTGCTCTGCAGGAGAAAGGACTTGTCGAGAAAACCAAAATAACTGCTAACCTGACCCTGCAAGCAAGCAATAGTGTAAACATCAAACTTAACCACGAACAAAAACTGGCCTCTGGTCAGATGTTGAAGGCCTTGGGTAAAGGCGAGATTTTTGTACTTGATGGAGTAACCGGCAGCGGCAAGACAGAAGTATACATCGAGGTAATGCAATCAGTTATTGCACAAGGAAAACAGGTTCTTGTCTTATCACCGGAAATTGGATTGACACCTCAACTAGTAAATCGAATCCTTTCTCGAATAAATGCACGAATAACAATCCTGCATTCAGGACTTTCCGATTCAGAGCGATTACAGGCATGGCTCGACGCAAAAAATGGATTTGCGGATATTATCATCGGCACTCGCTCAGCAATATGGACTCCTCTGAAAAACCCCGGCCTTTTTATAGTTGATGAAGAACATGATCTTTCTTATAAGCAACAAGAAGGATTGCGGTATTCCGCAAGGGATATTGCTGTAATGCGGGGAAGTTTGACTAACTCCCCTGTCATATTGGGCTCTGCGACACCATCAATGGAATCTCTACACAATGTTAATCTTGATAAGTTTAAAGTGCTCACATTGAACAAACGCGCTGCACAGGCGTGCAAACCGAAAATAGAAATAATCGACCTGCGTAATCGAGCTATGGAAGGTGCTGTCTCTCAAGTCTTACTAAGCGCCATAAAGAAAGAAATAGACGCAAAAAAACAGGTTATGCTGTTTCTCAACCGACGCGGTTACTCCCCTACCATTATGTGCCATCACTGCGGATGGATTGCTGACTGCCAACGCTGCGATAAGCATATGACCTTTCACAAACAGCGAAATACCTTGTCGTGTCACCATTGTGATCAACAATATCCTCTGCCAAATAATTGTCCAGATTGTGGTGCGAAGCAGTTACTGGAAATTGGTCATGGTACGGAACGATTGACGGAAACACTTACGCAATGTTTTCCCGAGGCTCGAATACTCAGAATTGACCGAGATAGCACTCGTCGCAAGGGTTCAATGGAAACCATGATTAATACTATTAATGCAGGGCAGGCAGATATTCTCATTGGCACGCAAATGCTGGCCAAAGGACATCATTTCCCAAATTTGACGCTGGTAGGAATTATCGATAGCGATGGTGGCCTGTGTAGTTCAGACTTTCGCGCAAGTGAGCGCATGGCACAATTGTTTATACAGGTAAGTGGTCGCGCCGGACGTGAGAAAGATGAAGGAACAGTTATGATACAAACCCATTTCCCCGATCATCCCTTACTAAACTCCCTGATAAGTGAAGGTTATAGAGAATTTGGCAAAGCACTATTGCGTGAGCGGGAGGAAACTAATCTGCCGCCTTTCAGCTATCTTGCTTTGCTGCGTTCAGAGGGGCATGAACGCAGCAGGCAAAAAGATTTCCTGCAAAAAGCCGCGGATTTACTTAAACACGAGACCCGGTATTTGCAAATCTATGGACCCATTCCTGCCCCGATTGAAAAACGGGCCGGCAAAGCGCGCATGCAATTGCTGGTATTATCTAACAACCGTGTCCATTTGAGACAAGCAATGAAATCATGGAGCGCAGCCATTGAAAAGTTACCTGATTCAAAAAAAGTACGTTGGTCTCTGGACATCGACCCACAGGATATGATGTAAACTTGCGGAGTACAGCCTTGATTACAAATTTATCTAAAGCCAATTCAAACCCTACTTGAATCCAAAATGAACACTTACATGAAATTGTTGTGCGGTTCGTACCTGCTGATTGTGGCTACTTCGACCTTGTCTCTGGATGTCCGTATTACGAACGAACTCGAATCTGTAGAGGTATTACACAAAGGCGAGAAGGTACTTATCCAGAGAAACCAGAATATTGATAACAAAATAAACCCTGCGTATGCGCGCACGTCTAGAAGATGCCCGCCCTTTTGCATTCAACCTGCTAAACTGGCTGAGGGCGTAGAAACAATCGCTGAAATTGAATTGTTGAATCTACTTAAACGCAAAAGCGATGGTGATGATTCGATATTGGTGATTGATTCTCGAACTCCGGACTGGCTTTTAAACGGTACAATCCCGGGTAGCGTCAACATCCCATGGACGGTTCTCAATCCGAGTGAGGGAGCCGATCCGTTTGAGATTGCGGAGATATTGGAAAAAACATTCGGCGTACGATCCCAGGAAGGGCTCTGGGACTTTTCCAAAGCGCGGACACTCGCGTTATTTTGTAATGGCCCATGGTGCGGTCAATCGCCATCGAATATTCGCACTTTACTGAGATTTGGCTACCCTCCACATAAATTGCTTTGGTACCGTGGCGGTATGCAAAGCTGGGAAACCCTCGGCTTGACCGTCGTAAAACAGCCAGATTATTATTAACGCAACAAGCTATACCAATACCTGAATTATGCCGCGCGACTATAAAAATATAACAAAGAACACGACAAAAAAAGAATCTAAATTCAGCGGGTTTCTGACTTTTATGAGTGGCTTATCCATTGGCTTATTGGTGGCGGTGCTGGTTTATTTTTACGGAAATGAGCTAGCTGCTAGCTTTGAGTTAAAACGGCCTGTCGCGAAGCAGGCGGATAAGCAGATCCCAAAGGTGTCAGAAACCGATAACGAAAAATTATCTCCAGTCCCGGAGCCTACCTTTGAGTTTTACAATATTCTTCCAAACAAGGAAGTAGATATATCTGCCTGGATTGCTAAACAGCCAGAAAATAGTGATGCCCCTGAACAGGAAGGCAATTACATTCTTCAAGTGGGCTCCTTTAAACAGCATAAGGCAGCCGATCAAGTTAAGGCCAGATTGGCTCTGCTTGGATTTAATGCCTACATTGAGCCTGGCGTCATTAATGGCGAAGGCATTTTCCGAGTGCGAATCGGTCCCTACACGAATCTGACGAATCTGAAGTCGGCCCGAGAGCGTTTATTAGTCAATAATCTGGATTTTATGCAAATGCGTTTGTAGGGTTAGCAACGCAAATGTTCGTCTATAATCCAGATCTGTTTGGAGCGGGTGATGGGGATCGAACCCACATTCTTAGCTTGGGAAGCTAATGTTCTGCCATTGAACTACACCCGCATATAAAGACAATCGCTATCATGTTTGGCTGTTTCAACTGCCATCAAGTTACATATTATCAGCCATTCGTATCGATTCATCACAGATATTAACAAGCTTGAACGCGCCAATTACACAGGCAGGCCAAAGACTCCGCTCTCCTCTGGGCCTTTCATTCGAGCGCTCTCATGCCTCTTTATCCTCTCTCACATCTAGATCGACATCTTATTAATCTGGTTATTTATTTCGTTAAGGTCAATTTGGTGTAAAATCCTAGGCTTGAGGTTTGAGGGAAATAAAGAATCTCATAGGCTTTAAGCCTGTTCAATATAATATTATAATAATCAAAGGGTTATATGAAAAGCACACCAGTCTTAGCTTACCCTGTTGCGGCAATGGACGGCTGAATATGGCAAATAACATCGCCACTATCGTTATTGTTGATGACAGTCCTTCTGTTAGAACCTTGTTTGAACTGGCTTCCACCGATAGTAATATAAACTTGGAAGTATTTGATTCAGCCCAGAGCTCCTTTGAGTATCTGACTGATAATAAGCCTGCTTTGTTATTCCTCAATATAAAGATGCCTGGCAAGGACGGATTAACCTTTCTAAAAGAATTGAGACATTTACCACTTCACAAAGACACTCCTGTTGTTATGATAAGCTCAAAGGATTACGCTCAGGATCGCTCGGTAGCGGAAAAACTCGGTGCCCTTGAGTTCATCACGAAACCGATGCCGATACAGGTAATAACAGATGTCATACACAAATACATACAACCCTCTCAAGCCACTTAACCAAGGTTCTTATGAGTGACGCCTATCTTCGTTTTTGGGGTGTGCGTGGATCATATTCTGCCCCCTTTGAGTCACATCTCGGCGTAGGGGGCAATACCTCTTGCGTGGAAATCCGCGTCGATGATCATGTCCTGATATGTGATGCTGGCACCGGCATCATTCCCTTTGGTAATCAATTAATGGGACAAAGTAAAATCCGGGACTTGCTCATCATCCTTACCCACTATCATTGGGATCACATTTGCGGCCTGCCTTTTTTTGTACCTGCTTTCGTGCCGGATTGGAACATCAGCTTTTTCGGCCCCGGCCAGTGCGACGATGAGATCAAGGAGCACGTTTCTGCGCAGATGCAGGCGCCATACTTTCCCGTCGGCACTGAAACCTGGCTGGCAAATGTCAAATATCTACAACCTGCAAACAATCAACAATTGCATCACGGACCCTTTTCTTTTAACTATTATAATGTGCATCATCCAGGCACCACGTATGGTTATCGAATCAAGGCGAAGGGGAAGACTATTCTCTATATTTCCGATAACGAATGTCTATTTCTTGGTAAATCTATTGACCAAAAATACAGCGAACTCAATGATAAAGAAAAACAATTGTATGAGGAAATGAAGAAGGAAGAGTATGCGTCCGAAATAGAACTGGTGAAAGACGCCGACATTCTTATTCATGATGCACAATATACGCCAGAAGATTACGAGAAAAAACGAGGCTGGGGACATTCCTGCTATATCGACACCGTCAATATCGCCATCGAAGCCGGCGTTAAGGAATTATATCTTTATCATCACGATCCTAATTATGATGACGCTGCCATGGAAAAAATTTATGAGCATTCATTAAGCATAATTAGCGAAAAGAACTCTAGCCTGAAATGTCATATAGCCCGCGAGGGCCTGATCGTGGATCTCGACTAGCAGTCGATATAGCTGCAGGCGAAATTTTCCGGTGTCATGTCGCCTCAAGTGAAGCATGCTCATACATTTCCAACATCACACTATACTCAGACCTCAATTACATAAAATAATAAATAAGCTGTGGAAGAGAACAAAGCTAAGCGTCGTATCCGTAGCTATGTGCTTAGACAGGGTAGATTGACCTCAGGCCAGGCTTACGCTTTAGCGCATTTCTGGCAATATTATGGAATAGATTATTCCGCCACCATTCTTGATCTAAATAAAATATTCAATCGTGTCGCTCCGAAGGTGCTTGATATTGGTGTCGGCATGGGAAATACCAGTATCGCTCTGGCTAAAGCCCATCCAGAGAATGATTATCTGGCGGTGGAGGTTCACCAGCCCGGCGTTGGCAGTTTGCTAAGACAAATTGAGGCGGCAGCCATTAGCAATGTCAGGGTAATTTGTCATGATGTCATGGAAGTCCTAACTCAACAGATACCAGATCGATGTCTTGAGCATGTTTATATTTTTTTCCCTGACCCGTGGCCGAAGAAACGCCACCATAAAAGACGACTAATCAATTCTGAATTCGTTTCCCTTTTGATACCGAAATTGATGCCGCATGCTCGACTTTATATTGCCACGGACTGGCAGGAACTCGCGCTACATGTGTTAACGATCTGTGATAATCATGGTGGCCTTATAAACCTGGCCGGCATAGGTAATGCAGCACCGAGACCAACATGGCGACCATTAACAAAATTTGAACAACGGGGAAAGAATTTGCAACACTCAAATTGGGACTTTGTTTACGCGCTTTCCTAATAGCAAAGATCGCGAAAAGAGATCACTCCCTGAAACTCTTCTGTGTCATGAGCTGCTGCTCGACTATTGGGTTGCGCAATACTAAGCAGATGCCGAATGCCATGTTCGCGTGCAGACCGAAGTACTGACAAATTATCATCAATCAACACTGTAGAGTCTTCTCGAAAGCTGAGGTTTTCACCGAGTTTTTTCCAGAATTTTGGATCTTCTTTGGGCATCCCAAAACTATGCGCATTGAACATATGATTAAAATGGTGATCAAGCCCAGTTCGTTGCATTTTAAGATCAATAAATTTTTCATGTGAGTTGGTAACCAGAACAATGTCCTTTCCCTTCACAGCCAGGTATTTGAGAAACTGTTCCACATATGGACGCAGCTGAATCAGATTTTCGATCGCAGCTGATATTTCGAACACATCCATTTCCAGCTGTTCAGACCAAAAATCGAGACAATACCAGGGCAAGGTTGCCTCCGTACTTTTAAAAATTGGCGCCAACATTGTTTTTGCAGTCGCAGTATCCATGCCATTAAGCTCACCCCATTTCTGTGGGAGTTGTTCCTGCCAAAAATAATTATCGAAATGCAGATCCAATAAGGTACCATCCATATCCAGCAAAACGGTGTCTATTTCGTTCCAGTTAATCACAGTATTATTAATAAGTATTAGAACTTTATAATCGTAAACTCAGGCCATCGTTCGTATTCAACAACATTAAGGAGTATCACACTGGACATCAATTCATCTGAGCTTTTGCCGTCCATAATCACTGTCGCAGAACATGCGGCAAGAGAAATACTTGAAGTTTATCAAACTGAATTTTCTGTAGAAAACAAAGATGATAATTCGCCTCTTACCGCAGCCGATATGGCTTCACACGAAGTCATCATATCAGGATTGACCCAACTGACACCCGACATTCCTATACTGTCAGAAGAGTCTGCAACGATTCCGTATAAAACCAGACAAACGTGGCAACGATACTGGCTGGTCGATCCTCTTGATGGGACGAGGGAATTTGTCAAACGCAATGGTGAGTTTACCGTCAATATTGCCCTGATTGAAAATCACCAGACCATTCTCGGCGTCGTCTATGTTCCCGCCACCCAACTCTGTTTTTATGCGCGCAAAGGGCAAGGCGCATACAAACAATTAGCCGGACAGGCAGCAGAAAGAATAAAAACGAAAGGCACCACAGCTGACTCATTTACCGTAGCAGGTAGTCGATCACATGGAAGTGAAGAGCAACAAAAATTTTTTGCAGCATTAGGAAATGAAGTTGAAGTCATCGCCATTGGCAGCTCGCTCAAACTTTGCCTGGTTGCTGAAGGAAAAGTGGATATTTATCCACGTTTTGGCCTGACTTCCGAATGGGACACCGCCGCCGCCCATGCCATCGTTAGCGAAGCCGGCGGAATCGTCACCGATACCCAACTCAGACCATTGGAATACAACAGGAAGGAATCGATTTTGAACCCACATTTCCTGGTCATCGGCGATACCAGCTTTGATTGGGAATTTTATTTAAAACAGGTTTAGCAATATGAACTCATCCGATCAATCCAGGCTGGAAAGCCCCGCGGATTCCGGTTTTTATATGCCTGCAGAATGGACTCCACATAGCTGTACCTGGATGGCATGGCCGTGTCGTGATGGTATGTGGAAAAATGAGCCTGCCACAAGGCAAGCCTACGCCAATGTGGCCAATGCTATTGCCCAATTTGAACCTGTAAAAATGCTGGCATCGCCCAGACATGTTAATGGTGCGCGTGACCATTTGGACGAAGGGGTCGAGGTAGTCGAAATGGAAATTGACGATTCCTGGACTCGTGATACTGGCCCAAACTTCCTGGTCAACAAAAGCGGTGATGTAGCCGGTTCTTGCTGGAAGTTCAACGCCTGGGGAGGAAATTATCAACCCTATGATCAAGATGCATTAATGGGCGAACGCATTCTTGCGCATGAAAAGTTGAGAGTATTTTCCTCTGAGCTGATAGCAGAAGGGGGTGGGATAACTGTTGACGGTGAAGGAACAATCATTACCACTGAGTCCTGCTTTCCTCATTCGAATCGAAACCCCGGTTGGAGCAGAGAGAAAATTGAACATGAATTGTGCCGTACCCTGGGTGCTGAAAAGGTGATCTGGATACCCGGAGATGTGGCAGAAATTGAAACCAACGGACATATCGATGGCATAGCTGCATTTGTAAAACCTGGTGTGGTTCTTGTGGAAATTGGCGCGGATGAGGATGATCCATATTATGCTACCGGCGAGCTAAATACTGCCGCGCTACACGGTCAAACGGATGCCAAAGGACGCCCTTTGCGCCTGGAGTTTATTTGTACGAGTTCTTATGCAAACGTCGAATCTGATAAAGATTGTCGCTCTTACGTCAACTCATATTTAGCAAATGGGGCGGTTATCGTACCTGCTTACAATAGCGAGCGAGACGTGCAAGCCGTAGAGACTTATGCGCGTTTATATCCGCAAAGGGAAATTGTGCAGGTTGAAATTCTGGCTATTGCAGAAGGCGGGGGAGCTATTCACTGCATCACACAACAACAACCAGAGCCCACAATAACCGCTTAAATATTTTTGTTATAAAAAAGAAACATTTAAAGGGCCCGCACAACTATTTTTTAATGATTATTAATCGACTATTTGATCGCATCAGACAATTTTTTGTCTCCCATAGCCGCATATTCGTTTATCAATACTGAATATATTCCTGAGCAAGCTTTTTTGCTTCAGCCATCTGCTCAGGTAGAATATTTTTTTCAATTTTTGCCAGTTCCTCGACAATTAAATCCCCATGAATGCTTGCGAACACGTCTCCCGCCGGTTGTTCTATTTCACCGATTGCTTTCTGCTCTGTCGATGCGCTATTTTTGAGATTTTGACTTGCAACGATTAACCACGCATATGCCTTAACATTACTCTGATTAACACCAAGTCCGTTCGCAAACATCATACCGAGTTTGAACTGTGCATGGGCGTAACCTTTGGTTGCGACGTTATTATAATATCGCGCTGCCCTTTTGTAATTTTGCGGGACACCAACACCTAATTCATACAACAGGCCGATTTTGTATTGAGCATCAATACGCCCATATTTTGCCGCCCTGGAAAACCAACTAAAAGCCTTCTTGTAATCTTTTTCTACTCCAGTGCCTCCGGCATACATTGAACCAAGCGCATACATTGAACGATGATCGCCTTTTTCTGCAACCTCGAGAAATTTTTTGGCTGCAGTTGAATAATCGCCTTTCACATAAGCTTCTCCGCCCTCTTTGAAGGTGTCGGCATAAATTAACTGGGAATAAGAAAAGATAAAAAAGCAAAAGATATATGTGGCGCGTGTTCTCATCATAGTAATTACCCTCGTTTAATCACAACCGGACATGACGAACTATACTCTAAGGTGACGCGGAGAAAAGCATGATTTTCTGAAAAATCGATCCACACATCAGGAAAAACCACTCAATGATCAGAAGGACTAAAGTCTATCCTAATTCATTTGCCCTGTGTCTCTACTTATGACCCCACTCTATTCTGGGTGTCATTTGAATACATGCTATTATTCATAAAGAAATCAGAATAACTGGATGTCGGGAAGATGAACAAAGTTCACCGCAATTCATTAAAACCTGGTCACAAACTGCAATGGTATGAGATAAAAGAAATCCTCGGGCAGGGTGGCTTTGGTATTACCTATCTTGCACATGATGTAAACCTCATGAGAAATGTTGCTATCAAGGAATACCTGCCTGTTGAAATCGCTATGCGTGAAAAGGATTTTTCTGTCCATCCTCTCTCGGATGACCACGGTAATAAATATAAGTGGGGTCTCGACCGATTTATCTCCGAGGCACGCACTCTGGCCAAATTCAATCATCCTAATATTGTCCGCGTTGATTCTGTTTTTGAGGACAACAATACCGGCTACATGGTCATGCAGTATGAGCTTGGACGTAGTCTTCGAGAAATATTGGAAGGCAAAAAGACACTGGATGCTCAAGAACTCCAAAAAATTGTTCTTCCCCTCCTCGGCGGATTAGAACAAATTCACAGGAGAGGCTTTATTCACAGGGATATCAAACCCGATAATATCTATATACGCAAAAACGGCAGCCCGGTACTACTTGACTTTGGTTCAGCCAGACAGGCTTTGAGCGAAGAGACCAAAACCTTAACAAGTTTGGTGACACCAGGTTATGCGCCTTTTGAGCAATATTACTCCAGGAGTGATGAACAGGGACCGTTTTCAGATATCTACGGAATGGGAGCAACGCTTTATCGTGCTGTCACGGGTATCGCTCCAATCGATGCTATTGAGCGCGGTAAATCCATACTGACTACATCGAAAGATGCCATTGTGAGTGCATCCGAAATTGCAAAGGGCAAGTATCCAGATCATATTTTGATGGCCATTGACCATGCAATCCAATTCAAGGCGGAGGAGCGCCCGCAGACTATTGAGGAATGGTTGAAGGATTTTGAGGTACCAGTGGCAACTACTATTAAGTCTAAGGCCCAAAAACAGATAAGCGAGAAAAGGGATGCTGAATTAAGTCTTTCGAAAAATCTCGAAGAAGCTTATGAAACTGCTAGAACCTATAATGTAAACCAATCAACTTTAAAACCAGAAGTCGAGGAAGTCGTAAAACAAGATCCACCTCCACCCCAATCACAGAAAGCCGCATCTCAAAATACTCCCAGGAATTCTGTCAATACACATCTCACGATTTCGCTAGTTCTACTCGTTCTAATTGGCGTTGGTATTTACCTTTTCTCGCGAGAGTATTCGAAAGAAAAACCAGTTCAACAATCTGTAGAGATGGCCGAAAGTATAAAACAAAAACAACTTATAGCCGAACAAAATGCTACATCGGCAAAACTTAGGGACGCGACCAAAATTAAGGATAGACAAATAGAGAAGCTTTTAGAGAGCGCGGAAAACGACCTGCAGGAGAATCGTTTAACAAGTCCTTCGGGCAATAATGCTTACGATAAATATAATAAAGTATTGGAACTCAACTTCGGCAACAAAAAAGCTGTCGCCGGTATCGAAAAGATACTGGACTCTTACCAGTCATCCTTTAATGAATCACTTGCTAGTCAACAGTTTGATCAGGCAGCAGAATACATTGAGCGGATCCGGGCCATTCATCCAGATTCAACCAGGTTGCTTGGAGCTAGACGACTTCTGAACGATGCCACAGAACGAGAAAAGACAAACAACTTACAGGCTGAAACGGAACAGGCAAAGCGCGCAGCGAACGCGACGCGCGCCAGGGAAGCGGAAAAAATTAAACGTAAAGAAGAATTAACAGCGCAGAATAGATTGTCAATGAACAATAAAGTCTACGACAATCTCATGGAAGCGCAGGAGTTATTCGAGGCAAAAAAATACGACCAGGGACTGGAGGTTTTACGGGCGCTCGAGCTCGAAAAGAACCTTACCCCTTATGAGAAAGCACAGTTATATAATTCTTTTGGCTTGACCTATTTCACTTTGGAAAAGCCTAATGATGCGGTTCGCTCTTATGAGAAAGTCCTGGAGCAGGCAGATCTGCCGGAGGCTATGATCACTCGCGCACTATATTCATTGGCACAAATCTACTACAGCATGGATGAATTTACGAAATCGCTAGAGCCGCTGAAAAAATCCTACAAAATGACTATGGATAGCGGTGACGAACCCAGGGAAACTCTGCTGCAACTCATGAGTGCTAACTATCATAAGTTGGGTGATTACAAGAACATGGTCAATGTCCTTAAAAAGATGGTATCGCTATACCCGAAAACGGATTACTGGTTATCTTTGGCTGGCGCCTACTCCGCACTGGCTCAACATGAAAATCAAATCACCGTTATGGAAATGCTTTATGAGCAAGGTGAATTAAAGACAGGCACCCAACAAGTAAACTTTGCCAGTCTATATCTTCTACGCGACAAGCCCTTAAAAGCAATTGAGGTATTAGAGAAAGGTATGAGTGAAGGAACGATTGAGAGAACAACGCTTAACCAATTTTTACTATCCAAGGCACAGAAATCAGCTCAGGGTTTGGAACAAGGTTCGCCCGGAAAGTAGATCAGTGGCCATGAATTCTACATAGATGACATTAACTGTATTGGGCGGCATTTCATCTTGTCTGAATGACCGCTAAACCCAGGTGATTTCAACTTCCACAACATATTAACCCTCTGTCCTCTTTTCTATTGCGGATTACTTCAATAAGGGCAAAACTAATGGGGTCTCGTCCAGATGGTGTGGTGCAGCTGCTCGCGGTTTGACTGGCTGTGTTGCGCTCCCCAAAGCACGATTACTGTAACAGCTGTAGTAGCGGACGAATTAATATAAGGATCAGGCTATTTTGATATATAAACGCCATAAAATACTTAAGAAATCCCAATGAGTTATGCAAACGTAAAACAACGACTTCAAACAGGTGAGACCCTGATTCTTGACGGGGGAACGGGAACTGAGCTGGAAAGGCGCGGCATTGTCATGGATCCCGATGTCTGGTGTGGGACAGCATCACTTGGAAACGTAAGAGCCCTGATCGACATCCATAAAGATTATATCGCAGCTGGTGCGGACATAATAACGGCCAATACTTATGCATCTTCACGATTGATGTTGGAACCCGCAGGGTTTGGCGATCGGTTTACGGAAATAAATAAAAACGCGATCTCTGCGGCGCAACAAGCACGAAAGGAAAGTGGCCGGCATGATGTTCTGGTGGCAGGTTCTCTATCGCATATGACACCACTTGGCAGTGGAAGCGCTGTAGCGGATCCACAGCGGGCGCCATCTCAAACCAAAATGAAGGAATGCTTCAGAGAGCTAGCGTTGCTTATTAAAGATGAAGGTTGCGATTTCATCTTGCTGGAAATGATGTATTTCCCCGAAAGAATTCCCATTGCAATTGAGGCTGCACTTGCAAGCGGTTTGCCGGTATGGCTTGGTCTATCGGCACGGCGTGGTGACAATGGACAACTAATCAGTTTTGCCCAGGACAGAGAAATCCCATTCGCTGACATCGTTCACATCCTGAAAGATTATGAATTAGATGTGGCCGGGGTGATGCATACCCCATCCAACCTGATTGATGAGGCGATCAGTATTTTGCGCGAAGAATTCACGGGGAGCCTGATGGCCTATCCCGATTCAGGTTATTTCACTATGCCTAAATGGCAATTCAAAAATATTATCCCACCCGCTGAATTTTTAGATTTTGCCAATAGCTGGGTGGACTCGGGTGTACAAATTGTTGGTGGCTGTTGTGGTCTGTCACCTGGACATATTGAAGTACTGGCGGATCTCAATAAGTAGTTAGACCGGTTACGTTCCCTTTCTGATTATAGACAATGGGCGATCTAATTATTATGCCGTCCGGGTTCGCCTACATCCAGAAGGGGAGCTGCATCAATTTTCCCCGCATCCATCATTGCTGCCACGCGTTGGACGGTAGACAGAATGAGACTTTGTTCCCAGTCATTCAGGTCCTGAAACGAATTGATAAATTCTTCCTGAATTGGGGCTGGCGCATTTTTCAGGATCTTCTTTCCTTCTCTTGTTAGCGTGGTATAGACTTTTCGCCTGTCCTGTTCACTACGGCGTCTGCTTACCAGTCCACGATCTTCCAGCCTGTCGATAATCGTTGTGACCGTCGCCTGGCTCAGGTTGACTTCATTGGATAGAAGCCCGATGGTCACGTCTCCAAGATCTCTGATGGATCGCAAGATAAGCAGCTGCGGCGTGGTCAGTCCAAACTCCTTACTTAGCCGCTTGGAGTGAGAATCCGTCGCTCGGATAATCCGACGCAATGCAACCAGGACTTCCTCGTGTTTTTCCATATTAATTTGTAAATGTCGAGTTCAGGATTGAGTATACATTTAAGGAAAATTAGGTAATATCGTTGTCATTCGCTAATGACTTTTTCCGTTGTAATGGTAGGGTGGTAATTCTTCCTGAAACGCCCGCAATAGGCAATAAGCCATCAGAATAAGCACGAGCAATAACGGCAATGCCGTACTGATGGTAGCGGCCTGCAAGGCGGTAAGTCCACCGCTAACAAGAAGAACCGCCGCCACAATACCTTCCATCACCGCCCAGAAAATTCGTTGGATGACCGGAGGATTAAGATTGCCGCCTGAGGTAATGATATCAATAACCAGGGAACCGGAATCTGATGAGGTGATGAAGAATATAAAAATCAGCACGATACTGATAAAGGAACTGACACTTGCCAATGGGTAGTGTTTGAGGAGTTCGAACAGGGCGGTGGCAATATTCGCATCTACCGCCATTAGCACCGTATTATCTCCCTGCAACACCGTTTGAATGGCCGAACCACCAAAGGTGCTTATCCAGACGAATGTCAACAGCGAGGGTACGATCAATACGCCGAGTATAAATTCCCTTACGGTTCGGCCAAAGGAGATACGAGCAATAAACATGCCGACGAATGGCGACCAGGAGATCCACCAGGCCCAATAGAACACAGTCCAATTTCCCTGCCAACCAGGGTTGCGACTATAGGTTTCAGTCCAGCTACCCAGGGTGAACAGGTTCTGCAGATAATGACCGGTATTCTGTACATAACTGTTGAACAAAAATAAGGTCGGTCCTGTAATCAACAGAAAAATCAATAACAGCAGGGCGGCAAAGAAGTTCAACTGGCTTAATCTGAGAATACCGCGATCAAGTCCCGAAACCACGGAAATGGTGGCGACACAGGTGATGCTGGCTATGAGCACGATCTGGGTGCTACTGGAAATACCAATACCAAAAAGATAATTCAAACCCGTATTGATCTGGGTGACACCAAAACCAAGAGATGTCGCCACGCCGAACAAGGTGGCGACGACGGCAAGAGTATCGATGACGTTACCGAGGTGCCCGTGTATCCGTTCACCAAATACGGGGTAGAACGAACTTCTCATGCTCAATGGCAGCTTCCGGTTAAATCCGAAAAAGGCCAGTGACAGGCCCACCAGGGCATAGATAGCCCAGGCGTGAAATCCCCAGTGCAGGAAAGTCAGGTCCATCGCGCGAACAGCGGCCTGTCTCGTTAAGGGCTCAAGACCGGGCGGGTTCTGGAAGTGCTGTATGGGTTCAGCGACACCCCAGAACATCAGGCCAATGCCCATGCCGGCACTGAACAGCATGGCAAACCAAGAAATTCTGGAATACGTCGGCGCGGCACCGGGACCGCCGATACGGATGTTACCGAAACGACTCAGGGCCAGGTAGATACAGAAAAGCAGGCACAGTTGGACGCTGAGTATGAAAAACCAGCCAAACGAAGAGGCGATGTAGGTTTTCATCGTCGAGAACATGTCTTCAGCAGCATCGATGTTGGATAGTGTGAAGACGATGAAAATCAGGATTATCAAGAGGGAGAAACCAAAAACAACCGGATGCAAATCGAATTCGAAGAATTTTCCCCTGGTTTTCGTTTGTGGCTCAGTGTCTGTTGTATTCATGTAATTGACTCAGAAAGATCAAGGGCAGGTTTGAGTGTCCACATAATTAACGCCCCTTAACAATTATTCAGTGGTTGATTTTTTTATTGCGCTGATTCTACAACGCTTCTATTTAAATTAATTCAATGTGTAAGTATTATTTGATAAGATACTTACAGCAATAAGATAAATAATTTCATCTATAATAACTATATCATTGAAATATATAGATTTATATTATTTTATTGAAAATAAAAGATTACAGTTATAACTTTCTTGTTGTAATTAATTTCATCACCTAAAAAAGAGAAATTATGTTTAAACGCAAAAAAATCAGTGAAGCGATCATTACTGCCATGGCTATGGCATCAATTACCGGCCCCGCCAGTGGTGAGATTGAAGAAGTGGTCGTGACCGCAACGAAACGAGCAGAATCAATGCAGGACGTGCCCATTGCTATATCGGCGCTAACTGAAGAATCCATGGACCAGCTAGGCATTTCCAACTTTACTGATTACATGATGCAACTTCCGGGCATTACGGCTGGCGGCAGCGGCCCCGGGCAGAATACTATTTACATCCGTGGCGTGGCCTCGACAACGCCCAACCTGACGACGGCGGGTGTTGCGGGTCTAGCACCTAACGTAGCCCTCTATCTTGATGAACAGCCCTTGTCTCAGCCGGGGCGGAACCTGGACGTGTATGCGGCCGATCTTGCCCGAATCGAAACCCTTTCCGGCCCGCAGGGTACCCTGTTCGGTGCAAGTTCACAGGCGGGTACGGTACGGCTGATCACAAACAAGCCCGATCCTTCTGAAACCTATGGCAACATGAAGTTTGGCACGGGGTTCACAGAAGGAGGGGAAATGAGCGCCAACGTCACCGGCATGATCAATATCCCTGTTGCTGATAACTTTACCCTGCGAGCCGTGGTCTACGTCGATAACCAGGGTGGCTATATCGATAATGTTGCCGGGACCCGGGATCTTTCAGGGAGCGCCCGTTTTAGATCCGCCGGTACAGTGCGTGATAACGGCTCGGTAGTAAGTGCCGGACGAGCGGGTTTTCAGGCAGGTCAGGATCTAAGTGGTGTCACCTTTATCGCTGCCGACAACAGCGCAAGGGCAGAAAAGAACTTCAATGAGACCACCTATACAGGGGGCCGTATCAGTGGACTCTGGGACATTAATGATAACTTGAGCCTGCTCGTCGCTCACGCGCGTCAGGATGTCGATTCGGACGGTGTTTTTTTTGCTGACCCGACCTTGTCTGATGATCTTGCTATCGAACGCTTTGAGGATGATTCCATTGAAGACAAGTATCACAATACAAACTGGACCCTGACCGGTGCCTTCGATGCCGGGCGCATGGGGGAACTGGAAGTCGTCTATACAGGTGCTTACACAGATCGTGAAACCGATCAGAATGTGGATTACACGGACTACTTGTTTGTCGGCCAGTACCTGCCTTACTACATCTGCGACTCAACGGTAAGCTACCCGGTCTACAATAATTTTTATCCCGGCTTTACCCAGGACGTTCCCGGCGGTACCTGCCAGGCACCTAATCTGCTCGTCAAAAGTCGCACACGGACGGAGGTCATGACCCACGAAATCAGGGTATCAACTGACGCCTCGAATCGATGGCGCGCAACAGCCGGTGGTTTTTACAGCGACCTTGAATTGAAAGAACGTAACGACTTTACTTATCCTGGTTCGGTCAATCCTGTTGTGTTTGGTTCCCCCGGCTTTTCATCTAACTCTCCGCAAACGACGGGTTTTATATCGGATCCTGGACCATTTCCCAGTGGCGTGATATTCAGAAACGATATCAAGCGCACTGACGAGCAGTACGGCATTTTTGGAGAAATGAGCTATGATTTTAACGATCAGTTCTCCGCCACCTTTGGTGCCCGCTACTACGATATCGGCGTGGATTTCGACGGTAGCGCAAACTCCTCCTTCTGTAACGGCTTCCAGGCCGATGCCAATGCCTTTGGCACCGATATCAGCGATCTTTATAACGGTGATGGCGAGTTTGAATTTATCGGTACCTGCGATACAACGCGACATACCGTTTACAACGACACGCAAAGTATCGCCGATATCCAGGGCGTTGATCCTGCGCTCAGCCTGGCCCAGGCAACGGCCATATTCAATGCCACCCGCGCGCCGAACAAAGCCAAAACCAGTGGCGTTATTTTCAAGGGGACCTTTACCTGGACGCCCACCGGCGACCAGCTTTATTACGCCACCTATTCGGAGGGCTTTCGTCCCGGTCTTTTGAACCGGCCTGGCGGTGCTACCAATCCTGCGGGGACCTTCACCGTACCCTTCGTACTCGATACTGACGAAATCACTAATTACGAGTTTGGCTGGAAGTCCAGTTACCTCAATAACACCCTGCGTTTTAACGGCAGCCTCTTTTATGTGGAGATAGATAAACTGCAGACGACTATTTTTGATCCTAGCGTCGTCAATCTTTTCTTTTCAGACAATGCGGCTAATGCCGAGATTCTGGGTCTTGAGGGTGACATCATCTGGACACCGGAGTCTATCGACGGACTGACTATATTCGGTGCGTTTTCGATTCTCGATACAAAAATTACAGAAGTGCTGACACCCACGAATGATGTCAGGAAAGGTGATGAACTCGCCTTTGCGCCAGACTACCAGGGTAATCTTCGAGCGAGATACGAATGGAACCTCAGCGATAGTGGTTTAACGGCGCATTTCATGCCCAACATCTCCTTTTCCGCAAAGTCTTTCAGCGATATTGTCACCATTAACAGGGATGAAATTGATAGCTGGGTGATGGGAGGCCTTACCGCCGGTGTTACTGGTGATAAATGGGGGGCCGAGCTCTATGTGAACAACATCACCGACAAGCGAGCGGAAATTGCCCGTAACTTTGTTTTTGATACACAACAAGTCACTTATGTACGTCCACGCACTATTGGCGTAAGGGTGAATTATAATTTCTAAGGTGTAGTGTCAAACTTCGTAATGTGATGTAATTTCAAACGCCCCTCTTGAGGGGCGTTTTTTATTTAACCGGGAGTGATACGTGCAAGCTGCGGAAATCGATTCGATCCTGCAATCGATCCAGGAGAAAATTGTTGCCAGACAATTTGACGACGCTCTGGTTGATCTGTCCGAACTCAGGCAATTGGAACCCGAGAATACCGAGGCACTGTATATGGTAGCGGTATGTCATCGCTACCGCGGCGAATTCAACAAGGCAATTGAATACCTGAATCAATTAAAGGACCTGGTACCGGAACATGGCCGCGCCCATCAGGAAGAAGGTCACATCTACAGAGACATGGGGCGCAGCGACCAGGCCTTACAGGCCTATAACCGGGCTTGCCGTATGAACCCAGCCCTGTTGTCAAGTTGGCGAGCACAACTTGAAATCCTGACAAGGGAAGGTTTACAACAACAGGCCTCTCAGATCCGTGTTCAGCTTGAGCGCCTGGAGAACCTGCCAAAAACAATCCTCGCCGTCACTGATTTAATTGCCCAGGGCAGATTATTAAAAGCGGAAGATATTTGTCGTCAATTCCTGCTAAAGGTACCACAGCATGTTGAAGCAATGCGTTTGCTCGCCGATATCGGTGTCCGCCTCGGTGTGCTGGACGATGCCGAGTTCCTTCTGGAAAGTGCGGTGGAGTTCGAACCCGAGAATGTACAGGTGCGCATCGATTACGTGCAGACCTTGCGAAAACGACAGAAATTTCACCAGGCCCTGGAACAAGCGAAAGTCCTGCTGGATCGCGCACCCGATAATCCCCAGTTTCTTTCCCTGTATGCCGTCGAGTGCATGCAGACCGGAGAATTTGATAAAGCAATTGACCTGTTTAACAAGGTACTTGAACAATTACCCGGAGATCCCATTACCCTGACCTCCTTAGGCTACGCACTGAAAACATCGGGTCGCTATCAGGATGCGGTCAATTCATTTCAGAGCGCATTGGAAAGCAACCTGCAACATGGCGAGGCCTGGTATGCCCTGGCCAATCTCAAAGTCTATGTGTTTACGGACGATGAGATCTCAAAGATGCGCAGCCTGGAGGACAATCCCAACCTGTCTCATCTGGACAGGATCTACTTGTACTTTGCACTGGGTAAAGCTTACGAAGACAGGGACGATTATCCTAAGTCCTTTAGCTGCTACGAAAGTGGTAATCGACTGAAGAAGGTCCAATGCCGTTACAAGGCGGAGCAGATGAGTGAGGATCTAAATGCTCAGCATATTGTCTGTACGCCGGAGCTTTTCGAAGAAAAACAAGGGTTGGGATGTCCTGCACCGGATCCCATCTTTATCGTTGGCATGCCGCGGGCGGGATCAACTCTGCTGGAACAGATCATCTCATCTCATAGCCAGGTCGATGGCACGCTGGAACTGCCCAACATCCTGTCCCTCTCGCACAGACTACGAAGGGGGGAAGGACAAAATGGTGATAAGCGTTATCCCACAATTTTACGCGAACTGGATGCAGAACAACTGCGGCAATTCGGTGAACAATTCATTAACGATACCCAAATACACCGACAAGGCGCGCCTTTTTTCATCGATAAGATGCCAAATAACTTCCGACACATCGGTCTGATAAAATTGATATTGCCCAACGCAAAAATCATCGACGCACGTCGCAATCCCATGTCCTGTTGCTTCAGTAACTTCAAACAACTGTTCGCGGAAGGCCAGGAATTTACCTATGGTCTGGATGAGGTGGGCAGGTATTACAGCGACTATGTGTCATTAATGAATCATTGGGGCGAAGTGTTGCCAGGTTTTGTTTTAAGCGTCCAGTACGAAGAAGTGGTTGGTGATTTGGAAACACAAGTTCGCAGGATACTGGAGTTCCTAAAGTTGCCCTTTGAAAAGCAATGCCTGGAATATCATGAAACAGAACGGGCAGTCCGGACTCCCAGTTCGGAACAGGTCAGGCAACCCATCTACCGCGATGGCCTGAAGGAATGGAAGAACTTCGAACCTTGGTTGGACTCGTTGAAGACAAGTCTCAAACCCGTATTGTTATAAGCGTCGTAAGTTAGTGAATAGCGAAAGTTCAGAGTGCTCAATTGCAAACCCCAATGCACAAACAAGTTATTACTCTGCCTTGAACAAAGAATCACAAGACCATCTTATGAGAGCAATTGGGATATGCTTGAATTAGGTACTAAACCTGAAAATGTATCAGGCTATATGTTCAGTCAGGCAGCTTTTCTACCTATCTGCGTTGAGAAGAACAAGAATAAATGCATAATAAGGCACCCCACCCGAACGTAAAAAGTAGCGGCGGGTGAGTTCGGTAGACAGGTCTGCTTCTGCCACAGGATGCTTTACTCTTGATAGCAGACGGTCACACCTCTTGCCTACGACTGGCAGCAATCGACCCACTGCAAACATTAGCCATTACCGAATATACGTAAGCGTCGTTAGCTTTTAGTGTTACGTAACATGAAGGTTCCAAGCCATATAAACCAAACAATCTGACCTATACCAAATATTTCAGTTAGAACATCTGCCGGGTGAATTGTTAGTATTCCAGCAGCGCCAATTAGTAAGCCCAGAACACTCAAACCTTTTGGGAGTCCACCATTTTTTACAGTATCAACGCATAAAAGAAACATCCATAGCCCCCCGACAATTTCAATGCCGCCACCTAAACCTTCTACTACAATATTGTTAGCCAACCAAACAGCCCTAGCGTGTTCTGTCTCAGAAATAGATAGATCTATAATAGATTGTAATCCTAAGTTGGCAATCATCCCTCCAGAGATAATAATGCAAACCCAAATGAGACCAAATATTGTTGCGGTTTGAATTAGAGGCCTTTGATTTCCTTCGAGCATAGAGTAGAGGGACTGTACAAGAATGGCTAACAACACCCCGAATAAAACGTAGCCTATGAAATTCATTATAGATAAAGATAACTGGTTTTCTGATAAAAAAGCTAACTTTTGAACGACGCTGGCTTCATGTGGGAAGTCCCATAAAGCACCGTAAAAAATGAACATGGCTATGTAAATTAGGGCTTCTGCAATTGCTGCTGAGCCTCCAAGCTTTTGTAGTTTGATCACTATAGTAAAATCCTCAGTCCAAGGTGAAAGTTAAGTATTGACAAGCTAACGACTCGCTAACGCGCGCCGCTTTTTGGCGTCGTCGTTGAGCGACTTATAGTTGGACAGCTCCAGTGTCAGTGAATTCATGATGCTTCCTCCCCATTTTGTTATTGATAAGGGAAGGATACTTTAAAAATAGACTGGATTCTGGAATTCGCCAGAATGTCGAAAATGTCGAAAATGTCCGCTTATGGCACATAGCCGTCATTCCCACAAGGTGATTTTGCTTGTTATTAAGGTCTGCTATACCAACGGAAGCGGACATTCGAACTCAATCATTTCTGACACTGTCTTTCAGGCTTAATGCTGACCAATATACTTTAACACCCGGGAATATTTTCTCTCTGGATGAGTTAATTTGAAACATCGTTGTAATTCCTTCAAACACAACATTAAAAGATGCGCCATTGTGAGTCGTAAAGTCACTGAAACCAACTCTGTCGAGATGAAAAATTAGCACTATTGGGCTGACGAAGTAATTAAGCAAAATTATTAATAGCGCTAGCTTGTCGCCTTAAGACAGGCTTTGCCAAATTCTGAAAATAGTACAGAAGACACGGCATTTTCTGTTGATTTCCACTCCGGGTGCCATTGCACCCCAATTGCGAAACTATCGCTGCCTTTTACACTTACGGCTTCTACTAATCCATCTTCTGCGCGACCTTCAACAAAGAGATCCTCTCCCAGCTTGTTTATACCTTGCCCATGAAGCGAATTAACTTCTATGAACTCAAGATCTAACATTTTATTCAGTTGTCCTCCGGATACGAGATTAACACTATGCGCGTTATTATATCGCAGCTCTAGAGCCAGGCTTTTATCCTCTCGATGTTCGTTGAAAGAACCGACAAGATCCAATCTTGAATGTAATGTGCCACCATAAGCCACATTCAATTCCTGAAACCCTCTACAAATCGCCAAAAGTGGGATACCTCTTTCAACTGCCGGTCTAATCAATCGCAGTACGGTAGCATCACGCTCTGTATCGAGCATGAAGTCTGGTTTTTCAGTCGTCGCTTCATAATGACGAGGGTGAACGTTCGAATGACTACCCGTCAGCATAAGGCCATCAATATTATCCAATATTGCATCTACTTCTATACGTTCGGCAAATAACGGGATTTGCAGTGGCAATACCTTTGCACTGGTATAGAGCGCTTTGAGATATTTATGTTGGGTGCAATCGTAATCCAGCTCGCCGATTTGGTGACGACAAGTTGGCACGCCGACCACCGGCAATCTGGTTTTATTTTGTTTTCGTATCTTCGTCATATTAATTCGCTATGTACTTCTACTATTATTGATTTATCTCTTTTGTCTTTTAAAAACTGGGCGGAGTGCAGGCGCTTACCAGCGTACAGGCTTCCTTGTCGATATTCCTGAATCGATGTGGTGTTCGGCTATTAAATAAGTAGGCATCACCAGGGCCAAGGATTCGTGTTCTGTCACCCACAGTTAATTCTATGCGACCACTAATAACGATACCTCCTTCTTCCGCTTCATGATGCAACATCGAACGACCCGTATCGGCACCTGGTTGATAACACTCGTACATGAGTTGCAAATTTATTTTCTGCCGGTTACTGCCCAATTGGAGATAAGAAATCAGACCGCTACCTATTTCCGTCAAATCATCTTTCTCATAAAAAACTTTTGCAGGCTCATCTTCCAGTTCAAAGCTAAAGAACTCTGAAATTGAAATTGGTAATTTATCGAGAATTTTCTTCAACAGTCCCAGAGAAGGATTACTTTTCCCTCTCTCGATGAGGCAAATCATCGCATTACTGACTCCCGATGAAAGTGCCAACTGACGCTGTGACAAACCTTTTGCCAGTCGCGCTTTTTTTAGTCGTATACCAATGTCTTCCATAGCAATGTCTTATTTTATGGGTCTGATGTTTAAGCACTCATTAAACTGTTAAATATTACTTAATTTAAATATAAATTATTTTTTAAAAACAGGTAGTTAAGTATCCTTATTTAAATATTGTTAAATTTAGTTTAATAACATAGGCTGCGTCTTGCAAATTAATTTTTAACATTAAAGAGAAAACCGTTATGTCATCGCAAATCCAGAATAAGCATCTAAGGGAAGTTGAATCCGCCCCGAATATGGACGCATATTGGATGCCGTATACCGCCAATCGGGCATTTAAAGAAAGTCCCCGCATGATTGAGTCAGCAGAGGGTTTTTACTACACATCGAACGATGGGCGGAAGATTCTCGATATGATCTCCGGACTCTGGACCAGTGGCGCCGGGCATTGTCATCCTAAAATTGTTGAAGCCGTACAAAAACAAGTCGCGAAACTTGATTACTCCGTTACCTTTCAGGTGGGACATCGTGGTGCCTTTGAATTGGCCGATCGCCTTACACGATTGGCGCCCGATGGTTTTGATCATTGTTTCTTTACAAATTCCGGATCGGAAGCGGTTGAGACCGCGTTAAAGATTGCCCTCGGCTATCATTATCTATCCGGCAATCCTTCACGTACTCGCTTAATCGGTAGAGAAAAGGGTTACCACGGCGTGAATTTTGGTGGCATGTCTGTTGGTGGACTACCCGCAAACAGAAAAATGTTTAGCGCATCATTACTGCCAAACACCCACCATATTTCCCACACACACAATTTGGAAAAAAATGCATTTAGTCGTGGGCAACCACATTGGGGTGCGCATCTGGCTGATGACCTTGAACGCATTATCACGCTGGAGGATGCTTCAAATATTGCTGCTGTGATTGTTGAACCGGTTGCGGGGTCTGCCGGTGTGTTAGTGCCGCCTGTTGATTACCTAAGAAGATTACGCGAGATCTGCGATCGACATGGAATTCTTCTAATATTTGATGAAGTCATTACCGCATTTGGTCGCGTGGGTTCAGCCTTTGCCTGTCAGCGTTTTGATGTCATTCCCGATATCATCACTATGGCCAAAGGAATAACCAATGGTGTCATTCCCATGGGCGGAGTGCTGGTGCGTAAAGAAATACATGATGCTTTTATGCAGGGTCCTGAAAATGCTGCTGAGATTTTTCACGGCTACACCTACTCAGGACATCCTGTTGCAGCTGCAGCAGGACTTGCTACGCTCGATGTCTATGAAGAAGAAGGTTTGTTTGAGCGTGCACGGGAAAACGAGCTTATGTTTGAGGAAGTTCTGCATTCGTTTAAAGGGACTGAAAATGTCATCGATATACGCAATTTTGGATTGATGGGCGCTATTGAACTGGCCCCTCGGCAGGGTGAGCCTGGCGCACGCGGCTTTGAAATACATAAACAATGTTTTGCTGAAGGCTTACTGGTGCGCAATGGGATGGACACACTGGTTTTTTCTCCCTTCCTCAATTTTACTCAGGACTTATATGAAGAGGCTTTCGCCAAGATCGCTAAAATTATTAAAAAAATAGATTAAGGGATAGCAATGACATCTATACAACTAGCAAAGCATGAATCCACAAGTGATATTGTTGGTCACTACATTAATGGTAGAAAAGTTAACGTTTACGATCGATTGTTAGCCGTAACTAATCCCGCAACCGGGCAGGTAATTCGAAATGTTGCTGCAGCCAGCAAAGATATTGTTGAGGATGCTATAAAGGACGCCCAGGCGGCTTTCCCCGCCTGGCGCGATACGCCGTCCTTAAAACGTGCCCGCATTATGTTCAGGTTTAAAGAACTTCTGGAACAAAATGCGGATGCTATCGCCGCCCTGATTACAGAAGAACATGGAAAGGTACTTGACGACGCCAGGGGCGAGTTCATTCGTGGCATCGAAGTAGTTGAATATGCTTGTGCGGCGCCTGAATTATTAAAGGGTGAGCATTCCAGAAATGTGGGTCCGGCGATTGATAGCTGGTCAGAATTCCATCCTCTGGGCGTTGTCGCTGGCATTACGCCCTTTAACTTTCCTGCAATGGTACCCATGTGGATGTTTCCGATGGCTATTGTTTGTGGTAATACCTTTATATTAAAGCCTTCTGAAAAAGATCCCAGTTGTTCGTTATTTATCGCAGAACTTTTTAGCGAGGCCGGACTACCTGAGGGAGTATTCAATGTCATCAATGGAGACAAGGAAGCCGTCGATACTTTGTTGCATGACCCGCGCGTACAAGCGGTAAGTTTTGTTGGCTCAACGCCCATCGCCGAGTATATCTACGCCACAGGTACGGCAAATGGTAAACGCGTTCAAGCACTGGGTGGCGCAAAAAATCACGCCCTGGTGATGCCCGACGCTGACATGGACAACACGGTAAATGCGCTAATGGGCGCCGCTTTCGGCTCCTGTGGGGAACGTTGCATGGCGATCTCTGTTGCAGTCTGTATAGGAGATGAAGTCGCCGATGAACTTGTTGGCAAGTTATCAAAACGCATCTCTAATCTGAAAATTGGCCCCGGCAGCGATAATAATAATGATATGGGTCCATTAGTGTCAAAACAACATCACGAAAAAGTGAGAGCTTATGTTGATCTTGGCCAGGAAGAGGGCGCGACACTTGTGGTGGATGGTCGAAACTTATCTGTTAGTAATCATGAGAACGGTTTTTTTCTAGGGGGCTGTTTGTTCGATAACGTTAAACCGCATATGCGTATTTATCAGGAAGAAATATTCGGCCCTGTTTTATGTGTGCTTAGAACGGATTCTATGGAACATGCTATGCAACTGATTGACGATCATGAATACGGTAATGGCACATGTATTTTCACTCGTGATGGCGGGATGGCGCGTTACTTTACTGAGAACATTAAGGTCGGCATGGTGGGTGTGAACGTGCCTTTACCAGTGCCTGCTGCCTACCATAGTTTTGGTGGCTGGAAACGATCGCTTTTTGGTGACCTCAGTGCTTATGGTCCGGACTCAGTGCGTTTTTATACGCAACGAAAAACCATTACACAACGTTGGCCTGATGACACGATTGAAAAAGCGCAGTTTTCTTTTCCAGTCAACAGCTAGAATGAAGTTAGAAATGATGCCGCATTGCCACCGGATACCTGTGCTTGCTGTGCAGCTAAGAGAAAATTACTTTCAGCGTCGTTAGTATCGACTGTCGAATCTTCTCTTGCCTCGCCAAAGACCACCCGTTCAACACGAAAATTGTGAAACATCTTCAACTGTGCAAGTAAAGGTATGACCAGATCCAGACTATCTCCATAAAGTTCTCGATGCAGCGCTGGTAATCTGTACCAGGGCACAATTGGACGTGCGTGATGTGCGTTATGGAAGCCGAAATTCAACGTAAACCAGTTTAAGCAATCATATTTGAGGGTATGTGGATTGCTAAAAGTGTGAGCTTGTTCGTATTCGCTGTTTCCCTTTAGAGGTGCGTCTTCCTTACTAAATAATGTTAAATGATACCCATAGTCATGCTGCAGACTATCCATGAAACGAAGTATTTGAATCATGATCATATAAGCCGTGGCATAAAGAATAGCGGCTTTCGTATTGAAGTAGAGAACCGCTAAGAAGATGAAACCCCTTATTAAAATCGCTGCCAAATTATGCCCGCGTTGGTAACGGCGTTGAGAAATAATGAACGAAGTAAAGACCATGATAAAGTGCATTAATAAATCATGCGCTGGTATATAAAACCATTCCAGTATTTCTACCAGCTTTGTGAAAACAGGGTGTCGTCGAAAATAATTCGTATGATCGAACCAGGCGACATCATCATTATCGACGTGATGCCGAAAATGTTTGTATCGGATATCTTCAAAAGTGCCGTAGCAAGCACCACATATCCATGTCAGGAATTTTCCTAATTTTGCATTATTTTCATTACTACGAAAGATGGTGTTGTGACCACTCTCGTGAATCATGTAGGCCGCTATGGTCATTCCATGAGCCAGGCTTATAGTGGAGAGAAAGTTAATCAACCAGTTAGTTTGAAATAGACCTGCAATACCCAGGATATACATCAAAATTGCATAGCCACAGGCGAGGCTGTGATAAATGGCACCTTGAGGTTCTTTGAATAACTTAATTATCTTTTTCAATTTTCTCACCAAGAACAAATGATTCTCTCGTTATATTGGTCTGTGATCAGGTATCAATCTCAACCATGATGAAGTCGGCTTTGCCCACACCACAATCCGGACATAACCAGCTATCCGGAATGTTATCCCAACTTGTACCTGGCTCAATACCTTCTTCAGGAATCCCTTTCGCTTCATCGTATATAAAACCACACATAATGCATTCCCATTGTTTCATTGGTGATACGCCTTTTTATTAATCAGCATTGTGCTGGCAAACAGAATATATAGACTGAAGCTTATCGACCAATCCTACAAGAAAAGCGAATGATGTCCAGCGCCGCCGAAAAACTCGATTTACGACGGATAGAAGTCTTAGTCCGCGAAAACAACTCTTAAAGATGACATTGAATGAAATAGCAAAGCGAGCGCTTGCAGTCACTACTGTGAGCACAGTCTCCGAACAATACGGATCACCTCTAAATGAAACCAATACTGATTTTCGAACACATTAATACCAGCAAGGCCGGTTTGTTTGAGGCGTTTCTTAAACTTCGCTCATTGCCCTATCAAATTCTATATCCGAATAATGGAGACGAGATTCCGGATCCATCGGATCTTTCCAGTTTCTCAGGTTTATGTTTTCTGGGCGGAATAGAAAGTGTTACTCAGCCGAGCCAAGCTATGCTCAGGGAAATTACCTTGATTAAAGCGGCGAAAAAAACTGGTCAACCAGTGATTGGTCATTGTTTGGGTGGTCAATTAATCAGTAAAGCCCTCGGTGGCGAAGTAACACAACACTCGCTTGTTGAGTTCGGTTGGTCGACTTTATATCCGGAGACTAATCAAATAGCTTCACAATGGCTGGGTAATTCTTCTGAAAACCTGAAAGCCATGCAGTGGCATAGCGACACGTTTACTATTCCAAAAGGCGCTACAAAAATACTTGGTGGTGACTTTTGTACCAACCAGGCATTCGTATACGAGAAAATGTTGGCAATGCAATTTCATGTAGAAATTGAGCTTGATATGATAAAGCACTGGGCAAGTGAACTGCATGAAAAACATCCTGCCCCGGGTGATGGCGTTCAAACGAGCGAAGAGATCTTGAAGTTAAGCGTCGATAATTATGAATTGAGTCGTAAACTGGCTAAGCAGCTCTATAGTCTTTGGTCTGACAATCTTTGAGGGTCTTCAGCAGAATTTATGGGTTAACAGGAAAGGCAGTTAAAAAAACACTGTCATACCCCAAGGGCAGGCTTCGCGCTTCCCGCGTGCTTTGTTTTTCCGGGCTCAAAAGAATAGTATATTTTCACCCACCGATTCTGCGGAAGAGCCATCTTTAAATTGATCGAAGCTGATTCTATCTGACTAACTTCTTGCTGAAGTCAGGACGATGAATAGTCTTATCTGCGTTCAAATTTTGTCGACAACACCACCGAGGATTCAGTACGAGTAACACCCTCTATATCGCCAACGTCGTCAAGTAGGAGATCAATTTTTTCTGTGGTTGGTGCACTTGCTTCAGCCAACAAATCAAAACGTCCGCTTACACTCCATAATGCTTTTATATAGGGCATGCTCTCCAGAGCCGATATAACCTGTCTGGCTTCTTTTGGAACAATGACCAATTCAATAAAGGTCGATATCCGATTCTTCTGCCAATTGGGGTTTAGTTTTACTGTAAATCCTTCAATAATGCCAAGACGAGTAAGCCGATTTAACCTTTCCTGAACCGCAGTTCGGGAAACACCCAGTTGTCTTGCCAGATTGCTGATGGACTCTCGAGCATTCAATTGTAGTAAATGTATTAGCGCCTCATCTTTGTCGCTTAGCGGTTTTATCTCACTCATTTAGTCTATTTGCCTGGTTATAGTGTCATATTCTCTAGAATTATACATAATAATGACAGTTTAACATCTTCATTCTGACTGGTTTATTGCCGATACTGTAACAACTTGTAAACGACTTCCAGGCAACAAAGTGAGCAAAATGATGAACAGCCAGACTGCAGCAGATTTCCATCAAATAAGCCGTCTCGATTCTTTCCCTTCAGGCAAGGATAATCAGGCAATAGAACGATTTAAGGATACAGCAGACCTTATTCAACGCTTACGCCCGGATTTCCCTGTTCATTGTTTCTGCCCTGAAGAGCTAAGTAAACGTGTTGATCTTTTCGTTAATAATTTTCCCGGTAAAGTCGCTTACGCCGTCAAGTCCAATGGCGAAGCCCTCGTGCTTGAACATCTCATTGCAGCCGGGATACATTTCTTTGACGCGGCCTCAATTCCTGAAATCGCCCTGGTGCGACAACTGGATGCACAAGCCACTATTTTTTATGACAACCCAATAAAATCCGTTTACGAAATTGAACAAGCCTATTTTCAATATGGTGTCCGCTCGTTTGCACTGGATGACGAAATCGAACTGCAGAAGATTCAATCCGTCATTGGCAAGGATCCTTCAGTCCAACTCACAGTAAGATTTAAGATTAAGGGCTCATATGCTGCGCAAGACCTCAATACGAAATTTGGAGCACAACCAGAAGAGGCGAGCGTACTATTGAAGATGATAAGCAAGGCCGGGTATAGACCTGCTCTTACTTTTCATCCGGGCACACAATGTTTTACGCCCAAAGCCTATAAGGACTTTATATATGCCGCGGCAATTATTGCAAAGAAGGCGAAAGTCGATATCACAATGCTCAATGTTGGTGGTGGTTTTCCTGCACAGTACCGTAATTCAAGCATTCCACCATTATCTGAATTCTTTGCGGCCATTGATGAGCAGTTTCATCTTTGGTTCTCTAAATCTAAGTGCGAGCTTGTATGTGAACCTGGCCGAAGTCTGGTTGCCGCATCATCTTCATTAGTGACCCGTGTAAAACATCGCAGGAAAGATAACATCCTGTTCTTAAATGACGGGATCTATGGCGGGTTCATGGAACAGTTTGTTACTTTTTTCAAATTACCGATTAAAGTGCACCGTGAGTCGCAGATTCTTCTAGATACTTTGGATGAGTTTAAAGTTTATGGACCCACCTGTGATTCATCGGATTGTTTTACAGAAACTATATTCCTGCCTTCGTCCATTGATACAGGTGACTGGATAGAATTCGGCTTAACTGGTGCTTATGGATCGGCAACCACTACTCGATTCAACGGCTACTCTTCAGATCAATATGTAATTGTTGAAAAGGGCTCCAATTTCGCGAAATAGCTTAGCCTGCCCTGTTGGCAATTATTATTTCATTAGCGCCAGATACCAATTTATAAACCCTTGCGCAAAATCCTCCATAGCCGTATAGGGACCTGGCTGATAAAAATGTGAGTTTACGCCTTTCTGATTGTTTTCAATAATTCGTTTGTCAGCGAGTGTAGTCACGTCCCAAAGCCAAATCAGATCTTCCAGTTGATAGTCTTTACCTTCTTCGGCCGTCTCATTGACGAGCCAGGTAATTTCGCAATCAGCGGTATCGAGAGTAAGTGGCTTGAAATGATAAACCACAACATGATCACAGTACGTAAGAAAAAAGGTTGGCGGACCAATATGCATGTCCGCAGTTCCACCATCATAATCCTTGAGCTCTCCCAAAAGTGGCGCCACTGGTTTTCCATCTCGACTTCCTGTTACGAAGCCCTTTAAAAGTGGGTAGCGATCATAGCTGCGATCTATACCAACTCCGCCGGATTCCAGCCAGTCGTAATTGATACTGCAGTTTGATAAACCGGCTTTTTCAGCGTTTTGCATTACCTTTTTGGTTAAGTCTTCCATATCCTTATCGGAGAAAGAACGTCCATGGGCCTCTGCATATTCAGGATGAGCAGACACACAGTGATAACACTCACTATAATTTTCCACAGCAAGTTTCCAGTTTGCTTTCATAGGATAACTTTGCTTATGAGCGATTTTTGTTTTTTCGATGTGATAGGGGCGAAGACTCTCGTCCAGGTCTCTTTCAATGGGATCAAACGAAACAGGATCACTATCAAAATTAATAAAGATCATGCCATGAAAAATTTTGAGACTAACTGACTTGAGAGAGTATTTCGATTTATCAAAGTCACTAGCGGTATAACTGGCGCCGCGTAATGCACCATCTTTCTCATAGGTCCAACCATGATAGGGGCAAACCAGCAATTTATTATTTCCGCTGGCATCGAGGCACACCCTTGAACCTCGATGGCGGCAAACGTTCATCAGGGCTTTAATATCATCCTTACTCTCGCGGATAATAATTACAGATTCTGTATCCAGATCATAAAGAAAATAGTCGCCGACTTCAGGCACCTGACTTATGTGTCCAGCGTAAAGCCAGGACTTCATGAAAATCCGGTCAATTTCGCGCTGATAAATATCAGCATCTTTATAGAAAGCTTGTTGAAGGGAAAAACCTTTTATTTGGTCTTTAAACAATGTCGATATATCTGCTGAACTCATGTATTTCATCCTGGATACTGGAAATTTAGTCTATGCTTTTTATGCTGGTTAGACGTAAAAACACTAAAAGCATTAAATAGTTGATTATTGCCATAACTGCCACCGAATTTTACCAAATTTTCCATTCTTCGTATATAAACCATGACATTTCAGCGCGCTATTTATGAAGCCTGGGCAGTTTAATTTCTATCTTATTCGCCAATACCCATTTGTGGAGGAAATCATATATATCTATGTTTAATTCTACAGGTTTATCTATAATGGCTAACAAATCACAACACGACATCAGCCTGTCATTGAGTTAACTTTTGGACTCAGAACTTATAATCATTCGTATTTGTTATGTCACTCGCACAAGCATCAAAATATCAGTTCAATGAAATAATTGAATTACTGGGCAAAGGTGATTTAACCCATGCAGAGCAAAAATGCCGGGCGGCTGTAGCGCTTAGTCCTGATGATGTAAGCATGCTTGGATTGCTTGGCGTAATATTATTTAAATCGAACCAGCTGGATGAAGCCGAGCGATATCTGCGACGAACAGTTGCGCTTGCACCTACATTTGCGAAACCCCATGAAGATCTTGGTCTATTGTTATTTCAAAAGGCCAACTACGAAGAGGCTGTCACGGTTCTGCAAAAGGCGGTGAATCTCGATCCGAGCCTTGATGCTGCCTTTTTTACTCTTGGAAAGGCACTCGGCAACCTTGGTCGCGGTAAAGAGGCTGATGAAGCCTACGAAAAATCTTTCGAATTATCCCCACACCGTAAACTGATGGCTCAGGGTCTTGCTTTACATCGCGAAGGGAAATTTAAGGAAGCTGAACGGGTTTATCGAAAACTTCTTGACGATGATCCCGGTAACGTTGATGTATTACGCTTATTAGGATTAGTCGTATTCATTGGTAATCGCGAATACGAAGCAGAAAAGTATCTGCGCAAAGCGCTTTCACTTGCACCTGATTTTGTTGATGCCCTCATTGATCTCGGGAATGTGTATAAAGAAAGCCACCGCCTTGAAGAAGCTGTTGAGTGCTTCAAAAAGGCCACTGAACTAAATCCCGGCGCTGTTAAGGCGCATTTCCTTCTCGGCAGTACACTTGCACCGTCTTCTCTTACTTTTGATGCGATTGAAGCCTATAGAAAAGCACTAGAAGTAAAACCAAATCATACGGGAGCCCATCTTGGCCTGGGTCACGTATTGAAAACCGTAGGCGAACTGGACGGCGCAATAGATGCATACAGAAAATGTATTGAATTGAATCCGAATCATGGTGAAGCCTATTGGAGTTTATCAAACCTCAAAACCTATAAATTTAGTAGTGCCGATATAGAAGAGATGCAACGATGTGTAAAGGATCCTGAGTTAGATGATCAATCGAAGGTCAGCTTTTTCTTTACCCTGGCGAAGTCCTTTGAAGACAAGGATGATTATGATAAAGCCTGGCGCTATTACGAAGAGGGCAACGCTATCAGGCGAATCTCGGAAAACTATGATCCCGTGCTAACAGAAACACTGCACGATAGGCTTATAGAAGTTTATAACAGAGAGTTATTCGAAAAAAATGCAGGCCCTGGTCTTAAAGATGCGTCAGCAATTTTTATACTTGGCTTACCTCGTTCAGGTTCAACACTCCAGGAGCAAATTCTTGCCAGTCATAGCCTGGTTGAAGGAACGAGCGAATTACCCTACCTAAGTCGCGTCGCAACCTCACTAAACAGGAATCGTGCTGATGGTGTCAATTACCCCGAAGCGGTGAAAGAACTCTCTGAATCTCATTTTAGTGCACTGGGAAATGATTATTTACACTACGCAAAAATGCATAGATCTGATAGCACTCCATACTTTATCGACAAGATGCCAAATAACTTTTCATTGATAGGTTTTCTGGACTTAATTCTGCCCAATGCGAAGATTATAGATGCGCGTCGTCACCCTCTGGATGCCTGTCTCAGTTGCTATCGACAATTATTCGCCAAAGGCCAGGCCTTTACCTACGACCTCGTCGAGATAGGTGAATACTACCTTGAATACCAGAGAATGATGGACCATTGGCACGATGTCCTGCCAGGACGCATACTGACTGTTCAGTATGAAGAACTGGTAACCGACTTTGAAAACCAGGTTCGACGCATTCTGGAGTATTGCAATTTACCCTGGGAGGATAATTGCCTGACTTTCTATGAAACACAGCGGCCGGTTAGAACCCCCAGTTCGGAACAGGTTCGTCAACCGATCTATACAAACTCAATAAATCACTCGCAAAAGTATGCCAAACATCTCGGTGAGTTAATTGAAGTGCTTGAGCCCATATTACCCCGATATCAGCATCTGCTTGAATTAGACAACAACAATTAAGTTTGCATCGTCATATCCTTCCTGACAACCCTACTTCCAAATTTCTATGTTCGTATCAGGGCCGGGTAAGATGCCATAGTGCTCAGCAAAATTACCCTGGTTGATGGCTATACCAATATTCAACACGTCATTCACATAAAGCGCAGGCTCACCAGGCGCCACTCCGCCAAATGAACTCACAAAGCGAACCTTCTCTTTAAACAGCAGCTTATTACCCCGCGATATTTTTACCCATACCTTATCGCCGATATTCAACCCAAGTTGAGTGAAAAATTCGTTATCGATATTGGTCCAGACATTTCCATAGTGAATATCCAGTATGGGAATATTACCTTCAATTTTGCCGTTGCCGATAAGCGGCTTAAGGTACTCGATACTAAGCACCCTGTTTTCCAGAAGAGGCCCAACTTCCTCAAAGGTAATTTTCCCTGATGCGAGACGAGCGCCGGTATAGGCATAGACATCGCGACCGTGGAAGGTGTGGGATTTTTCCGAGCCCTTCAATCTGTTCACGACTTCGTCGATTTGCCTTACTGCAGCAATGCCTAAAGTTTCAGCGACCAGTGTTAATGAGCCGTTATCAGGACTGACAAAGTAATGTCCCGAATTTGTTTTTAGTACCACTGACTTTCTCTCCGTGCCCACACCTGGGTCAACGACAGAAACGAACACCGTGCCGCCTGGCCAGTACTTTGCCGTTTGATTCAGACGATAAGCTGCCTCCCAAATATTAAACACCGGAATCTCATGAGTGATGTCAAACATTTTCAGTTCCGAGGACACGCCATAGGCGACGCCTTTCATGGAGGCGACAGCAGGTTCTTCGAGACCAAAATCAGTTTGAAATACCAGGGCATTTTGTGACCATGCTACCTGTGTATGGCAAAGGAAGATCATGGTAATAGCCGTTATTGATGCCTTAAAATTAAACATATACGTTCCTCAAAAATTTTCAGCGTGATTAGCTTGTTCAGATGATTTATCTTTCATTCGTTTGTGCCGGAAAGATAAAATCATAAGGCCAGACTTCCAGTCCATGTATTGAATTTCGTATGTCAAAAGACAAAGTTATCTGTTTGAATGTTTTAAGCGTGTGGAGGTTATGCAAAGTAATGGTCGACGGAGAAGATCCCGTAGCGATAATCCCGTCATCCAAATTGCACAGGCCACGACCAAAGCCCTGTCTCGCAATTCTGTCATCGCCGAGCTCCCTATGGGTTAATTGCTGTTCATCATACCTCGGAATTTTAAACGCATGTTGCCCGGCTTTGCTGACATATCTTACGACGTCAGATTCAGTGTCATTGAACAAAATCCCTTCCTCGTAGGGTCGCGCATTATGAATGCCTTCTGGCAACTCTATCAATTTTTTAATGTGCTGGCCCGTGTACTCCAGTAAACCCCTTGTTCGAAGGCCACTGACATACATAGCATCGCTATTACAAACGATATTGTTAACATGAAGACTGTTATGCGCTTGCGGCCCCTGATCGGATTCAGGGTTAAAAGGTGAGCCACGAAATTCGTTTCCCAAATCAGACAGGCTCAGTCCGAAGGAGAACCGGTTGTTGTCCAGGTCAAAACCGAGTATGGAATCAAAGCCGGTCGAGCTTAAAAACAGACGTCGTTTATGACAACAAATTTCATGGCAATGTTTTAGATACTTATTGCGGTAAGAGGCCACCAGACTAAAGTCCGGCGTATATTCAAACAATTCATCGCTCGCTGCTATAAATACCCTGTCACCGTCAAAAGCAATCCCTCGTAAGCCTCTATCCCAACCTCGACCCTGCCAATCGATATTGGCAGTATTCCAGTCAATTGTTTGAACTACCCGCTCGTGTTCAATATCAACGAGATACACGCCGCCGTGACTTTCACCTTGATGCGCGCCACGGACAACAGAAGTTGCGATAAGAATGGTCATAAAAACGGCTTTCTATTTAAAAATAATTGGCTCACATACGCGTGCACTTCAGTTTGAGGTAAAGTGATCTCCTATATGTAGTATTAATACCACACCTTATGTTGAATTAAGTTCTAGATGTCGTGTTAAGTTGTTAAATTACTTAAACTATTGGCAAAGAACTCATTTGGTAATAATTACAACATCGGTTAGTATATTACGTATACAGGCATAAAGCGTCCACGCCTATCCTAAATTCAAGGGGCAGATTAACCATGAGCATCCAGGACAATAGAATTCCTTCTTATTTGCCAAGTCACAAACGCGCACTAGCTTATGCCATTTCGGCAATAGTCGGTGGTATGCAATCTGCCAATGCTCAAAGCGTGCTGGAAGAAGTCATCGTCACGGCATCAAAGCGTGAATCCACTTTGCAGGATCTGCCGGTAGCCATTACGGCCTTTTCTACTGATGCCATTCAAAAGAAACGATTAGCCGAAATTGACGATTACGCGAAGTTTGTCCCCGGTCTTTCATTTGCAAGACGTGAGCCCGGCGGGACCTCTGTTGTATTCAGAGGTGTTGCCTCTGCTGGTCTACAGTTTGGCGGTATTCCATCCAGTTCAGTCTACCTGGATGAGCAACCCCTTACCTCAGGTGGATTTAATCCGGATCCTCGCCTTATTGATATAGAGCGGGTCGAAGCACTCAGTGGACCTCAAGGCACTCTCTTTGGTGCCAGTTCACAATCAGGTACTCTGCGTATAATAACAAACAAGCCTGATGCTAATGAATTTGATAGCTGGATCGACGTCTCTGGCTCTAAGGTCGACCACGGTGATGCTGGATATGACGTCAGTGCGATGCTCAATTTCCCTATTATTGAAAATGAATTGGCCATTCGCATGGTTGGCTTTCGCGCGGAGGAAGCGGGTTATATCGATAATGTATTAGGTACGAGTCAGGGTGGGACGTTTACCAACGCCGATCTGGTTGAAGATGACGTTAATACTCAAACAACCACCGGTGGTCGTGCTGCTGTACGCTGGACACCGAATGATAATTGGACTGTTGATGTTAGCGCTATCTACCAGGAGTTGAAACACGATGCGTTTAGTGATGTAAACCTCGATGTCGGTGACCTGGAACAGGTGCGCTTTAATGACGAAAATTTCACCGACAAGTGGTATCAATTTGCCTTGTCTGTGGAAGGAAAGCTGGGGTTCGCCGATACCGTGCTCGCAGTTTCCTACTATAAACGCAAATTTGAATATAATGCCGATGCTGCAGACTATAACTTTAACCTGAATCAGGGCTACATCAATTACGGTTATGTATCCTATGCTTTTGGCGGTGATCCACGTTCGTATGCTTTCCTCGGTGGCGATGATAGACGCGTGTCTGTAGAAGCGCGTATCGCAACACCCAGTGATTCAGACAGTAAATGGCACGGGCTCCTGGGATTTTTCTACAACAACCAAAAAGAAGAAGCAATATTTACGGCTACTCAGGATGACTTGCTCGGTACGGCCGCTTTTACCTACTTCAATTATCTACAGTATTACTATACCGGTTCATTTATTCAGAACCCCACCACAGTGGGTTTCCTCGGACTCTATGACGATACCGAAAAACAGGTTTCCATATTCGGTGAAGTTACATTTGATTTTACTGAGAACCTGTCTATTACGGCTGGTGGGAGATGGTTCAAATATAAGCAGGATATTAACCGTCGTCAGGAACAACCACAGGGTTTAACGAGCGGCGGATTTTTCTTTAAAGATGCTCAGGACAGCACACAGGAAACCGGTTTCGTGCCGAAGGTTAACGTTTCTTATCATATTAACGATGACAAAATGATTTACATGACCTATTCACAGGGGTTTCGCGTTGGCGGCGTCAATGGTCTTAAGCCAGGCTCCAGCGCCCAGGTTTTGTCTTTGTTTGGTAATTTCGATTCGGACAAATTGAAAAATCTCGAGTGGGGAACTAAGACCACCTGGCTCGATGGCAGACTCCGTGTTAATGCGACGGCGTATATCATGAAGTGGGACAACATCATTGTACAGGTTGAAGACCCCTCTCCTTTCTTCCAGGTGTTCTTTGCTAATTTTCCAGAGGCAGAAATCAGAGGTTTTGAAATGGATTTTGCCTGGCTTCCGGCAGAAGGCTGGAATGTATACGGCTCGGGTGCTTATAACAGTGCGAAGGTTTCTGCGGACGCCACTTTTGGTACTCCGGTTGTGGTAAGTGCGAATGAAGGTGATCGCCTGCCGATTGCGCCAGAATGGAAAGGAGCGCTCGGCGTTGAATACAATTTTCAACGAGAAGTCTTTGGTGCGCAACCCTATGTTAGCTTTGATCTTGCCTATACTGGCGCGTCAGTAAACTCTCTGAACGGTATTGAAGCTGCTATTTCCGCCACGCCACCATCGAATCAAGACCCATATACCACGGGTGATTTGAAAATTGGCCTCGAAGGGGAACTCTGGAGCGCATCGATCTATGTAGACAATGTTTGGGATGAACGCGGCGAAGGCTTCTACAGCAATCGATGGGCCAAACAAAGATTGACTGTGAATCAACCGCGGACTTTTGGCATCAATTTCAGAAAGAATTTCAAATAAGTCTACATCTACAAGGTGGTGCTAGCAAAACTAGCATGGAGAGCATTAATGCTTTGCCTTGCTGCAATGTTACTAAAGCCACCAGAAATCACAGACACTACCATTATTCTAATAAGCCTTTGATAAACGCGTTACAACTTATAATCGCCTCAGTCATATTGTCATCCAGAGTTCGGCCAGATTTTTTACGCGGCTTGAAGTTATTGTCACCATCTTCCAGCCAATGGAACTGAATCGATTTAGATAGCCTTAACTCTTCAAGCGATTTCCGCTTGCCATTCGGATTGCGATCTCCCTGACATATTAGCGTAGGCGTCTGGATATTAAGAAGATGATCTATGCGTATTCGCTCAGGTTTCTTCGGAGGATGAAAGGGATAGCTTAGACAAATAACGCCAGCGACTTTTTGTTCATCGGCAATCATGGATGCAACCCTGGCGCCCATGGATTTGCCGCCAATTATTATTTTGTTGCGGGACATTTTTTCGTGTTCTACGCAATGTTCAATCAATTCAGCAAAAGTCTGCCGCAAAAGTCTGCCGCCATTCGGTTTTTTTTGTATCCCAGTCCGCAACATGTCTTCCATATACGGGAAATGAAACCGGACGACTCTGACGCCTGCGTCGACAACACCATTGGCGATCGCCTCCAGAAAAGGACTTGCCATTCCCTTGCCGGCCCCATGTGCCATGAGAAATATTCCTTTCGGATCCGTCTTCGGTGAATTGACGCAAAATTCCTTGATGGCTATATAGCCTGGATTTGACATTAGAAAAAGACAGTAGTGATTCAGTTATTAAAATTGATCAGCATGGTTCAAATTGAACCAACTGTCCGCGCACAAGAATCAAACAGAACGTAAATACCATTCGTAATCAAGATTACTAATCTGTGCATGGAAGCGATCACTTTCACTGCGTCTTGCAATTTCAAAAACATGACAAAACTCTTCACCCAGATACATTGGTAAAATTTCACTATCTTTGAATTTCTGCAGTGCCGCTTCCCAACGAATAGGAAGTGTAACCTCCTGCTTTTCAATCAGTGTCCCTTCAGCAATCATCTCCGTTGGCTCACACTTATTAGAAATACCATAATGAATTCCAGCCAAAAGAGCGGCCATGACCAGGTAGGGATTGGCGTCTGCACCCGCTACCCTGTGTTCGATACGCATATTACGACTATCGCTGACAGGTATGCGAAGGGCAACGCCGCGATGGTTATATCCCCAGTGGGGCGACAAGGGTACAAAGGAGTTAGGCTGAAGTCGACGATAGGAATTAGCATTGGGTGCAAATATGGCCATGGCATCTGCCATGCTGCGTTGTAGCCCGCCAATGGCATGTCGAATTGTCGTGGATAAAGCCGGCACTGTCTTTGAGTTGTCATCTGCAAAGACATTATTACCATCCTCATCATATAAACTCACATGGATGTGCAAGCCACTGCCGGAAAACTCAGCAAAAGGTTTTGCCATGAAGGAGGCACCAAGTCCATGTTTAAATGTGGTCCCTTTGATTGCACGTTTTAGCATTGCACCATGATCGCAAGCAGTCAAAGGATCCTTAACGTGTTGTAAATTGATTTCAAATTGACCTGGTGCGAACTCGGACAGGACGGTTGTGGCAGGTATAGCCTGCGTTTCACAGCACGCCAGTATATCCATCAATACAGGATCACTTTCCCACAAGTCCTCCATGCTTGAGAATTGCAGACCCTGTTGTTCCAGTGTGGTGCCGGGAATAGTACCCAGTTCCGGTCCAGGTACGATACCCTTACCTGCCTTGAGTAAGTAAAATTCAAACTCAGTTGCCACGACTGGATGAAAGCCCGATTCGACAAGTTTCTCGCAGGTGCCTTGTAATACGTGTCTGGGATCCGAATAATAAGGTGAGCCATCAAAATTTGCCAGTGAGGTAAGCACCTGAGCAACGGGAGAATCGAGCCATGGAACAGATACCAGCGTATCTTTAACGGCATAATTCATAACGTCGGGATCGCCATCCCTTGTACCAAGCCCATTTTCAAGGGCAATTTCACCACGACTATCAACAAAGGGCGTTGAGCCACAGGCCTTTAGACCCTCTTCATACAGAGTCGTAAATTCGTTAACGCCAATGCGTTTGCCTCGTAGCATGCCGTTAACGTCGACCATAAGAGCTTCAATCATTTTTGTCCCGGGATTTTTCTTCAGGAAAGCCTGCAATTCTTCGACACTTGCTCTATCTGCTATTTTCATAATAATTATTCTTCGTTATTCACTTTTTTGCTTCGCCAGTCAAATGCTGCCCTGGCGCCTTGTTGTTTAAGTATCTGGTTAAATTCTTTTGACTCTGGCGTTTCCGTGGTTTCAATTATCAGGTCCGCGTCGAGCGCCTGCAACAATGACTCTCGCATTCCCATTGCTTCGCAACTACTGTTTATTGCCTGCTTGGTAAGCTTTACCGCCAATCGGTCGTTATTTGCTATGGAGCGAGCAATCGACAGGCCACTCTCTTCAAGTTCTACATTCTCGACGATCCGGTTTATCAGTCCTAGTGACAAAGCACGTACTGCCGTCACTTTATCATCGCCAGTAAGTAAAAGTTCCTTCGCTGCTTTAACGCCTATAACCCATGGCAAAATCAATGCAACGATGCCACTACCGAATTTAACTTCCGGTGCGCCAAACAGGCAATCCTCTGATGAGATAGTGATATCGCAGGCAACGGCCATCTCCATCGAACTGCCGAGACAATAACCATGAACAGCGGCGATTGTCGGTTTCGGACAATCCCAGAAACGCATGATTATATCGAAATCGCGTTTTAATTCCTGACGCCAGAACTCAAGATCAGATTCTGCGCTTCCGTCGTTGCCTGCAGTCAGATCAAATCCGGCCGAAAACGCACGTCCAGCTCCAGACAATATAATAGCGCGCACTTGATCACAGCTTTCGGCATCATCAAGCGCTTCGTTTAACTCCTTAACCATCTGAGCGTTGATAGCATTGAGCTTGTCCGGTCGATTAAGTGTTAAGGTGGCGACAGGCCCATCGGTTTTGTAAATTATTGTCTGATATTTATTCTTATCAAGCATAACTGTTTTTCGATTCCATCCGTAATTCAGCAAGACGAGTTGTCTCTTTGATTGTTGTGACGACAAGCGCATCTAATCCGAGGCAACCATGTTCCATAACCTTCACCGGGTTAATATCCAGTTCAATAATTTCATCTTTAAACATAAGGGCGACAACGGAAAGAATAGCAGCGGCTTCACAATATGCAGATAAATCCCATGCTGGCTTGCCTCTTACTTCGTCCAGTATTTTCCTCATCCTCAAGCATCGAAGATTGTGGAAAGCATACTGTGCATCAAAAGGAGGAAAGAGAATAACTATGTCCTCCAATACTTCCGTATACACCCCACCAAAGCCCATTACAATCATGGGTCCAAACTGCTCATCACTGGCGATACCCAGTATCATTTCAATGCCTGGCGAATCTATCATCGGCGAGAGAAGAACTTTGCCACCTAGTCGCGATGACATGTCGGAATAGACTTCCAATAATTCTTTCTCATTCTGGATATCAAGAATGACCCCTTTTTGTTCGGTTTTATGCTTTATCTCTGGATTGGCTGTTTTCAAGGCAAGAGGATAGCTGACTTCTGCTATTGAGTTTACTAGCTCAGCCTCTGTTTCAATCAACACTGATTTGTTCATCGGCAGGCCGCACGCTGCCAGAAAACTACTGGCCACATTTTCTGTAATTGTCTGACCTTCCCTAAATCTGGTCCGCCAGCTGCTAATCGTATCATTTGATAAAGTGGGCAAAATCATCTGAGGCCGCTCAAGAAAGTCCCGATAGGCCATCAGACACTTTACGCCACTCAGAAAAGCGCTAACGCCGTCAAGCACTGGAAATCCCTCACGGGTGGATTCAAGCACCATCGGATCCTCACCTGTGCCTTGTCTGTTCGACACCAGGAAAACCGGTTTACCTGAGGCCTTGTGCGCACTGCGTAAATAGCCAATGTATTCCGGATAGATATGACCGAAGGGCGCACGGTCATGTACAACGGCGCCAAGAGCGGCGCCTGGATCACACAACAAACTAGCAAAACATTCTGCCATTGTTTTATCATAATCGGGGCCACCTACACTCCATGCATCCAGCGGGTTTACCGCGGGTAATCCAGGATCGAGCAAGCCTTCCAGTTTGCGAATTGTTTGGGCAGATAAATCGGCAAGTGTGACATCCGCCTTATCAGCCAGGTCAATAATCAATTGACGCTCCCCGCCCGAATCATGAAGGCTAACAAATCCTCCGGGGCCGACTGAATGTGGTTGAGCAAACATTATCAGTGTAGTCGCAAGCTCTTCCATGTCCTCAACTCGCTGCACGCCATAACGGTCAAAAATCGCGTTATAAACATTGTCAGCGCCTGCCATCGCACCGGAATGAGACACAGCAAGTTTTGAAGCAAGCGCCGTGCGTCCAACTTTAATCACGACAATCGGGATTTTTCGTTCATTGGCTTTTTCAAAAGCCGCAATGAGCTTATCAGGGCTACGGCTGGTTTCCATAAAGAAGCCGATGACACGCGTCTCCTTTTGATCCAAAGCGTAATCAAGATAGTCTTCCGCTGACACCATCAATTCCTGACCGGTAGATACGGCAAAATTAAAATCGAGTCGTTCATCTACATCCAGAATTCCCGACATACCCGCACCAGACTGGCTGATTAACGTCACATTACCCTGTTTACGGTGACAGCGGGTGTCAAATCCGCAGGCCCAAATACTCTCGGTAAAGTTGTAGTAACCCATTCCATTGGCACCGCAGAGTAACAAATTTGCCTCCTTCGCTTTTTTATATATCCTCTCTTTCAATAAAGGTGAGGTATCATTTGCGAGAATTAGTGATGAGAAAATTGTGCCAGCTTTAATTCCATGCGCTATTGCCGAATCAAGTGCATTTTCAATGCGCTCATCATTGACGGCAAAAATTACGTGCTCAACCGCTTCAGGTAATTCAGAAAGTGATGGGAAACAGGCAAGCCCCTCTACTTCGTTATAGCCGGGGTTAACTGCATAGAGATTACCTGGATACTCTCCTCTTAATAGATTCTTCAGAATCATATTGCCAACAACGCCATCACGTCGGCTTGCACCCACTACCGCAATAGACCGGGGTCGCAACAATGAATCTAGCTTATGAGGCATGGTTATGTGACGATGAAGATAGAGATGAAATGATTAGGCATAAGGACCAGCGATTACTCTCTGGTAGTTTTACATCCCGGTTTTTCTTTTCCCGTATGAATGAATCAATAATCCAGGGGAGGTGTTTCACGTCGTCGAGGTGGATCAAAAAACGCCCCTTCCACGACATGGCAACGCGCCATGAGACGATTCCACTGTAATTCGCGGTTGTAATAGATCTCCGCATATAATTCATCTTCCGGGCGACCCCAGGGCATTTCCACTGAAGCCAATGCAATATTCTTTTTTGCGCTGGGCGACCACGTTGCTGAAGTCACATGCCCAACAATTTCCTTTTTACCATTGTAAACAAACGAGTCGTTTGCAGGCTTGTTACCTTCAACGTCAAGACGCACAAAACGATATCGAGAACCCGTTTCTTTCTCTTTTAACAGGGCCTTTCGTCCATTAAATATTGGTTTGTCGAAATGAACCAGCCAGTCCAGACCCAACTCAAAGGGCGATCGTCCTCTACCTGCACGCACGACGTTCAATGCGGGTACGAAATCGACATCAGCCTGAATAAAGCCGGCTTCAATACGTGCTATATCAAGAGCGTGGGAACCGATGGGAAGAATGCCATGAGATTTGCCTGCTTCAAACAGTGCGTCCCATAGTTTCTCGGCAAGATCGGGCGTGACCCAGAGTTCATAGCCAAGATCACCGGTAAATCCAGTTCGTGACACCAGCAATTCTGAGTTTGCGAAAGGGAAGGACCTCATCTGGAATGGTTTAATATTTTCAACACCCTGCAGACCCATCGATTTTAATGTTTGGCAGGAAGTGGGTCCCTGTACTGCCAGACCAACAACATCGTCAGTCTCATCTTCAATTTCAACTTCGAAGCCCATCGCCGTTGCTTGCAACCAATCCATATGACGTTCCTGCGAACATAAACGCCATACATTTTCCTCCAGGTGAAAAACGGTTCCATCATCCAGAACATGACCCAAGTCGTTACACCACGCCCCGTACATAACGCGTCCTGGCGTGAGTTTACTCATCTTGCGAGTCATTAACTTATCAAGATAGGCGAGCCCATCAATACCGCTTATTCGATACTTGGTCATTGGCGTAAGATCAAACACGGCAGTCGCATTACGAATTGCAAAATATTCTTCGAACAGCACGGAATAGCAATCGACCGTGGTATAGGCTTTCCAGGGCGACCAAAGATTGGTTTCACATAGCGCAGAAGTGCGTGAATAAAATGGCGTAGTTAATACACGTTTATCAGCTTCTCTTACACTCATGACTTGTGCTCCCGATTTATTATTTCTGTTGAGGCATTACGTCCGGCGAGACCCATTACACCGCCACCGGGATGCGAACCCGCCCCACAAAGGTACAAACCATTTATTGGTGTGGAATATTGTGCAGCACCGGGTACTGGGCGCAGCATCATAAATTGATCAAGCGTGTATTCACCATGATGCCAATGCCCGCCATGAATATTAAATTCCCTTTCTATGTCTGCTGGCACCAATAACTCTGACGCAGTTATTTGATCTTTTATTCCGGGGGCATACTCTGCGATTTTGTCTATCACCACTTGTTTGAAAGTATCGCGATGCGAATCCCAGCCAGTACGTAATTCATAAGGTGCGTATTGAACCACGGCAGAGAGCACATGCCTGCTTGGCGGCGCGAGGCTATCATCATGAATCGATGGAATGCTGATTTCAATGGCAGGCTCATTTGAATATTCGCCATATTTTGAATGATCAAAAGCCTGCTCAATGTATTGCAGAGTAGGTGCGATCACAAGACGATTACCAAGCAGCTTTTCAGGCAGTCCTTCAAAACTGGGAACGCCATCCAAAGCCAAATGTAGTTTGGCCGCTTTGCCCTTCATACGTATATTATCAACGCGTCGAGCGAAGCCGGTTTCAATGTTTCTTGCACCGATAAGTTTTAAAAAGGTTGTCTTCGGATCTGCATTGGAAACGACCAGGCCGCAATTTATTTTTTCACCTTCTGTCGTTTCTACCCCGGTAACATTGTCGACATCCAGAATAATCTGTTTGACTCGTGTGCCAGTTCTAATTTCAACACCAGCAGCTTCAGCGGCCTTGCGCAATGCCTTTGTAACTGCGCCCATACCACCCGCTGGAACTGAAATTGCAGTATCATTTCCATTAAGTTGTCCAGTAAGACGATAGAGATAGGAGAGTACCGAGTTAGGAGAGCGTGGTCCCATATTACTGCCCAGCACCGCATCAAAACCAAGTGCACCTTTTAACAGCTCACTTTCAAAGTCTTCCTGCAATACGTCATAGATATTTATTGCGCCAATGCGAAGCAGCTCGCGCATATCTTCTTTTCCCAACAATCGTACGCTAAGACCCAGCTTCGCAAGAGTCATCAAATCTTTTCTGTCTTTATGCACAAGACGTGGCGGACGCGTCATGAAAGTCTTTTGAACAATCCTGGCAAAACGTCGGAGCCTGGTTTGGAAATCGCGATAGGCAGTTTGATCGCTATTTGAAATTCCCGCTCCACTAATGGTGTCTCTATCAAGAGTAAGATGCTCACCGTCTGCTGACAAGGCGATAGTACTCAAACCCTGCGCAGCCATTTTCAAACCGTGACTCGGCAGGGACAGATCAGTAATTATCTGGGGGTGTAACAAATGCAGTAAATGTGCACAGGCAGAAACAGAGAATCCACTAGCGAACTCACGTGTGATTGCCGCACCGCCAACTTGTTCATTTGCCTCCAGGATCAATACCTTCTGCCCGGCTTTGGCGAGATAAGTGGCACAGACCAGACCGTTGTGACCCGCCCCTATGATTGTGGCGTCGTATTGCTTACTCATCGCTGAAGGCCTCCGGAGTAATATTCTTTCGATTTAGATCTCTGAGGATCTCTCTTGCGGAATTAACGCCAGGCGCGCCCATAACACCGCCCCCCGGATGCGTGCCGGATCCGGACATATACATTCCTTTTACCGGACCCCGGTATTGCGCATATCCAGGAAAAGGTCGATTAAACAAGAGTTGATCCATGGTCAGCTCTCCCTGAAATATGTTGCCTTCGGTAAGACCCACTTCATTTTCAATCTCTCGTGGCGTACGAATTTCTGCATGAAGAATCAGATCTTTGAAGTTGGGGCTATATTCTGAAATTTGATCGATCACTGTCTGGCCAAAAGCGTCACGCTTCTCATCTGTCCATTCCTCATCTTTTACTTTTGGTGGGCAGTATTGAACGAACACCGTCATCATGTGTTTCCCGGGAGGCGCCATGGTCGGATCGACCTGAGTAGGAATCAAGGCATCTACATAGGGATCTCTCGACCACATGCCGTTCTTCCAGTCGTCGTAGGCGCGTTCCATGCGTTCCATTGAATCGATAAAATGAAAATCGGCTTTCAACAATTCATGGCCATCAGGGATTGCTTTGAAAGAAGGCATGCCATCCAGAGAAATATTCAGTTTTCCAGAAGAGCCTCTAATCTTGAAATTCTTCGCCTTCTTAACGACATCTGCTGGCAAATCCTCTTCATTCATAATATTGAGAAAGGTACGCTTCGGATCCAGATTAGATATAACAATGTCCGCATAATGCTCATCGCCATTCTCGAGCACCACGCCAGTCACTTTTTCATCTTTAACAAGAATTTTATCGACACCCGCATCGACCATGATCTCACCACCAAATGACTCGAAAGAACCAGCCAGGGCTTTAGCAATCGAACCCATTCCTCCACGGGCAAAACCCCATGAACCAATACTGCCGTCCACATCCCCCATATAATGGTGTAATAATACGTAAGCTGTACCCGGTGAGTAGACACCAAGCGCCGTACCGATAATGCCGGAGCCCGCAAGATGCGCTTTTAGAATATTGGATTCGAAATACCCATCAAGAAAATCACCCACGCTCATCGTCCAGAAACGGATCGTGTCATAGAGAATTTCCTCGCCGAGATCCCAGTAAGTCTTGATCATGTGAATCAGCTCCATCACATCACCAGGTTTGAAAGAGGTAGGATCGGGGGGTGTTCTCATTAAAAAAGGTCTAATAAGACGTGTTTGCCTCGACACATCGGCGCTATAACGGTCATAAGCATTGGCATCACGCGCGGAGTGTCTCGCAATTTCTCGATGATGGCGTTCAGCATCCGGATAGTTACCGAAGTAATCTCCATTTTGCATAAAGGTAAGACCACCTTCATAAGGAATAACCTGCAAACCGTGACGCGCCAGTTCAAGATCTCGATAAATTTCCGGGCGAAATAAACTGCATACATAGGAGCAATTCGAATAAGTCCAGCCTTCATAGAGAGAACGACTCACGGACGCACCGCCTATCCAGGGATTTTTTTCAACTACCAATACCTTCAAACCGGACTTGGCTAAGTAAGCAGCATTGGTGAGGCCGTTATGGCCAGCACCAATCACTATGGCGTCATACTTTTTCATGTTTTCATCTCAATTAACTTTTTGTACCGGATTGTTAGTTGTGTGTTGAAGTTGCTCGATAGTTATATCGACTGCCTGTTCAAATTTCAAAATAGTTTCGTCAAAGCACTTATCATCGTGCGCTTCACACATGAACCAGGGTTCACGAGAATCCGGTTCAACCAGAATACCCAGATCATGCAAGTTCGGCGCGAGCGTGTCGTAAAATGTGTAATCGGTTTTCACCCAATCACGGTAGTTACTAGGTGGCGTTGCACTAAAAAACATACCTGACATAGCTGGATGGCCAACAAAACAATGCGGAATACCTCGGCGTGACAATATTTTATCCAGGCCATCACGAAGTTTAATTCCATATTCAGCAATATTGGCCAGGGCAGGCGTTTCATCGAGAATTTCAAGTGTCTTGTTTGCCGCTGCTATTGAAACAGAGTGAGCCGTATAGGTGCCGCCATGTACAACGCCGTTACCAATCATTCTCATGATCTCCTCCTGACCCACCAAGGCTGAAATCGGGTATCCATTGGCCATTGATTTCGCAAAAGTTGAGAGGTCAGCATCAACGCCTAAAAGCTCCTGAACACCACCTTTAGCCACCCGGAAACCAGTCTTAACTTCATCGATGATCAAAATCACATCATACTTTGTACATAATTCACGTACGTCTTTCAGGTATTGCTGTTCAGCGGTGATGGAACAACAATTTCCCATCATGGGTTCAATCAAAAAAGCCGCGATTTTGCCAGCATGTCGCTGAAACAAACGCTCAACACGATTAGCATCGTTTAAGGGGACACTATGAATAAGGTGGCCGTAAAGTTCGGGTACCCCTTCACTGTATGGCATTAATTCCGGATCACCCTCACTCACCTTCCAATCTTCAACTTCTGAATACCACAAACCTTCACTGAAGACGCCGTGATAACCGCCCTCTACCAATACGTATTCATCTTTGCCACTGTAAGCTCGAGCCAGCCGTAATGCTGCCATGACGGCCTCCGTACCGGATATGGAAAATCGCACCAGCTCAGCTGATGACACCATTTTGCATATCCGATCGGCGACCGTATATTCGAGTTCAGTTGAGAGCGCAAACACGCCGCCAACATTCATACCATCACGAGCGGCTTGATCGACACGTTCATCTGCATAGCCAAGGATCGCCGGGCCATAGCCAAGTCGGTAATCGATGTATTCGTTATCATCGATATCCCACAAGCGGCCACCTTTACCGCGTTTCGCATAAATAGTTTTGTCTTCGCCCCAATAGCGAAAATTGGAAGAAACGCCAAGCGGGAGGCGTTTTATTGCCTTTTGAAACTGTGCATTTGATTTGGTGTGTACACGACTCATATAGCCTCCATTGGTTTGGATTGGGCTGTCAGCATGCCACGCGCCAGATAAATTGTCTACAAATATGAATGATTATTCATTCATATTTTGTGATAAAATACTTGCTAAATACAAATTTGCAGGTAATGTACTCATGTTTTTAAACGAGCGATAAACAATATCTTTCATGGTAATTGCAGCGCAAAAGGCAGTCTCAAATAGCAGAGTCACGGGCAAAGAACGTCGACGCGAGCAGCTCATCAAGTCCACGATAAATTGTATCGCTAATCGTGGTATTGCCGGAACGACGATGGCCGATGTCACAAAGGATGCTGGCTTGAGCCTGGGTATCGTGAATCTGCATTTCCAGAGCAAAGATAAATTGCTTGAAGAGACTTTGTTATATCTTTCGAATGAGTATCAGGACATTTGCACCAGGGCAGTAAACAAAGCAGGCGATTCAGCGGAAGAAAAAATGGCCGCATTGGTGAACCTCGATTTTAGTGCAAAAGTTTGTGACAGGAAAAAACTCGCCGTATGGTTCGCTTATTGGGGCGAAGCAAAGTCCAGACCAACTTACTTGCAGATTTGTGCGAAAAGTGACGAAATAGCCAATAATGTGCTGGCAAAACTATGTGACGAATTGAAAAAAGACCCTGCCTACAAGCATATCAAATCACAGTCATTTGCGGTTGGTTTATCTGCCCTCGTAAACGGTCTGTGGCTGGATCTTTTAATGACGCCAAACGCGATAAATCGTAAAGAAGCCTGTGAGATATGTTTTGATTATCTCGCCGTTATGTTTCCAAATCATTTCAGTAACAACTAAGCGATTAGACCTTATGGATCTCGTATTAAGTGATAACGCCAGAGAATGGCAGGGGAAAGCTTTCAAGTTTACCGAAGAAGAGTTAAAGCCCTGGGAAATTGAGGCCGAATTTAACGGAGGCGTGCTGCCAGAGAAGATAAGTAAACGACACAACTTACTTGCGATAGAACTGGGTTTTAGCAAAATGGATGTGCCGAAAAAGTTCGGCGGTCTCGAACTTGGTATGACGGAACAAGTTGCGGTTTGGGAGCAACTTGGAAAAGTAACCAATGCCTTATGCTGGTGTTTTTCCGAAGCGCAACAGTGGATGTTTGAAGCCTGCAGCAAACAGCAGATAGAAAATTATATATTGCCTCTCATAGATAGCTCTCGAAAAGAGTGCTACGCCATCACTGAAGCGGAGGCAGGTTCAAACGAGACGATAAATACAAGGGCAACGAAGTGTAAAGGTGGTTATACCATCAACGGTGAAAAATGGTACGTAACCAGTGCCAATCTTGCCGACTATTTTTTTATACAGGCTAAATTAGAAAATGGCGAACACGCGCTCTTCTTTCTTGATATTAATACAGCGGGCGTAGAAGTTATCGCCAACCCTTTATTCAGTCATACATACGCCGCTCATCACCCAACTTATCGCTTCACAGATGTCTTCGTAGCGGATGCGATGCGCATTGGTGCCGAAGGAGAGGGCATGCAGTACTCGAGAAGCTGGTTTCGTCACGAACGTATGATGATAGCAGCCCGATGTTGTGGAGCGGCGGCACGTTTGATAGAGGAAGCGGCTGAATTCGCCAAAAACCGTGATATTCAGGGTGAGCCTTTGGCAAGCAAACAGGCCATTCAATTTATGTTGGCAGACAGCGTCACAGAACTCTGGGCCGCTCGACTCATGACTTTTGAGGCAGCACAGGCACATGATCGTGGTGATGACTTGAAACAATTACATGCGCGTTGTTCTATGGCAAAACTCTATGCATCTGAGATGGCCAATCGAGTGGCAGATCGCGCAGTACAAATATTCGGTGGTCGCGGCTATATGCGCGAAAACCTGGCCGAACGGTATTTCAGAGAGTTGCGTGTTGATCGTATCTGGGAAGGCACAAGTGAAATACAGCGTATGATTATTGCGAAAGGCCTGCTAAAACGCGGTCTCGCAGATATGTAGACAGACTATCTCTGGCTTACAAAGCCAGGTTAATAATGATTAGAAATCTATTTATTCTACTGGCGACTTTTTTTCTGCTACAGAATTTGTATGCAGGAGAAGAAAAAATTGTTAATTTTTACAACTGGGCAGATTATATCGGACCAGATACCCTGAGCAATTTTGAGAAAGAATACGGTATCAAGGTCAATTACGATATTTACGATACGACCGACATTGTAGATGCCAAATTGCTGGCAGGTAAAAGTGGCTATGATCTTGTTCTCCATTCAGCATCATTTTCCGCAAGACTAATTACTGCAGGTATTTATCAGACACTGGACCGGAGCAAACTCTCTAACTGGCATCACCTTGATCCCGAGCTTTTGAATAAGCTATCTGCCTTCGATCCGGACAATCGACATGCAGCACCTTATATGTGGGGAACAACCGGCGTCGCCTTCAACATTGACTTGCTAAAGGAACGTATCCCCGAAGTATCATTGGAGACTGCTGACTTTTTTTTCGATCCGAAAATTCTGTCCCGCATAAGCGATTGTGGCGTCAGTTTACTGGACGGTTCGATTGATACGATACCTTCGGTAATGAATTATCTTGGTCATCACGCAAACTCGATCGAACCACAACACTTGAAAGAGGCCGAGCAGGTAGTAAAGGCAATTCGCCCCTATATAAAATATTTCAGTTCGGGAAAAATGTTGATTGATATGCCGAATAAGGAAGTTTGTGCAGCCATGAGCTGGTCGGGTGATTACTCCGTCGCAAAAAGACGGGCTAAAGAAGCTGACATTGATATTAATCTGGGTTTTGCCATGTTCTCCAGGGGTGTGCATAACTGGTTCGACACACTGGTTATACCGGCCGATGCCCCACACCCAGGTAATGCACTCCTTCTTATAAACTATTTGTTACGCCCGGAAGTTATTGCAGCTATCTCCAATTTTACCGGTTATGCTAACGGCAATAAATCCGCTACTCCGCTTGTAGATATTGAGATCACGAGCGATCCCGGGATTTACCCCAATGCAAGCGTGAGAAAAAGATTGCAAGCTGTGGTAGTTTTCTCACCCAAAAAGGAACGTCCACGTTCGAGGGCATGGACGCGAATGAAAACCGGAATTTGAAGATAGCTAACCATTCAAAATGATTGATGCAACATCTCAACTAAAACCCGTCTGGCAGGCTCCGGATGAAGCGCCCTTCATTCAGATTGAAAATATTTCAAAAGACTTTGATGGTTATCTGGCGGTGGATAATGTAAATCTCAATATTTATAAGAATGAATTTTTTGCTATTCTCGGTGGATCCGGCTGCGGTAAGACCACATTATTGCGCATGCTTGCCGGATTCGAAACACCTGCCGCTGGCAGGATCCTTATTGACGGAGTTGACATGACTACCGTGCCGCCATACGAGCGCCCGGTGAACATGATGTTTCAGTCTTATGCAGTATTTCCACATATGTCGGTTGAGAAAAATGTTGCCTATGGTCTAAAAAAAGAAGGCGTAAGAAAACAGGAAATACAAAACCGTGTAGAGGAAATGCTCGAACTGGTACAAATGACGGAGTTTGCAAAACGTAAGCCTCATCAATTATCTGGGGGACAGCGACAACGCGTTGCGCTGGCCAGAGCGCTTATTAAAAAACCAAAAGTTTTATTGCTGGATGAACCGCTTGCCGCACTTGATAAAAAACTGCGTGAGCATACTCAATTTGAATTGATGAATATTCAGGATCAAATCGGCATAACTTTTATCGTTGTGACCCATGATCAAGATGAAGCCATGATTCTCTCCTCACGTATAGCGGTTATGCATAGTGGCAAAGTGATACAAACTGGCACACCAAAGCAAATCTACGAATATCCTGTCAATCGCTATGTCGCCGATTTTTTTGGCAGCATAAACTTGTTTGAAGGTGTTGTAAGTAAACTCAATGACAGAGAACTGGAAATGAAATGTAAGGAAACGGGGACAACAATACTGGCCGTGAATCCTATTGATACAGTAGTGGGTTCTGAACTAACTATTGCCGTCAGACCAGAAAAAATAACTATAGATAAAGATCGACCACAGGGAAATGGTTTGTCCGTTATAAAAGGTGTTGTCTGGGATCTGGGTTATCACGGTAATTTGTCAATTTACAGGGTTAAAACAGCCTCGGGTAAAATTGTTCAGGTTAGTGCACAAAACAGAGTGCGCTCAGCTGAACGTGTTCTTGAATGGGATGAAGAAGTCTACCTGTCCTGGGATGCGCAAAGCAGCGTCGTGCTAACCGAATGAATGCCCCTTTGTCTCAACAAAGAACGCTGGATATATTGTGGCGACGTTTTGTTATTTTGGCACCCTATTTATGGCTTCTGATTTTTTTCCTCATGCCTTTCGCCATTATTTTCAAGATCAGTTTTTCTGACCCTGTAGTGGCGCTCCCGCCTTTTACACCATTGCTTGAGTTTTCGGAAAACGCAAACATCTCTTTTCATTTCACTCTGGATAACTATCGATTCCTGATGGAGGATGATCTTTACTGGATAAGCTATTTCAAATCACTAAAAATTGCCTTTATATCGACCTGTCTTTGCTTACTCATTGGATATCCAATGGCTTACGCTATAGCTCGGGCAGATTCAGTATGGCGCAATATTTTTCTGTTCCTGATCATCCTGCCGTTCTGGACATCGTTTTTACTCAGAGTCTATGCCTGGATGGGAATGTTGAGCACCCACGGTTTAATCAATAATTCCTTAATCGCACTGGGACTTATCGAACAACCTCTGAAACTGCTATATACCGATTTCGCTGTCTATCTGGGTATTGTTTACTCTTATTTGCCTTTTATGATCCTGCCACTTTTCGCTAATCTGGAAAAACTGGATTTTGATTTGAATGACGCCGCCGCTGATCTAGGTGCGAAACCGCTGGTTATCTTTCGCGATATCACGCTGCCACTTTCCCTGCCCGGCATCGTCGCCGGTAGTTTGCTGGTATTTATTCCCGCCCTGGGGGAATTTGTTATTCCATCTTTACTGGGCGGACTGGATTCGCTGATGATTGGTCGAACACTTTACGATGAATTTTTCGGTAATCGTGATTGGCCATTGTCAGCAGCCGTTGCCACTATTCTCTTGCTAATCCTGATCTTGCCAATGATGCTTTTTCAACACTTTCAGGCACCGGAATCACAGGACGCACCATGAATAGCAAGCGATCAAGCTTTTTGATCACTGTGCTTTGCTTTGGTTATGCCTTCCTTTATGTACCCATTATTCTGGTAATGGTTTACTCCTTTAATGATTCAAGAATTGTATCTGTGTGGGGCGGCTTTTCATTTCGTTGGTACCTGGCTTTATTGGAAAACAGACAAATAATCGAAGCGACTTTACTCAGTCTTCGTATCGCCCTTATTAGCGCTACCTTTGCTACCCTTATGGGGACACTGGCGGGCCTTGCGCTGACTCGAATGGGCCGTTTCCGTGGCAGATTGCTTTTTACCGGGATGATTGCAGCACCGTTGGCGATGCCGGAAGTTATCACAGGGCTATCTTTGCTTTTGTTGTTTGTCACTATGCAGGATTTAACGGGTTGGCCCGGTGAACGAGGCGCAACCACCATCATGATTGGACACATCACTTTCTCAATGGCTTATGTCGCTGTCATTGTCCAATCACGATTAATCTCGATGGATCAGTCACTGGAAGAAGCCGCGATGGACCTGGGCGGCAGACCGTTTCGCGTAACGCTGGACATTACCTTACCTTTGATCTTTCCCGCAATGTTATCCGGCTGGCTACTGGCGTTCACCCTGTCTCTCGATGATCTTATTATTGCCAGCTTCGTTTCCGGACCGGGCGCCAGTACGCTACCAATGTGGATCTATTCCAAGATCCGACTCGGCGTAACACCGGACATAAACGCCCTGGCCACTCTCATTATTACTATCGTAAGCATTGGCGTCGCGCTTGCAGGTTGGCTATTGATACGACAGGAAAAACAACGAAAAACAGACGAGCAACTTATTGTTAGAGCCGGATCCTAGATTTCAATGAACTGCATCAATACACCATTCATGCTAAATGTGGATTTACTTATTGGCCAGAGCGATCAATTAAGTTGGGTGGGACATAGTCAAAAATAAAGGTAATTCTCCCTTCTTTTCCCTTATTCATCACACTGTGCGTTTTTTGATTATTTATTTCATAGGCCTGACCCACTTCAAATTTATAGGGTCGCCCGTCTATCATGAACCTTACTCTGGAATTTGTTGTGATTGGAACATGAATTCTGTGGCCATGGTGAAAGGAAGGATGTGAATCCCGGTGTGGTTTTATTTTTCCATCAGGAAGCAGTTTGGCCGCCATTGCGCGGATGATAGTACCGCCAGCGGGATAAAAGTTTTCCACTATATTGTGCATAACCGGCACGGCGACATCGGCCAACTTGTCCCAACCGGGCTGCTTGCTCACTTCTATATCTGGCCAACCAGAGCCATCGGTAAATATGAGAACCACCGATTCCGTGTAACGGTGTACATCATATTCTTTTTGTCGATAGTCCTGCTCAAGCCAGGCCTCATCATCCAGAGAGAGGATCCGGCTTTGCAGTTCGGCGATGTCAACCTTACCCAGTATCTTTAACGGTTCAGCTATATCCATTACGTAAGCACCAATGAGAACTTGTCGTGAAAAATGGGAGGATACTAAAATTCTCCAGTAATGGCGGATTAATATCGTATTCGTTGTGCATATACAACTTCAAATTTTAATTTTCTGATGATTTTTAAAGAAATAGAGACATAAGGTAATAATATATTTTATATTTATATCAATTAGTTAATAATTATTAATGAATGAACCCTCATTCATAATTCTGTCCCTTAGCGCTTGTGTTTTACACAACACTTGAATTAAGATACTGGAGTACCGAAGGCTTAACAGCTCCACAGCACCCTGGCGCTTAAATTATTAGCACAAGGGCTGGACGATGCTTTACTGTGAAGCAGTTTTGACCTTTCGACATTACCTTTAAAGCTTTCAGGCAACTTCCTGCTCCTTGGGCTGTCGCTATTATCACTAGCTTTAATACACGCTTAATCCAATGAATTTTCAAAATTGTGGACTAAGAAAAATATTTATCACCAATAGTAGCCAAAGAAAATGACTCTTATCAAACAGTGGTTTGAAGAAAACCGAATTGAAGAAGTGGAAGCGATAATTCCCGATTTCGCCGGAACTGCGCGAGGAAAAATTGTGCCCGCGGATCGCTACCTGGAAGATAACGGTGTCCGTATTCCGGAAGCTATGTTCACACAAACAATTAGTGGTGAATACACAGATTACGTCGATGACATAAACCCTACTGACATTGATATGGAAGCCAGACCCGTCCTCGAATCACTTCGCAAAGTCCCCTGGGCCTCGGAACCCACGGCTCAAATTATCCATAATTGTTATAGTCTTGATGGAAGCCCCATCCAAACTGCTCCCCGTTATGTGCTAAAACATGTGCTGGAATTATATAAAAGAAAAGGATGGAGACCCGTCATTGCACCTGAAATTGAATTCTACCTGGTCAAAGTTAATACAGACGCAAACCAGCCACTCGAACCACCTGTGGGTCGATCCGGGCGACAGGAAAAATCGAGACAAACCCTTAGTCTCGATGCGCTGAATGAATTTGAAGGTGTTGTTGAAGATATTTATGGTTTCTCTGAAATACAGGGACTTGATCTCGAAACACTCTCTCACGAAGATGGCATTGCTCAGCTCGAAGTTAACTTTAAACATGGTGATGCCCTGAATCTCGCGGATCAGGTGTTCATATTTAAGCGAACTGTTCGTGAAGCCGCTTTCAAACATGGCATGTATGCAACTTTTATGGCCAAGCCACATCAAGATGAACCCGGCAGCTCAACGCATTTACACCAAAGTATTGTCAGTCGGAAAACAGGTAAAAATATTTTTATCAATAAGTCAGGTAAGCCCAATAACGTTTTTAGAAATTACATTGCCGGTCAGCAAACCTATATCCCGGCAGCCATGTCGATATTTGCGCCTAATGTTAATTCTTACAGGCGCATCGCCCCACACAATTCGGCACCTATTAATGTAGATTGGGCATTTGATAATCGAACCGTCGGCCTGCGTATTCCAATATCAACTGCCGAGAATACACGCGTCGAAAACAGGATAGCGGGTGCCGATACTAACCCCTACCTTGCAATAGCGGCATCGTTGGCGTCCGGATATCTGGGGATGCAGGAGAAACTGGTGCCCACGAAACCGCTTGAGGGCAGCGCTTATGAAAATGATATTTCACTGCCGAGAGATCTGCACTCGTCAATTGACCTTCTTCTAAATTGTAAACCACTTCGAAATATCCTCGGTGACAAGTTCGTCAAACTCTACACGGCAGTAAGGGAGTTAGAATATGAAACATTTTCCCAGGTGATTAGTTCATGGGAACGTGAACATTTATTATTGAAGGTATAAGGCTCATGAATACCGCGACGGCAAAAGATACAGCAAGTTGGCAGGCATTTGACCGTGATCATCATTTACACCCTTTTACAGACACCAGAGCTTTGGGGGAAAAAGGCTGTCGGGTAATCACGCGTGCCGATGGCGTTTACATATGGGACTCTGAGGGTAAACGGCTGCTCGATGCCATGGCTGGTTTGTGGTGCGTGAATATTGGTTATGGCAGAAAAGAACTTGCTGATGCGGCCTATAAACAACTTCTTGAATTGCCTTTTTACAATAGTTTTTTTCAGTCATCGCACCCACCTGCCATTGAACTATCAAAGCTGCTCACCGAGGTGACTCCCCCGCATTTGAATCGCGTTTTTTTCACAAATTCCGGATCGGAAGCAAATGATACGGTAATCAGATTAGTGCGACGTTACTGGGATCTCGCGGGCAAGCCTGATAGAAAAATGATCATCAGTCGTTTTGATGCTTATCACGGCAGTACGATCGCCGCTGCCAGCCTGGGTGGATTTAAGGCCGTTCATGAACAGGGGCACTTGCCCATTCCCGGGATCACACATATCGCGCCTCCCTACTGGTATCGTGATGGCGGTGATTTATCGCCGGAGGAATTCGGACTTAAAACCGCACGTTTACTCGAAGAAAAAATTCTTAGCCTCGGCGCAGACCAGGTCGCGGCCTTTATAGCCGAGCCTGTCCAGGGGGCTGGTGGCGTCATCATTCCTCCTGATACCTATTGGCCGGAAATACAACGCATCTGTAACGAGTACGACATTTTACTAATAGCAGATGAAGTTATCTGCGGCTTTGGTCGACTCGGCACCTGGTTTGGATCGGATTACTTTCAAATAAAACCCGATCTTACTCCCATCGCCAAAGGTCTCTCATCGGGTTACCTGCCCATTGGCGGCGTCATGGTCGGCGATCGCGTTGCGGATTTGCTCATATCTGAAGGGGAAGAGTTCGCCCATGGTTTTACCTACTCCGGTCATCCCGCAGCCTGCGCTGTCGCGCTCGCCAACGTCAATATCTTGCGCGATGAAAAAATCATTGAAAATGTAGCAAAAAATACAGGCCCCTACTTACAAAAACGCTGGAAGGAATTGGCAGATCATCCCCTGGTTGGTGAGGCAAGAGGCATTGGTTTTATTGGTGCTCTTGAGATAGTAAAGGATAAGGCCAGTCGCGAATTTTTTGAATCCGCTGATAATGTAGGACAGATGTGTCGTGATTTTTGCTTCGATAATGGCCTGGTAATGAGAGCTGTTGGAGAGACCATGATCATTTCACCGCCACTGACCATGACAAAAGAAAATATAGATGAATTGATTGAGCTTGCTCATAAATGTCTTGATTTGACAGCGAAGGAACTCGGCATTTCTCAAAGTAATTAATCTCCTACGACTATATGGCCTGGCAACGTCAATTACTGCGAGTTAATCTCGCCTCCCTCGAATGTGTTACCGAGCCACTCAATATGGAGTGGGCAATGTCCTATCTGGGCCAAAGGGGTCTGGGGACAAAATATCTATTTGAAGAAATCGATCCCGCCGTCGATCCTTTGTCAGCAGAGAACAAACTTATCTTCGCTACGGGTCCCCTGACCGGGACAATGGCATCAACGGGCGGCCGTTATTCTGTTATTACAAAAGGTGCGCTAACAGGAGCCATCGCCTGCTCAAACTCCGGCGGCCAATTTGGCGCAGAATTAAAAATGGCCGGCTACGACCTGGTCATCATCGAAGGAAAAGCGCTTAACCCTGTTTATCTCTATATCGAAAACGATCATGTGGAGTTATTAGCTGCTGATCACCTCTGGGGAAAAACAGTGTGGGCAACAGAGCCCCTTATTAAAACCATTCACCAGGACCCACTGATTCGCATCGCCTCCATCGGACCTGCCGGTGAGAATACCTGCCGCTTTGCCTGCATCGTCAACGATATGCACAGGGCAGCCGGACGTTCGGGTGTGGGAGCCGTAATGGGATCAAAAAACCTGAAAGCGATCGCGGTAAGAGGTTATCGAGGTGTCACTGTTTCAGACCCAGCCGGGTTTATGCGAATAACGAATGAAGTCAAAGCTGTTATGCAGAAAAGTGACGATCGAGCCGCCTTAACTCGCGAAGGAACGCTTTCAATGATGGATATCACCAACACCTTTGGCACACTACCCACGCGTAATTTTCGAGAAGTCCAGTTTGAGGGCGCAGATAAAATAAATGTTGAAGCGATGCACTCTCCGAATGCGCACGAGCATACGAACCTGATAACAAACAGTGCCTGCTTCGGCTGCACTATTGCATGTGGGCGTATATGTCACATAGACCCTGAACACTTTTCCGTAAAAGACAAACCGCAATACCATGGTGCCTCAGGTGGGCTTGAGTACGAAACTGCCTTTGCACTTGGCTCGGCGGTGGGCGTTGCGGATATAGATGCGGCAACTTACTGCGGTTTTCTGTGTAACGAGTATGGAATGGATCCGATTTCACTCGGCGGTTCTATCGCGGCGGCAATGGAATTATATGACATTGGTGCTATAACTGTAAAAGATACAGGTGGTATTGAACTGAATTTTGGTTCTGCCGAAGCCTTATGTGCGATGACAGAAGCGACTGCCAGGGCAGAAGGATTTGGTATCGATATTGGTAAGGGATCTCGCCGACTGTGTGAAAAATACGGGCACCCTGAACTTTCCATGTCAGTAAAAGGCCAGGAATTCGCGGCCTATGATGGGCGCAGTATGCAGGGCATGGGTCTGGCCTATGCGACCAGTAATCGCGGCGCCTGTCACTTACGCGCCAGTCCCTACGAAGATGATTTCGAAACAACAGAACCTGATAACAAAGCGCAGGTGGTAAAAGACTCTCAAGATTATATCGCCGCTGTTGACTCCAGCGGCTTATGCCTTTTCCCCGGGGACGCAGGAATGTCAGAGGAGCTTTTCGCCGGGCAAATTAACATGGCATGTGAAGGCAATTGGGATCTAGAACGTTTGCTGGAAACCGGCGAACGCATATGGAATCTGGAGAAGCAATTTAACCTGATCGCCCATCTCACCATTAAGGACGATTCTTTGCCTCCCAGAATTCTTAATGAACCGGCAACTAGCGGGTCAGCAAAAGGACTGGTATGTCGTCTAGATGAAATGTTGCCTGACTATTATAAATTGCGAGGTTGGGATGAGAACGGTGTGCCATTAACGGCTACTCTCGAGCGTCTGTCGCTTTCCAAATAAGTCGAAAGCAAGACCTTATGCAATCGACTGTCAGTAAAAACGACGAGCTTTGCTATTTAAGCGCCACTGAAGCAATAACGCTGTTCAAAACTAAGTCTCTCTCACCACTTGAGCTGCTGGATGCACAAATTGCCAGAGCGGAAATTGTTGAACCCAAAATAAATGCCTTCTCCTACGAGCGCTTCGAAATAGCGAGAGCCCTGGCCAAACAGGCTGAACTTGCCTACCTGAAATCGCCGGATAAGCTGGGACCTCTGACGGGAATAAGTGTCGCCCTTAAAGATGAAACAAACATGCGCGGGGAAAATACGACGCAAGGTTCTTTGTTATTCAAAGACAATATTGATGAGAGTGACCATCCTTTAGTAACAAGACTGATTGATGCCGGAGCTGTCATACATGCGCGCAGCAATGTCCCGGAATTTTCCAGCGCCGTATTTACCCGTAATCGTTTGCATGGCATAACGCGTAATCCATGGAATCTCGACTACAGTCCCGGCGGGTCCTCAGGTGGCGCCGGTGCATCGCTCGCTGCTGGCACAAGTACTCTGGCAAGCGGTTCTGATATTGCCGGTTCAATCAGAGTCCCGGCAAGTTTGTGTGGCCTTGTGGGTTTAAAACCAAGTTACGGCCGGGTACCGGAGGGTGAGGCTTATTACGCCCTCGATAGCTATAACCATAACGGACCCATGGCGCGAACAGTCGAAGATTGCGCGCTGATGTTTCAGGTGATCAATGGACCTCACCCTCACGACATAGCCAGTCTCCGACCAAAACTCGAAGTACCCAGTCGCTTCGATAAGATCAAGGACATGCGGATCGCCTGTTCCTTTGACCTCGGGTTTTTTAATGTAGCGCCAGTTGTGCGCAATAACATGAACACAGCCTGTCAGGCATTGAGAGATCTGGGCGCAACAGTTGAGGAAGTCGATATTCCCTGGAAAGTGACGGTGGGCAATGCTGCAAAAGCGCATCTTGGTTTTCGCACCGGCAGGGATATTGCCAAACGCTTTTCTCAGGGAAAAGAAAAAATGGATGATTACAGTATTGAATGGGCGGAAATGGGTCTCGCCACAAGCACGGAAGAATATCTTCAATCAATCAGCGCGGCAGGTGAAATGTATAAGGACCTTGGCGATATTCTCGATGATTTTGAAGCCCTGATTTGCCCGAGCATAGCAACGAGCGGCTGGCCAGCAGAAGGCAAACCTCAGGCATTTAAACTGATTCTTGATGAGTGCATGACCTGGCCATTTAATATGCTTGGTCGATGCCCCGTATTATCGGTGCCTTCCGGCAAAGCCGAAAACGGCGTGCCCACCGGCATTCAAATAGTTGGCCGAACTTATGATGATTTAACCGTTTTACAAATCGGCGCAAACCTGCAAACACATTTGAAATGGCAAGATAACCATCCCAGTCTTTAACGAGTAATCACCTTATGTCCAGCAATTCGCCACAGCCCCACACCGGCTCCTATTACGCAGCAACTGCAAATAGTATTCCTGATTATCCAGTACTCGAAGGCGCACATAGCGCGGATGTTTGTATCATTGGTGCGGGTTTTACCGGTATATCTTCAGCCTTGCACCTGGCCGAACGTGGTTACAAGGTCTGTGTTGTGGAAAGCAATCAGGTTTCCTGGGGCGCTTCCGGTCGAAATGGCGGACAGCTGATTGGTGGTATAAGTGGTGAGGCGCGCCTGCAAAAATACCAGGATAAAAATATAAGTGACCTTCTCTGGCAAATGCGCTGGGCGGGCAACGAAATAGTGAAGCTGCGTGTCGAAAAATACAAAATCAATTGCGATCTGAAGTTCGGCTACATGGACGTCGCCATCAAAGCACGACACGAACGCGATTTAATCGAACAATACGAAGAATTTCAAAAGCATAATTTCCCTCACGAAGTAAGAATGGTTCCCACAGAAGAAATGTCGGATGTACTGGGGACAACAGCATACCGATCAGGTTTGATTAACATGGCGAATGGTCACCTGCATCCTTTGAACTTGTGTATAGGTGAAGCGAAGGCCGCTGTAGAGCAGGGCGCGAGCCTATTTGAACAATCGCCTGTCACCCGAATTGAACACGGTAAAAGACCCAGAGTGCATACCGAAAACGGTTATGTTGAAAGTGATTTCGTTATTCTGGCTGGCAATGCTTATCATGCACTTGAACAGCAAAAACTTAGCGGCGTAGTCTTTCCCGCGGGAAGCTTCATCATTGCCACCGAGCCTTTGTCGGATGAATTGGCTCATGAAATAAACCCGCTTGATATGGCCGTGTGTGATCCAAATTACGTGCTTGATTACTTCAGATTAAGCGCAGATAAACGCATGTTGTTTGGTGGACGTTGTAATTATTCCGGGCGTGATCCCTTAAGTATCAAAAAAACCATGCTGCCGAGAATGATAAAAATATACCCTCAACTAAAAGAGGTAAAAATCGACTATGAATGGGGTGGTAAAATCGGCATCGTGATTAACCGTATTCCTCACATCGGCAGACTGGATGACAATATCTATTATGCACAGGGTTATTCAGGTCACGGCGTAAACGTCACCCACCTTGTCGGGGAAATATTGGCTGAGACGATTTCCGGCACCTTCGAAAGATTTGATTTGTTCAATGATGTCAGACATTTCCGCATTCCCGGCAGTCAATGGATCGGAAACAACCTTGTCGCGCTCGGTATGATTTATTTTCGTTTAATGGATTTACGCTAACAACGCCGAAACACGCAACTACTTGCGGTTTGGATTGGAAGCATAAACATACAACATCTCCAGGGCCAGACTGGCGCCAGCTAGTGAGGTGATATCGCCGACATCATAGGCCGGCGCTACTTCCACCAGATCCATACCCACCAGGTTTATCCCGGCAAAGCCGCGCAAAATCTGTTGTGCCTGATGCGTCGTTAAACCACCGATCACCGGTGTCCCCGTGCCCGGAGCGTAACTCGGATCAAGACAGTCTATATCAAATGTTAAATAACATAAGTTATCGCCAACGATTTCCTTTGTTCGTTCGACCACTGCATTTATTCCCTGCTCATGTACCCACGGTGCCTTTAATACATTAAAACCCCAGGCATCATCATTGTGCGTACGTAAACCAATTTGAACTGATTTTTCCGCATTCACAATCCCTTCTTTCGCGGCATGATAAAACATGGTGCCATGGTCAATCCGACCCTCTTCATCTGCCCAGGTATCGGAATGTGCATCAAAATGAATGAGGGATAAAGGGCCGTAAAGCTCAGCGTGTGCTTTCAAAATCGGATAAGTTATAAAATGATCACCACCCAATGTTAGCAAGCCAACATTTTCGGAAATTATCGCTTTCGTATGTTTCTGAATACGTGCTGGTACTTTTTCAGGCCGACCGTGGTCAAAATCACAGTCCCCGTAGTCAATCACCGCCAGTTTATCAAAGGCATCAAAATCCCAGCCATCCATCTGCGCCCAGGCAATTTGCGTGGAAGCCTCCCGAATTGAACGCGGTCCAAAACGTGTTCCCGGCCTATTGGTTGTGGCCGTATCAAACGGAATGCCAGTAACAGCCACATCCACACCTTTAAGTTCACGCGTATACAAACGACGCATGAAACTGAGAGCACCACTATAGGTTTGCTCGGGGTTTGTGCCGTACAAATTACTGCGATGCACGGCTTGATCGATCGATTTTTCCATAATTAAATACCAGTATTTAAGAAGATGGTGGCCGGGGGTGGAATTGAACCACCGACATAGGGATTTTCAGATTTATTTTGGGAAATATAACATTTTAATTAACAAATAGTTAGACAGGGCGTTCGTTGCAAAATATGCCTAACTGAGCATAACAGGGCACAATTGTGACACACAAAAAGCGCACATGGCGAGTAAAAACTCCTGGCCCTCTTGCTGCTAATAGAATTAATAGGGTCTGCGTCTTTGGATCTTTTCGGGAACGCAAAACAACATCAATCGACGCTGGAATTGCCTCAGTCCAGTCCCTTTTAGAATGTGCGCGTCAAACTGGGATAGGATTACCCTAACCCCGGTTAAGAGATTAAATCATATTGGCCACATAAGTTTGAACCCGTGATGCTGGGGCGGTTCGCCGTTATGCTGCTGAACTAGTCTGCGTTATTTTCGATCTCTGTTTCGTCTCGGTATTTTATCTGGATACCGTGTAGGAAATTTCTCAGGATTTGTTCCTGACACTCTCTGTAATGCTTGTGCCCTTTCTTTCTGAAAAATGCGCTGAGTTCATGCTTGCTTATCGTAATATCGACAAGCGCCAGAATTCTTAATATGTCTTCAGCCTGCAGGTTAAGGGCTATCTTGAGTTTCCTGAAGATAATGTTGTTATCGAGTTTGTCTTCCGGTTCCGGTTGCCTACCTTCTTTCTTGCCGCGCATCTCGTTAATCAGGCCATTTAGGTAGCAGGCCAAAATCCTGTCATCGCACGGCTGCTGCTCGGAGTCTTCGTCCTTTTTCAACCAGTCACTTACCTGGCTGCGGCTTACTTCGAGCTCAGCTTGTGCGAAGACGGCGATCATTTTCGAATCGCTAAAATCAAATGCATAGCGAAGTCGGCGGAGAATATCGTTGTTGTTAATAGTTAAGTTCCGTTTTTTGTTGGCTTGGTGGTCTCATTGTTGAGGCGAATGCCATCGGTTTGAATCTTAATAATACGCTGTTTGTAGAGTCTGCCGATGACTTTCTTAAAGGATTTTTTACTCATACCGAAAAGCGCCTGAATTATCTCAGGATCTGTTTTGTCATGAGCGGCTGCAAATCCATCGTGCTCCTTGAGGTAATTAACAACTGTCATGGTGTATTGGTCTCGTGTGATTTGTTCCTCCCTGAGGGCCAGGTCAATCTTGCCATCAGGTCTCACAAATTTAATGAAACCACGCCTCGATTGACCAAAACTAAGCCGTTCATGCACCTCATCTTTGTAGAGTAGTCCCCAATGGCTGTGATTGATAATGGCCTTAAATCCCAGGTCAGTGCTGTTTGCGATAATAAGGTCAACCTGTTGGCCTGGTGCGAAGTCGTGTGCCGATTGAGTATCTAGAAACTTTTCTACTTTGGATGAAGCGGTAATTCTGCCATCAGCCTTGTTCAAATAGACATACACCAGATAGGATCGGTCCACCTCCATTGGCCTGTGCTGCTCGCCAAAAGGTAGCAGCAAGTCTTTGTCCAGACCCCAGTCCATAAAAGAACCGTAATCTGTGTTCTCAACAACTTTCAGGTAAGCGAATTCCCCAACCTGTACTTTGGGAGTTTGTGTCGTGACGATGAGTCGGGTTTCAGAATCCTGATAAAGGAAAACAGGTAGCTCACTGTCTACCGCAAGGTCAGGGGGGCAATGTTTGGTTGGCAACAGGATTTCGCCCAGTTCCTCCCCATCCACATAGGCGCCCTGATCAATTATTTTTACTACACGCAAGTTGTAGGTTTGCCCGAGGGTCAGCATGCTTGTCTCATATTATTATCCTGGAGCACCATTCTAATCCTTTCGTCTCGGTTTTGTTCTTCTTGTTGGTACGGCATTTTGCGGGTCTTCCGGCCACGGATGTTTTGGATAGCGCCCCTTCATTTCCTTTCTGACGTCCTGATAGGAAGTTTGCCAGAACCCCGCCAGATCCTGAGTAACCTGTAGAGGTCTGCCGGCGGGCGATAGCAGATGGACAGTGATTGGCACCTGGCCATTGAGGACTGTCGGTGTATCAACACATCCAAACATTTCCTGCAGCTTGACTGCGAGTACCGGCGGCGTAGTTGTGTAATCAATCGCGTAACTCGAACCGGAAGGCACCTGCAAGCGTTGCGGTGCCAGTGCATTCAGTTGTTGATTCTGCTCCCACGTCAGTAGCGAGGTAAGAATGGATTTTAAATCAAGCTTCTTAAAATGGCTTAGCAGGTTGACGGGTTCAAGATACGGCCCAAGCCACTCATTCATGGAAACCAGCAGGTGTTCATCGGACACGTCCGGCAAGGTAAGATCGCCGCTATTAGCGCGGATGAGTTCAACGCGAGCCTGCCATTGTCGAAGCTCCGGTGTAAACGGTAAGATTTCCAGGCCTGAGGTTTGGACATGTTTTATGAGCGCTTCTTTCTTGGCCTCAGCCGGCACCTTTGCGAGTTTGTTGCGGCTTAAAACGAGATCGCCAATTTGTTGTCTTTCTTCGGCAATGAAGCGTTTTGTTTTGCTGTCCCACTCAACAATGGTGTTGTTCGTCACCTGCTCTGAGAGTAGTGATTCGAATAGTGTTTCATCTAACGTTGCAGCCGATCGAATCATGTCGCCTTTCGATCTCGCGATGCCGCCGATCTCAGCGACGGCTAGCCACTTGGACTCCTCCAGAGCATGGTTTCCCGGGATGCTTGCTCCCCGGCCATTCGCCAATTGAAAGCCACCAGCGTGTCGACGCCTGGCAATCCGATCAGGGTAGGCGCAGGCGATGAGATAGCCTGATACCTGATGAGGCTTAAGTGGGTTCGTCACTGTAGCGATGACGAGCTGTTTGATTTGCGCAGAAATTTTTTCGGCGAGCTGACGGGTGCGACGGCACCAGCCACGATGTTGATTCGGGCATGTTGATTGTCCCTGCAGGATATCAATTCTCTCGTTCATATCAGGCGTCTCCCGACTCAATGGATCGCGATCGGACAGGATGCTCGCAATGAGACTGGCTGTGTCTGCATGCCCAATCGATTCGCCGCAGATCAGCATATGCGCAAGGCGAGGGTGCACGGCAAGGCCCGCCATCTGGGTGCCGTGTTCAGTTAATTGTAGTCCCTTATCTGACTTTACTATCGCGCCGAGTCTCAGCAACAACGATACTGCCTGCAACCAGGGACCGCTTGCTGGTGGATCCAGCCAGGCGAGTTCCATCGGATCATTTATCCCCCATTGTAGAAGTTGCAGCGCGACCGAGGTGAGGTCGGCGCTTAATATCTCTGGCGTTGCATGAGGCGCCAACTGATCCTGCTGACTTTTTGACCAGAGCCGATAGCATTTTCCGGGGCGCAATCTGCCTGCCCGGCCCATTCGTTGTGTGCTCGATGCCTGGGATATTTTTCGTGTGTGCAGCCGTGTCATTCCCGTTGTCGGATCGAAGACAGATTCCCTGGCGAGACCCGTGTCGATGACAACATCCACACCATCGATGGTTAAGCTGGTTTCTGCGATATTGGTTGCCAGTACGATTTTTCTCTCACCGGGCTTTGCTACCGGTGCGACAGCACTTTGTTGTGCTTCCAGGGAAAGATTGCCATACAGGGAGCACAGATGAACGCCGCTAATTTTTCTATTATGTAACTCGATCCTAAGCGAGTCTTCCACGCTCCTGATTTCACTCTGGCCGGGGAGGAATACGAGAATACTGCTCTCGGGGTTGTCAGACAGTGCGCTTAGGGTTGCCGCAACCGTCTTGTTATTGATTGATTCTCGCGGCTGAACAGCTTTGCCGTAGATGACATCTACCGGAAATTGCTTGCCTTCACTTTGGATAACAGGTGCCCTGAGTAACTCCGCCAGCTTATGGCTATCAAGCGTTGCCGACATGATGAGTACTTTAAGTGGATCGTCCTCCCTGAATAAGGATCGACCCTTCAGGCACAAGGCAAGCGCCAGATCCGCGTCCAGGCTACGTTCATGAAACTCATCGAAAATAACCAAACCTACGTCGCTAAGGGAGGGGTCCTCCTGAAGCATCCGGGTGAGGATGCCTTCTGTAATCACTTCGATTTTTGTGTGAGAGGAAACCCTGGTATCAAGTCGCATTCGATATCCCACGGTCTGGCCCACAGCTTCGTGAAGCAGATCCGCCATACGGTGCGCCGCTGCGCGAGTTGCAATGCGGCGTGGCTCCAGCATTAATATTTTCTTTTGCTCTAGCCAGGGTTCATCTACCAGTGCTAGCGGCACAAGGGTGGTTTTTCCTGCGCCGGGTGGCGCCTGCAGAATTGCCTCATGCTGCCGTTTGAGTGTCGACTTCAACTCATCGAGAATTTCGACAACAGGCAATCTAATATCAGTAGGATTCAATGGCGTAGTCTTTAAATATTGGGTTGGCTTGCATCGCAACAGGACGGATCCGGATCACTCTAGCCGTTTTGCCTTATTTCCTAAGGCATCTAGTATTGATGCGTAACAAGCTTCTGGCATTCCTATCGCAAGCGCTTCAGCAATCTCCTCATCAAATCCACGACCAAGTCTTTCTTTTATCTCTCCGAATATCGCATCCATATCCTCTTCTGATAACCCACCTTTTTTCGCCGTCTGATAAAAATGCCTGGGAAGAATTTCTTTGATGCGATAATGACGATTATCACCTGCCGACATTGCCAATTTAATTTTATGCGGTGAAAGCTCGGGATAAGGTGCCGCTGACATAACGTCGTAAAGGGGAGTTAACTCATATCCACCTGGCGTTAGAAATATTGAAAAATTCTTGGCATGACCATCAATGGCCGATAGAAGCCAAAACACAATCTGCGCTTTCAAAAGAGTTAGCTTATCTTTCTTTGGATCTGCCGCCCCATCCAGAAAACCCAGAATATCAACCATACTCAAACCACCATCATTCTGATATTTCCTGGTTGGCGAAACGCCAGTTGCCTGACATAAGTCTTCTTGAGGAATACGATATAGAGTGCCGTCTCTCCATACACGGTCAAAGCGTTCTACGATAATGACCGGCTTATTATCGAACAAGCGAACATCCGCTTCTGCTGTATTCAAGCCAAAGGTATTACAGAGCTTTAAACAGAACCATTCGTTCCAGGATGTATCTGAAAAATCCGCTCCATTCGGCCCTCCCTTCATTGCTGGCTTAAAAATATGAGAGGTCGGTGTTGCTCCTAATGGAATTTGCCACTCACCATCAATTTTCAAAAATGCAGTTTTTTCCTGCATACCTGCGATAGAAATACGAAAATCATCTTTATCTATATCGACTCCTAGAGGCGATGCGCCTAAAGCCTCTATCTTTTGGACAATTTCATCATCACTAATAGGTCGATACTGCATTTCTGATGGACTACCGGAATCTTCCCCTCCGGGGATAAATCGCAATGCGCCTACACAATCACGTCCTAACACTGCTAGCAAATCAAAACTTGTCGCACCTTCTGCATGTTCGCGAGCGGCGATCTTCTCCCTGATAGTTTGGTCATCAGGCAATAAACCGTCAAAATAACTATTTACCTGGTCTCCAGACCAAATACGGTTAGACAATGGCATAGACATTGAAATTGGAAATGACTTGTCTGAGTTAGATAGCCACTCATCTGAATAACGAAATGTGGTTAAGCCGTTTGCAGCTCGCGTGTATTGCCCTACTTTGCTGGAGCCTACATATATATCTAAAGCACGTTGTCTGCGTTTTCGTCCCATCTATTAATACTCCGTAGGATCAAAATTTGGCTTCACTCGATCGGTAATCGATAAATCCAGCTTCAGTGCTGCCAATACTTTAAACACGGTGTCCAATCTGGCACTGTTCACGCCATTCTCTAAATCAGAAATTAATGCCTGCCGAACAGAGGCTGCTTTCGCCAGGTCAATTTGGCGTAAATTCTGCTTTTGTCGTGCCTGACGGATATAAGCACCAAAATCTTTATTGCTTCGTATTCCCATATTCTCACTCCACTCAAAGATACGCTATTTCGCATATTACATCATTATACGCTTATGCGTATATATTATTTTTATACGATTTTCAGTATATTACCTATATATACCTTTTACCGTATATTTATGTAATTTAACGTCGTTAGCTGATCAGAGTGTCAATTAGCACCCAGAACTGTCCAGTCTAAGGAGATGATTTGGTATGTTTTTTCTTCTTTCTCTGACTCTAGTTGAAGCAACAGGATTTATTACCTGTTTCCAGAACGTCACCGCGGTGAGTCATTATGACATTGCCGTTGACAATAGGGTTAGGGGTTAGGGGACACTGATTAGTTAATAAGTTAAGTCGACAAATGAATACTTCACTGTTCCATTTATAATATATAGCTAGAAACAATCGAGACTCGTTATCTTATTAACTAATCAGTGTCCCGTATCCATGCAATGTGAGAACTGAGCCTAATATCCTTCAAAAGCATAGGGGTTTAGAAATTGCCGCTTCCAAAATAAATTGCGATCAGCTTCATTTAACTCTGCACTATCACACACAGCATCCCAATTA